>NZ_PISE01000024.1 GCF_002835805.1 Niallia nealsonii | reverse complement strand
TACTTAAAGGGGATAATATCAATTCTAGCTTTTTTGTTCATCTCTCAATTCAATAATGGAATATATTTTCCATTGTCTATTTTTTCAATTTTATTAAATTGAATAAGTTTTTTTAGTGATGCATTACAATAAGCCGATGCATCATATGAATCTCTGCCAACTCTTAAACCAATCTCTGTAGGACCAATCCCTGTACTCTTTCCCCTTTCCTTATACAAATCACATAAAGCTTTGTAAATATTTTCATCTTTTTCTGTAATTCGTAGTTTGGAATTTTGCTTCAATTTGCCATCCTCCTATACCATTCCCCATTGCCCTATCTATAAAAACTTTATCTTTATTTACCAATACCCATAATCGTATTCTTTTTAAACGATTAATATAAAGAAGCCTTCTTTGAACGAGCAAGGTCATTTCACTAAATTTTTTTGCTATCAAACTAAGCATACTAATCATTTTAAAAAATAACATTTATTAATGCATCATTTTTGCAAAAATAGATATTAGGTTTGACAAGACAATAAAAAAACAGGTTGTTTATAGGAAAAACAACATACTGAATTCCTCAAAAAAAAGGATAATAGACATACAAAATGGATATTTTTCACTTTCCCTTTAGGAGTGTTTAAACCCTCCATGTCTATGCATTCCTACCTTTTCATGAAAGGGTAAAAGTTTTAACTTTTTTACTTCTTCCGGATAATTCATCATCATTTCTTTTAATAATTCTTTTGCTGTTTTATTTTTAGTATCTAATCCTAGTTTTTCAGCTGCTTTTATAATTTGTTTTTCCCTTACTTCATCTGCAATCTGATTAATTTCCTTATTCTCTGTTTTTACATTATATTTTTTCGCTTCTGTATAGATCATTTTTTCATGAACTTCTTTTGCAAGCTGCTCCATTTTTTTGCCTTTTGTATCAATGCCCAGTTCCTTTGCTTTTTTTGCAATCTTTGCTTCAAATACTTCTTTCATAATAAGTCTAATATCTTTATTATCTGTTTTAATGCCAAGCTTTTTGGCTTCATTTTTTAAATTTGTTTCATGCACTTCCATAGCGATTTGTTTTATATCTTTTCCTTCTGTTTTTATTCCTAATTTTTTTGCTTCCATTTTGATAAGCGTTTCATGTATTTCTTTTTTTATCGTAGCGCTATCCTTATCCTTTGTATTAATGCCCAGATTTTCTGCCATTTTTTTTAAAAATTCCCCATCTTCTAAGTTTACTTTTTCATTTTCTTGGGGAGCTGTTGGTGCTGCGTAAACGTTCCCCATATTTGCAGAAAAGATAACTCCTGCTGCCATTAATAAAAGAATGAACATCTTTTTCATTCTAAAACCTCCTATTTGATATCTACCATTTTTTTGCATCCTTTTTATGCTCTCCCCTGCATACATAAATATGTATAAATTATCAATATTTTTCAATTTTATTTCCAACTTTAAATTAGTATAGAACAATAGACATCTTGTATTACTTTTGCTATTTTTTAATAAGAAATATTGATGGAGATGATAAGATAATGAGCAAATTTACAAAAGACTATCTGTTAGTAATGAACGATATTATAAGAGAAGGAGCACCCATACTGAGGGAAAAAGCAAAGAAACTTTCCTTGCCGCCAACCGAAGAAGATAAAGAAGAATTATTATGCATGCTCCAATATTTAAAAAACAGCCAAAATCCAGAAATCGCAAAAAAACACCAACTACGACCTGGAGTGGGCATATCCGCTAATCAAATTGGCTTAAATAAACGTATGTTTGCAGCATATATAAAAAACAGCAATGGGGAAGATTTCGAATATACATTAATTAACCCTAAAATCATTGCACATTCGACAAGCATGATTTTTATTCCAGACAGCGAAGGCTGCTTATCAATTGATCGCCCGATTGTCGGCTATGTTCCTCGCTATAAAAAGATTACTGTAAGGGCATTTAATCTTAATGGGGAAGAAATGAAAATCAAATTAAGGGGTTTTGAAGCAGTCGTTTTTCAACATGAAATTGACCATTTAAATGGAATTTTCTTTTATGATCATATTAATCAAAAAAATCCATTTCAGCTTCCTGAAAATGTAGATATAGAGCCGTTAAGCTAATATAGTTTTTTTCAACAAAAAAAAGGCCGCCCTTAATAAGGATGGCCTCTTGTCTACTAATTTTATTAATCATTAAGATAGTTTTTAATTTTATATTTTTCCTTTTTCTCTGTTAACCATGTGCTGTATTCTGTTTGAAGTTTTGATTCTAATAAAGTCTCTTTAACTTCAGTTTTATGATCTTCAAGTTTAGCTGAGACAGCATCTTTATGGCCAGTTACTTTAATAATATGATATCCGTAATCCGTTTTTACTGGATCGCTGATTTCGTCCACTTTCATAGCAAAAGCTGCTTTTTCAAATTCTGCTGCCATTTGTCCTGAAGTAAAGTAGCCAAGCTCACCGCCATTTTCTTTTGTTGCTGTATCAGTAGAATACTCTTTGGCAAGTTTTGCAAAGTCTCCACCTTCATCTAATTTTTTCTTCACTTCTTTAGCTGTTTTTTCATCTGCAACTAAAATATGACTTGCTTCCACTTGCTCTGCTTGGTCATAATTTGCTTTATTTTCTTCAAAATATGCTTTTATTTCATCATCTGTAATTTTAATGCTTGGTTCTAATAATTTTTTTATTTTTAAGTAACGAACCATTTGCTCTTCAATATCTGCTTTTGATGCATTATTAGTTTCTAAAGCAGAATTAAATGCTTCTTCGCCGCCGTAGGACTCAATTAAAGTATCCATTTCAGCTTTCTTTTCTTTATCCGTTATCTTAACATTTTCCTTATCTGCTTCAAGGTCAACGATTTTATCTGCAATTAAAGAATCAAGAATAGTAGAGCCATATTGAGTGTTTAGAGCTTCATTCAATTCACTTTTTGAGATTTTTTCTCCATCTACTGTTGCAGCTGTATTATTTTTTTGTACTAAAACTACTGCCACTATAATTAGGGCAATTAAAACAGCGCCTAAAATTGAAAATAATATCTTTTTATTTTTTTTCATTTTTAATCCTTTCTGATGCTCTTTTTATTTGTTGATAGTTCCTATTATCATTAACTTGCCAGTCCAATAAGGACACATAAGAATTTTACCATAAATTTATGACTAAACTATTAACAAATTAATTTTTTTACAAATTTATTTACCATAAAGAGGAAAACAAGGAGGAAATTGTTTTACACATACTAATCAGATGGTATATAGCCATCTGATTAGTGGATAAATATTTAATTGCTAGCCGTTGTATTGCTAGTCAGCTTTATTTTAGTGGTTTTTAGGCTGCCTTCATGATAATATTTTATCGTTACCGTATCTCCAATTTCCACTTTGGTATATAAATATTTTCTTAAATCAGAAGAGCCTTCTAATTTTTTATCATTTATTGAAACAATCACATCTTGCACTTGCAGACCTGCTTTTGCAGCAGCAGAATTAGAATCAATATTCGTTACCATTACCCCTTGTGTTACATTATTAGGCAAATCTTGCAAATACATACGCGGAACTTCTTCTAAACTTGCTAAACCTACTCCTAAATAAGGACGCTCCACTTTTCCTTTTTCAATAATTTCATTTACAATTGGAAGTAAATCATTACTTGGAATAGCAAACCCTAATCCTTCTACACCATCTTCAGAAATTTTCAAACTATTAATACCAATGACTTGACCTGAAGAATTAATTAAAGCACCACCACTGTTCCCAGGGTTAATAGCAGCGTCTGTTTGAATGACATTAAAATCCCAATCTCCTGCTGAGGTAGTAACAGAAATGCTTCTATCAACAGCACTTACGATACCTTGTGTAACAGTTCTTGATAAATCTAAACCAAGTGGATTTCCAATCGCCCAAACTTGATCACCAGGCCTTAATGTAGAAGAGTCTCCAAAATTAATGGTATCTGTTGCATATTTGGCATCGATTCTTATAACAGCAAGATCTGTTAAAGCATCTGCCCCAATTAATTTCCCTTCTGCTTTGTCTCCATTATAAAGAGATATTTCTAAACTGTTCGCACCTTCTATTACATGATTGTTTGTTGCTATATAAGCATATTTAGAATCCTCTTTGAAAATAATTCCAGATCCTGATCCGCTTTCTACATCTTCACCAGAACTTTGAGAAAATTGACTTGTTTGCTGCTGTAAATTAACAATGCCCACTATTGCTTTAGAAGAATTCTCAACCATATCAGCAATCGAAGTCGATGTGCTTTCAGAAGAAGCTGTAGCTGAAGTCGTTTCTGCTTTAATTCCGCTTGTTGTACTGCTGCTATTTTCAACTTTTTTTGATAAGCTTTCCACCTTTTCTTGCATTTTATCATATTTCTCATTATATATATCTGTATATGGAATTGTAAAAAAAGTTAATGTAGAACCTAAAATCCCAGCCGCAAGCAAGGAAAAAACACCTTTTAACTTTGGTTTTTTTGCTGTGCTCTTTTGCTGGTATTTAGTCCGTTGCAGCTCCTGCTCTTCTCTGGATGCTGCTATCATTTCTTCCGCTTGTACCTCATCTCTTACTGAGTTATCTTGAAAAGTGTTGATTTCTTTTTCTCCTGACTCCTCTTCTTTCAATTTATTCTCCACTATTCCCATACGTCTATCTGCTTCCCCATTATTCTCTATGCCAAATGGATGCTCTTCCTTTATGTTTGCTTCACTATTTCCCCCATTAGTTTCTATAGTGTTTTTATCTTCCGGCAAATTTTTATTTGTTTCATCTTTTTCCCATTCGTTCATGAGATATGCCTCCTTTATATCATGCTCTATTTTTATTTTTTATGCTATATCTTAACAATCACTTTAAATGTCTGTGGTTTGTTGCATCCATGTTGTCAACTACTCTATATTCACATAATAACCATTAGTTATGAATAAATTATTAACAAACTTTGAAAAGTCATAGAAATAATGAAGACCAATCTAAGAAGTTTCCTCTATTTTTTGCCCTATAAAAAACTCTCTTCCTTCATTTTTTAATAAAAAGGAAAAGAGCTGGCATCCTATACCTATTTATTTTTAGGAAAAGTAATGGTAAATTTAGTTCCTTCTCCTTTTTCACTTGCTACTTTAATCTCTCCTTCATGGAATTGCACTAGCTGTTTAACAATGGATAAGCCTAAACCAAACTCACCGTATGGCGTATTAGTACGGGAAATATCAGCTTTATAAAATCTTTTCCAAATATTTTCGATTTCTGCTGCTTCCATTCCAATGCCTGTATCTTCAATCTCGATAACTGTTTTTTCTTGGGTCTCATAACCGCGGAGCCATATGGATCCATTTTCTGTAAATTGAATGCTGTTTTTTGTAATATTAATAATAATTTGGATTAAACGATCATAGTCGGCGAATATTACGATATCCTCTTTTACAACAATATGAATTTCTACCTTTTTCTCCTCTGCTTGTGTGTAAAGCTGCTCTTGAATAATCTCTAACACTTCTTGCAGTTGAATATTCTCTTTCATTAGCACCACTTGATTAGAACGAATTTTATCATAATCTAAATTTTCATTTACTAAACGAATGAGCCGTTTTGCTTCTTTGCTTACTAATCGCAGCCCCTTTTCCTTTGCTGCTTCTGGTATCATATTATTTGTTAAGCCTTCAATTACACCACTTATAGTAGTTAACGGTGTTCGCAATTCATGGGACACGTCTGACATAAATTGTCTTCTTCTATTTTCTAATGCATCTATCGCCTCTTTTGATTCCTTTAAATTATCTACCATGCTATTAAAATCGTTGGCAAGTTCGCCAATTTCATCAAAATTGGAGGAAGGCACTTTTACATCGTAGTTGCCGACCGCAACAGCACTTGTGGCTTCTTGGAGTTTCTTTATGCGCTTTACATGAATTTGAGATAGCAAAAAGCTTAAAAGCAGGGCTACTCCGAAGGCAAAAAATACCGTATACACTAAGTAACGATTAATTTGACTGATCATTTCTCTAGAACCGCTTAATGGTGATGTTAAGACAATCCCGCCAGCTACTTCTCCATCGACTTTATAGGGAATAGCAACCAATGTCACTTCCTTATTGCTGCGGTACGTACTACGTTTAATTACAGTACCTTTTCCGTCTCTAATTTTATTCCATTCTGAATTGGTGATAGAAATTTCTCCGCCAATATTCACTAACTTATTTTTTTTCGTATCAAATAGCCCGAAACTTATTCCTCTTGCTCCCAAAACATTTGCATAATTATAAAGAGTATTTTCACCAGGATTTAGCACAGACGTATTTTGCAGATCATCTAATATGTTTACTCCATACTCATATAGCTCTTGTCCTTTTAATGTGAGGACAATTTTCTCCACATAATGGGTAAAAACAAGACTTACAACTAAAAACGCAACAATTATAACACTAATATGGCTAATTAATTGCTGATAAATATATTTAATTCTCATTCGCTACCACCGTTTCATCAAATTTATAACCTACCCCCCAAATTGTATGAAAAAATGGTTGGTTATCACGGCCGATTTTTCTTCTTAATCTCTTGATATGCACATCAACGGTTCTATCGTCTCCATAAAACTGAAACCCCCATACTTGATCCAGTATCTGCTCCCTAGTAAATACCTGTTTCGGATGCTGCACAAAAAAGGAAAGGATATCAAATTCTTTAGGTGTCAGATTCGAAATTAGTTTTCCATGAATAAATACTTCCCGTGTTTCTTTATTAATTTCTACAGCACCTGCATCAATTACTTCTTCTTCTCCATTTTGTGTATAAAAACGTCGTGTTATTGCTTTCATTCTTGCAGTTAAAGCAAGGGGGCTAAATGGCTTTGTTACATAGTCATCTGCACCCATTTCCAAACCAAGCACTTGATCGGATTCAGAATCCTTGGCCGTCAACATGATAATTGGGATTTGTTTATTTTTTTCCCTTATTTTCCTACATACAGTTATACCATCCATTCCTGGCAACATCCAATCAAGAACGATCAGATCATAATGATGGAATAAAAATTCCTGATACCCGTCTAAACCATTATGAATAAATTTCCCTTCAAAATTTTCTTTTGAAAAAAACATATCAAGCATGGAGCAAACACTTTCATTATCTTCTATCACTAAAACTTTCATATTTGCACCTCTTCTTTATATAGTTATATTTCCTCTCATTTAACCTATTTTTTTGAGGTTTGACAACGCATTTGGTTTATATTTAAATCATTATTAATGGAACAGAAACAATTTGTTCATAAAATAATCCATTCCCTTACTTTTGTTCTTATTGTTGTCATAATTAAAAAAGGCCCAGTTGCTTAAACAAGGAGCATAAATAAAATGATTATAAAAATGAAACATAATGTAATAGAAACAGCAAAAGAGATAATAGCTGTTCAAACTGCTGCATATCTAGTGGAGGCAAACATAATTAACTATAAAGATCTGCCTCCTTTAAAGGAAAATATTTACGATATTATGAATGCTGAGGAAGTTTTTCTTGGCCTCTATCAGAATGAACGGTTAGGAGCCCTATTATCTTACAATGAAACAGACAGTTCCATCGAAATATGTCGTCTTGTTGTTCTTCCTTCATTATTCGGCAAAGGTTTTGCTTCCAAGTTGCTTGTCTCTCTGTTAAATTCTAGTTCAAAGCAGTTCTTTGTTCATACTGCTGCTAAAAACGTTCCTGCTATTCAACTATACAAAAAATTTGGATTCATTATCAAAAAAACGTTTAAAGTCGAAAGTGAATTAGAAATTGTTAAATTAGAAAAAGAAAAATCTGCCCACAGTTCGTGAACAGATTTTTCTTTTCAGCTTATTGTACAGCAGACGCCTTGCTTTCTTCCCATTCTTTTTCCGCTAAAAGGAGAGCGCCGGTAATTCCTGCATTATCGCCAAGACCAGGTTTTACAATATAGTTTTTTATATTAGTAGATATTTCTTCAAAGGATAAATATCCATTCAATAATTCTTGCAAATACTTATAAATATAGGTTAAGACATGGGTTTGGTTCATCACACCGCCGCCTAGAATAATTTTTTTAGGAGACAATACTAAGATATACTGCATTAAACTTTGTGCAATATAAAACCCCTCCATATCCCAAACTTCTTCTTTATCACTAAGCTCAATTGCTTTTTTTCCCCATCGTTCTTCAATTGCCGGTCCTGCCGCAAGCCCTTCTAAACAATCAGCATGATAAGGGCATCTCCCTTTATATGCATCGTTTGGATGACGTCTTACCAGAATATGTCCCATTTCTGGGTGGGTTAGCCCTTGCAGCAGCTCTCCATTTATATAGGCCCCTGCCCCGATTCCAGTACCGACTGTTATATATAAACAATTATCTACCCCTTTAGCAGCTCCTAAAATTGCTTCTCCTAATGCTGCTACATTAACATCTGTGTTAAATCCTACCGGTATCGAAAAAGCATCCTTAATTGTTTGTAAAAGGGGATAATCTTTCCAGGCTGTTTTTGGTGTTGTTGTAATATTTCCATATGTATTGCTTTTTTTATCTACATCTATTGGGCCAAAAGATCCTATACCAATTGCTTCAATAACATGTTGCTGGAAAAAAGCAATTACCTTAGGTATCGTTTCTTCTGGTGTTCTTGTTGGAATAGAAATTCTTTCTTCTATTTTCCCATCAACTGTTCCTACTGCACAGACAAATTTAGTTCCTCCAGCTTCTATTGCTCCAAATAGTGACATCCATACCGCTCCCTTGTTATCTTATTTATATAACGCTTACATTTACTATATTAAATATAAACAAAAAAGTATAGATTTTTTTTTTAGTTTGTCTAGTTTTTATAATCATTTTAGATGCAATCATTTTTATTTCATTTGTTTTCACAAATAAAAAAATGGAAACTTCAATCAGTGGAGGTTTTTCACGTCCCCCACTGATTGTTACTAGAGGCCTATGGATATAGCATGGGTACTATAGTCTGTGTACTTTTATATCAGGCTTTTACTCAGCAAGCTTCTATCCACCTAAGTTTTCTCGTTTTCTCTTATAATCCCTTAGGTAGGGAAGGCAAAAGCCCGTTAATGCATAATAAAAATCATACGAGTTATTTCAAGCAATTGAAAAAATCGTTCACTTTATTGAGCATCGGCAGGAAAAACAATGCCTGTTTGCTTCCGCACCTCTTCCATTACCCCCATAACAGCTAATGATACATCAAAAGAATTAACGGATGATTCTATTTGACCAGTTTGAATTAAATCAATAAATTCCTTTGCTTCATAATACATCGCTTCTGCCTTTTGCGGCTGCGTTATATCTTCTTTTTGTCCACTTCGATAATGAATTTCTACCTTTTGCGGTGTATTCATTTGATCTAATAATATATTACCATCTTCTCCTTGTATTTCTGAAGGAACATGAGAGTTAGTAATTTTAGAATACATGATGACAACATCCATATCATTATAGGACATAATGATACTTCCTTCTCCGTCGACACCAGTCTCTAATAAATAACTAGAAGCCGTAACAGCAGTTGGCTTGCCAAATAAAACAACCATTGGATAAATGCAATAAACTCCTATATCCATTAAAGCACCATTTGAAAACTCTGGTTTAAAAGCATTTAACACATTGCCTTCTTTATAGGCATCATAACGAGAAGAATATTGACAATAACTTGCAAATGCACGGCGAACCTTTCCAACCCTATGTATGTTATTTTGAATGGTTTGAAAATTAGGAAGCAAAGTCGTTTTTAACGCTTCCATAAAAAGAACCTGATTTTCTTTCGCAGCAGCAATCACTTTTTTTACTTCCTTCACATTAGATGCCATAGCCTTTTCACAAAGCACATGTTTTTGATTATTTAAGAATAGAATCGATTGCTCTGCATGCAAAGAGTTAGGGCTAGCAATATATACCGCATCTAAACAATCACTTTCGGCCATTGTTTGCAAATCTGTAAAAACATGTTCGGCCCCATACTTTTCTGCAAAGCTTTCTCCTTTTTCTATTGTGCGTGAATAAACAGCGGTTAATGAAAATTCTTCTATTTGCTGTGCAGCTGAAATAAAAGCCTCTGTTATCCAGTTTGTTCCAATTATACCAAAACGTACTGTCATCGTTATCCCCCATATCCTAATTTTATATTATATTTACTGCCTGCTCCCTTTTTATTTTGTCTCCTTTATAACAAAATTGCAATATGCATGTCTTCTCTTTCCACTAAAAAGAGGCTCCTTAAATCGCTTATAAGGAACCTCTTTTTTTATTATGCTATTATTGAATCGCCGCTTCTACTTCCTTGATCATTTCAGCTGTAGAAACTAAACCTCCACCAGACAAATACCAATAATTTGGATTTAAATAAATAATATGGTCATTTTTAGCAGCATCTGTTCCATTTACTAATTTATTATCAAGAACCTTCTCTGCTGAAGAATTGCCGCCTACAACAGCTCCTCTATCTACTACAAATAAATACTGAGGATTTTTTTCTGCTACATATTCAAATGATACACTTTGTCCATGTGTAGACGCTTTAATATTTTCATCTGCAGCGGCTAAACCAAAGACATCATGAATAATGCCAAATCTTGACTTTGAACCATATGCACTTAAGCTTCCATCATTAACTAATACCACTAATGATTTTCCATCTAACGTTTTTGCTTTTTCATTAATACCCGCGATTGACTCATCAATTTTTGCTAATTCTTCTGTCACTTCTTGTTTTTTATCGAAAATATCTCCAACAATATTCATATTATTTTTAAAAGATTCTACATAGTTATTGCTGTCTACTGCTACATAAACAGTTGGTGCAATTTTGCTTAACTCTTCATATGCATCTGATTGTCTTCCAGAAATGAAAATAACTTCTGGCGCCAATTCACTAATTGCTTCAAAATCGGGCTCTTTTAAGCCACCAACATTTTTATATTTAGAGTCTTTATATTTTGATAGATATTCTGGAACATTTTGCTGAGGAACACCTGTTACTTCTACTCCTAATTTATCTAATGTATCTAAAATACCAAAGTCAAATACAACAACATTTTTTGGATTTACTTTTACTTTTGCTTCTCCTAACTCATGTTTAATGGTCACTTCAGTTGGTTCAGCAGCACTTTCTTTCGGCTCTGAACTAGTGGCAGCATCTTTTCCGCATGCCGTTAAAATTGCTAGAATCATGGTTAAAAATATAATAGATAATTTTTTTTTCAATTTTGACACTCCTAATGAAATTATTTATATTATTTAAATTGATTTCATTGCAAAGAAGCACAGAATATCCTATGATTAGGTATTATGAAATAGTATTAATTTTAGATATTTTGCAGAATATCTAAGTTAACTTTTCTATTTCTATCTAATGGTAGTGTTATTATGACAATTGCACAGTCTAACTTTTTATTTATTCCAGGTTTATCAAAATAACGTCTTTAAATCTGGAATATTTTGTCTATAACAGCACTACCTCCTTTCTTTGATGTACCGCTACCATCAGCTGCCTTCATTTAGCAAATCAACTAATATACAAAACTATTATGCAAAATAAACACATATCTTTTGATTGTTAATCTCTTCTATTGGCATTTCCATTTCATATATATCTTTTAATACCTTGCTATTGATAATCGATCTTGCTGATCCATTATTTACGATAACTCCATTTTTTAATGCCACGATGTTATCAGAATAAACCGATGCAAAGTTAATATCATGGATAACAATAACAACTGTTTTTCCCAGTTCATCTACTAATCTTCTTAACACTTTCATAATCTGTACAGAATGTTTCATATCAAGATTATTTAAAGGCTCATCCAACAGAATATACTCTGTGTCTTGAGCAATAACCATCGCTATATATGCTCGCTGCTTCTGACCACCGCTGAGCTCATCTAAAAATTTATGCTGTATGGAGTCTAATTCCATATATTTAATTGCTTCATCTACAAATTGCTCATCTTTTTTTGTCAGTTTTCCTTGTGAGTATGGAAACCTGCCAAATCCAACAAGTTCTTTTACTGTTAATCGGAGATTTATATGATTCGACTGTTTTAATATGGAGATTTTTTTTGCTAAAACATTGCTTTTTTCGTTATTTATATCTACTCCATCTATCAATACTTCTCCACTGTCCGCTTTTGTCAGCCTGCTTATAACAGATAATAATGTACTTTTTCCTGCACCATTAGGACCAATAAAAGAAGTTATTTTTCCTTTTTCAATTGAAAGGGAAACATTCTCAAGGACATTTTTTCCGCCAAATTGTTTGCTTACATTTTTAACCTTTACCATGCTTTCCTCTCCCTTAAAAGTAAATAGATAAAATATGTTCCCCCAATAAAATTAATAATGACACTTATTGTAGTGGAAAATGTAAATACTCTTTCTACAATCAGCAAGCCGCCAACTAGTGCAATAATGCTTAACAAAATAGAACTGGCGATTAAATAGTTATGTTTATATGTTTTCATAAATTCCCTAGCAAGATTTACAACAAGCAAGCCTAAGAATGTTATAGGGCCAACTAATGCAGTTGCGACTGATACGAGAATAGCCACTACAATCAACATATTTTTCACAACCCGCTCATAATCAATTCCCAAATTTATCGCTTGATCTTTGCCTAATGACATAACATCAAAAAATTTGCTGAATTTTAAAGTATAGACGACAACTCCGGCAACAATAATGATACTTATCAATAAAATATTTGTATTAATATTATTAAAACTAGCAAACATTTTATCTTGAACAATAAGGAATTCATTGGGATCTATCAACATTTGCATAAAGGAAGAAAGACTTTGAAAAAAACTCCCTAATATAATTCCTACAAGCAAAAGCAATAATATATTTTGAGATTCTCTTTTAAAAAAAATCACATAGAGAATGCTTGAAAATAAAATCATAATCCCTACAGAAACTAAAAAGTTTACATTACTGTTCATCATGGTGAAATTTTTTGACCCAAAAAAGAAAATGACAATGGTTTGTATAAATAGGTAAAGAGAATCTAACCCCAATATACTTGGCGTTAATATGCGATTATTTGTAATAGTTTGAAACACCATCGAGGTATACGCAATGCATCCTCCTGTCAAAATAATCGCTATAATTTTAATCGCTCTTCTTGGTAAAACATATCCGGCATTGTAAGGAGTCACTTTTATCAACATAAATATTGCTATTAAAACAATTGCTGCAAAAAATAGAATGATCAATTTAGTTTTAGGCTGCTTCATATTTCTTTCTCCTTAACAATAAATATAAGAAGATGGCACTTCCTATTACACCAACCATCACTCCAATAGATATTTCATATGGGTAAATAATGATTCGTCCCAATATATCACATACAAGAACAAAAACGGCACCTAATACAGCTGTATGTAATAAACTGTTTTTTAAATTATCGCCTCTATAGATGGATACAATATTGGGAATAATCAATCCCAAAAATGGTATCATGCCAACAGTTAAGATGACTACAGATGAAACCAATGCGGTAATAGTTAATCCAATATTAACGACGCTCTTATAACGCAAGCCAAGATTTGTAGCGAAATCTTCCCCCATACCTGCGATTGTGAATTTATTCGCATATAGATACGCAATAATAACTACAGGGATACTTATGTATAATAACTCATAGCGACCTTCCATAATTAAGGAAAAATCACCTTGAAGCCATGAAGACATATTTTGCACTAGATCATATTTTAATGCAAAAAAAGTGGTGATAGAGCTAATAATGTTACCTAACATTAAACCAATTAGCGGAATAAAAATAGAATCTTTAAATTTAATGCGATTAAGTATTTGCATAAACAAAAACGTACCAACTAATGCGAATAAAAATGCGATAAACATTTTTACAATTGGCGTTGCTGAAGTAAACAACATCAAAGCCACTAATATGCCAAATCTTGCCCAATCCATTGTGCCAGCAGTGGTTGGAGAAACAAATTTATTTCTTGTAAGCTGCTGCATAATAAGACCGCAGATACTTAAGCTCATGCCTGCAATAATAATGCTGATTAAACGGGGGAACCTGCTAATAAAGAGTATTTCCTTTTGATCATCTGTAAGTTTCCATATACTTAACGGATTTATATCAATTACTCCTACAAATAAAGAAATAATGGATAATACAATAAGTGCAATTACTAAATATCTTAATTTCATCTTCTATATTGAGCATTAGACAACTCTTTTGTTTCCCCCCTATATTAACTATTCATCGTAAATGATTTTCATTATCATTTATTTCTCATCTAATTTTAACATTTATTTATATCTCGTCAATGTTTTTTAAAAAATTTGTTATATCTTAGCCATAAGTTATTTCATATATCATAAAAGAGAACGGTACCATTTTAACTTTCCAACACTTCTTTAAGATAAGGTCTCTATAGACTTTTAATTTATAATTTTAAAGCAGTAACACTTACTTCTATAATTACAGAAAAAGACCTCATCCATACCTTTATTCAGCAGTTTCTGAATAAATGAAAGTATAGATAAGGTCTTTTCGTAAATATTAAATCAACTTAATAATGTACATGTCCTGATGTCATTACCCAAATAGTACCTGCTGCTACTACGATGGCACAAAAGAATGCATATATAATATTAATCAATTGTACTTTTCCTTCACCTTCTGTTAAATGCATAAACATAAACAGCTGAAGTATCGCCTGAATTACTGCCAATGCCCCAATAATCCACATAATAGTTATTACTGGCAAATCAGTGTACTTTACCGCTCCAACTGTTGCAAATGTAAGCAATAATGAAACGATAAAGCCTGCAATATGACTTACTGGAAACTTTTCATTTTCATGATTTTTCGCCATCTATTACACCATCCTTGCTAAATAAACGAATGTGAAGATGAAAATCCACACCACGTCTAAAAAGTGCCAATATAAGCTGATAATAAATGTTTTACGCGCAGTCGTCGGCGTTAAGCCGCGTCTTGCTAATTGAATAATGATGGAAATTGCCCAGCCAATTCCGACAGATACGTGAAGTCCATGTGTTCCTAGCAATACAAAGAAACTTGATAGGAAGGCACTTGTTTGCATCGTTGCACCTTCATGCACATAATGAATAAACTCATTTACTTCAAAAAATACGAAACCTGCACCTAATAATAAGGTAATGATCATCCAAGTAATCAAGCCTTTTAAATTATGACGGCGCATATGCCAAATAGCAACACCACATGTGAAACTACTTGTTAACAAAAGCAATGTTTCAATCATAACATCTTTTAATACAAACAACTCATCAGGAGTAGGCCCACCTGCAAAGTTATCCTTTAAAGAACCATGAGCTGCGAACAAAGATGCAAATAATACAATTTCAGCACCTAAGAAGATCCAGAAACCTAGAATATTTAAACGGTTCTGTTCCGTTTGATATTCTAACGGTAAAGATGTATCCACTTTAGCCATTATTTCTCACCTCTCCATGCACGTTCCGTTTTTTTGATAACATCTAATTTCACATGGAAACCTTCATCATAATCAAAGGAACGAATTAATAATCCTACGAATATACCAATGCTGCAAATTGCTGCAGGAATAAACCATTCAAACACCATAAAGAAGCCAACTACAAAAAATACTGAACACATATATATTGGAACCCATGAATTGCTTGGCATGTGTATTTCCTCAAGTTCATCCTCTTTTAATACTAAACCTTCTTTATTTTTTTTCATATACCAGAATGTATCCGTAGATTTAACTTCTGGAAGCTGTGCAAAATTATAGAATTGAACTGGATTAGCTGTATGCCATTCTAATGTTCTTGCATCCCATGGATCTGTTGAAATATCTCTTTTCGCATAACGAGTACTATAATAAATGTTATACACTAACACGGCAAAACCAGCTGCTAAAATTAGTGATCCGATTGCTGATAATAAGAACAATGGAGCAAAGCCAGATTCTGCTGAGAATGTGTAAGAACGTCTAACCGCACCTTTTAATCCTAAGAAGAACATTGGCATAAATGTTACGTTAAAACCAATATTAAATAACCAGAAATGCCATTTTCCTAAACGTTCGTTTAATGCATAACCGAACATTTTTGGCCACCAGTAATAGAATCCAGCAAATACTGCGTATACTACACCTGGAATCAATACGTAGTGAAAATGTGCTACTAGGAATAGCGTATTATGGTATTGATAGTCAGCCGCAGCCATCGCAAGCATAACCCCTGTTACCCCACCAATTGTAAAGGTTGGAATAAATGCTAACGACCACATCATTGCTGTGGTAAACTGAATTCGGCCTTTTCTCATTGTAAATAGCCAGTTAAAGATTTTAACACCAGTTGGAACGGCAATCAGCATTGTTGTAATAGAGAATACAGAATTGACAACTGGACCAGATCCCATTGTATAGAAATGGTGAACCCATACTACAAAACTTAAGATGGCAATACCAACAATAGAAACAATCATAGAATTATAACCATATAATCGTTTTCTTGAGAATGTGGATATAATTTCAGAGAACATACCAAATGCTGGTAACACTACGATATAAACCTCTGGATGACCCCATAACCAGAATAGGTTATTCCAAAGCATTGCATTTCCTCCACCCGAAACTGTGAAGAAATGTGTACCAAAAAGACGATCAAATGTCATTAATGCTAAAGCGACTGTAAGAATCGGGAAAGCAAAAACAATAATAACGTTTGTAACTAAAACAGTCCATGTAAACATTGGCATTTTTAATAATGTCATACCTTTAGTACGCATTTTCAAAATAGTCACGATAAAGTTGACACCTGTCATTAAAGTACCAATACCTGCTATCTGCAGGGCAATAGCATAGAAGTTATTCCCGACGCCAGGCGTAAATTCTTTACCTGCTAGAGGGAAATAGGATGTCCATCCTGCATCAGGTGAACCACCAATTACAAAGGAAATATTAAATAACATCGCACCGCTAAATGTTAGCCAAAAGCTTACTGCATTCAATTGAGGGAATGCTACATCTCGAGCACCAATTTGCAATGGAACTACGACGTTCATTAGACCAATCAACGCTGGCATTGCCATGAAAAGAATCATGATAACCCCATGTGTTGTAAATACTTCATTGTAATGCTGTGCATCTAAAAACTTTGCATCTGGAACAGCCGTTTGAGCTTTCATCATCAAGCCGTCTATTCCACCACGGAAGAACATTACCACAGCTACAAGAATATACATAATACCAATTCTTTTGTGATCAACAGTTGTTATCCATTCATCCCATAAATACTTCCACTTTTTAAAGTAGGTTATCCCAACAACAGCAGCTACCATTGTTAGAATAATACTAATTTGTGCGCCAAGAATTAAAGGATCTCCAGTGATAACAATATCATCCCACTTAATGTTCATCGTGTTCACCTCCATCTGATTCTTTAAGTTTTTTATACTCATCTGTAAAAGTTCTACCTGGGTAATCATGAACTTCATATAGCTCTGGGTTTAAATAATAGTTAGAGTCTCCGCCTTTTCCATGGTCAATCCACTCTAAATGTGTATTAGAGAATGTCATGCGGCCTAAATGTGTTGGCTTTAAAATTTCTTTATATTTATCTTCTGACAATTTTGGAGCAGTGTCTTTTACTTCATCTACCCATTTGTCATAATCTTCTTGTGTTTTTGCTTCAACGTCGAACTGCATTTCTGCATATCCTCTACCGTTAAAGCTTGTATTTTGTCCTAAATAGTTTCCTGGATTATCTGCTACTACATATAAATCTGTTTCTGCACCATACATCGTATATTTTTGACCAGCAAGTGCAGGAATCCAAAATGACTGCATCGTTCCAGCAGATGTCAATTTAAACTCAACTGGTACACCAGCAGGAATATTTACATAGTTAACTGTTTCAATGCCTTCCTCTGGGTAACTGAAAATCCATTTCCAGTCAGCAGACGTAACATTGATTACAACTGGATCTTTGTCCTTATAATTCTTTGGAACTTCCTCTATTGCATAGATAGTTTTTACAGTTGGAATTGTTAATGCAATGATAATTAAGAACGGAATAACAGTCCAAATAATCTCAAGTAATGTACTGCCATGTTCTTCCGGCGGCTCATAATCTTTATTTTCTGAAGTCGCTCGATATTTCCAAACAATAAAACCAAAAAGCCCAAATACAACTAAGCAAATAATAACCATAAACACAATAGACCAGTTAATCAAGTCCATAATGCTTTTAGCAACAGGTCCTTGTGGATTAAACACGACCATGTTTTCGCATCCGCTCAAGAATACAACAAGCAGGATGCTTAAGAGCGATAATAAATAGCCCTTTTTTGACTTCATTTTGTACAGCTCCTTCCAAGTTAGGTTAAATGTTAAAATATTCACAGAATGTTCAAAAACTAGCCATAAAACATTCACTTTCATAAGGTAAACTATCTATTATTACTACCTGTATGATAATAACACATCTGGAAGTTTGTAAATGTGACAAAAATCGTAAGGATAAATTTTCCAAATAAACCGACAATACAACCACATTTCTTTTCCTCATGAGATAATATCAACTAAATTATTATAGCAGAAGTATTCACCAAAATCTATTTCCAAAATCAATACAAAACTATTTTTTCTTTTTAAAAATCCTCATCAGAAAACGTATTCATTTTATTACAATATTAAATTTCTCCATTTTAGACGAATTTTCTTCTCTTGCCTTCAGTATAGAAGAAATCCTTATTATATTCAGACTATTAGATAGATGACTGCTGTCAGTACTTTGCGCTGTTACTTTTCTCACAAAAGAAAAAAGAGAGTAAAAGACAAATCCCCTCTTTACTCTCTTTTTTCTTTTTAATTGCCTATTATTTCTTTAACCTTTTCCGTCACTTTCTCTGCGTCTTTTTTCATTTCATTGATAACTTCTTTCCATTTAGAAGAATTTTCTCTTAAAGTGCCTTCTAATTCTTTTGCTTTCTCTGTTATCTCTTTTTTCGTTTTTTCTACCTTTTGCTTCGTATCTTCCTCATTTGCTAATTGCTGACTAACAGATGAAACACTGAAGTTTTCTGGTTCTACATATTGTACTGCCTGATCCATAATCGTTTTAAATATCGGAACAACATCCCCAGAACTTTTGCTTTCTAGATAATGCTGTTGATCTGTCTTATCATATCCTAGCCACATTGCACCAACTAAATTAGGGGTATAGCCAACAAACCACTGATCTTTTGTGCCTGTTGCGTTAAAGGGAAGCTGAGTCGATCCAGTCTTTCCTGCTATTTGGAAACCACTTACTTGTGCCCCCTGTCCTGTACCTGTTTTTATAACATCTAGCAGCATAGATGTCATATCATCCGTCACAGACTTAGATGTGACTTTCGTAGACTTTGATTTATATTCTGCAATAACTTTACCGGTAGGACCGACAATTTTTGTTATTAAATGGCTTTCCATTCTTTCTCCATCATTCGGGAATGTCGAATATGCTTCCGCCATTTGTAGAGGAGAAACTCCTTTATGCATTCCTCCTAGCGCTACACCCAAATATTCATCTTCCTTATCAAGGGGAATTCCAAAACGTTCTAAAGAGTCTAACCCCTTATCTAATCCAATTTTGTCCAGTAGCCATACTGCTGGAACATTTAAAGATTTCTCTAGAGCTTCATACATAGGTACTTCTCCTTGATAAGTCTTTGTGAAGTTTTGCGGCTCATAATCACCCTTTTTAAACGGCTTATCTTGAAGTTTAGAAGTAACTTTATACCCTTCTTCTAGAGCAGGTGTATAAACAGCTAGTGGTTTCATTGTTGATCCTGGCTGAGCTTTTATTTGGGTCGCCCTATTAAATCCACGGAAAACATGTTCTCCGCGTCCTCCTACAAGTCCTTTTATGCCACCTGTCTCAGGATCTAACAATACAGCTCCGCCTTGCACTAAGGTATTATCAGAACTTGAAGGGAACAGATCATCTCTATCAAATGTTTTTTCTAGAGTAGACTGTAAATTTTGATCCATTTCTGTATAAATTTTATATCCTCTTTTTAGCAGTTCATCTTGTGTCAATCCGTACAAAGAAATAGCTTCATCTATTACTGCATCTGTGTAATAAGGGTATTCTCGCTTAATAAAGGAGCCTCCTCCATCTTCTAAGATGATTTTTTCACGGACTGCCTTTTTATATTCCTTATTCGTAATAATATTCTGTTCCTTCATCTTGCTTAAAACAACATCTCTCCTTTTCATTGCCCCATCATAGTTTTTGTAAGGGTCTAAAGCAGAAGGAGCCTGCAATAAGCCAGCAAGCAAAGCAGCTTCGCTTATAGAAACATTTTTAATGCTCTTGTTGAAATACTTTTGTGAAGCAGTATCTATCCCCCATGCTCCACTGCCAAAATATACATGGTTTAAGTACATTTGCAGGATTTCATCTTTTTTATAATGCTTTTCTATCTCTACAGCCAAAAATAGTTCTTCTGCTTTTCTTTTATATGTTTGTTCACTAGAAAGCAGTGCATTTTTAGTCAACTGTTGAGTAATTGTGCTTCCGCCTCCAGTTATTCTTCCTGCAAGTATATTTTTAAAAAATACACGAGCAATGCCTTTTATATCAAAGCCATTATGTTGATAAAACCTTTCATCTTCAATCGCAACGACTGCTCCTGGCACATAGTCTGGCAGCTCACTTATTTCCACGCCCTCTGTGCGGTCTGTTTTAATTCTTGTTGCTTCATCTCCATCTTTATCATATATAACTGTAGCTTGACTAAGACCAGCCTTAAGTGTGCTCACATTTGCTTGGCTCGCTAAATAAGTAAAATATAAAATAGAAAGAAGAATAACGATTAATAGTGCTAAAAGGATAATTTGGGTTATATGTCTTTTTTTCCAAAAAAGGCGGATTTTTTCTATATAAGGTTTTAATTTCTCCATTCAGGTGACCTATCCTTTACATTTAGTTCAACAACATCTCATCCTATGACAATATTCTACATGATAGACAATTTCTATAAAAAACTATATGCTCTTTTTTGCAGAAATACAAGAATCAAAATATTAACTTTATTATTTGTAGAACCATTAGATTTAGTCAAAGCACAGTCATTTATCTTGTATTTAGGGAATCTCGCCGTTTAACCTTGCAGTAACTAGGGAATAAGAAATAATATAAGGACGTGATGAGATGAAAAAGTTTGCACGAAATATGGTGAAATGGGCTCCTATTATTTATCCTATTCTCAAAAAAGGTTGGAACCATTACAAAAAAAATAAAATGCGAACCAATATGAAATCTAGCAATTAATAATTGGTCCACAAATATCCGAACTTTCTTTCAAAGGAAAATCTCAATCAGGAAATACTTCGCTTTTTGTTAAATAAAAATACAAGAGCCTTACAAGATTAAACCATTAGGAAGGGCTAATCTTGTAAGGCTCTTAGAATTTAAACTTTTATTTATTGTAAACGGACACTACCGCTTTTACTAATTCATGCTTCTCTTCTAAACCAGAAATTTCACTAAATGCTTCTGAAACGCCTTTTTCCCTAATTAATTGCTGTAATTGAACGGATTCTTGATCATCCTCAGAATAAAAGGATAACGCTGCTGCCATTACATCAACAAGATTATTTGGAATAGTTTTAAATACTTCCATATATTCTAATGCTGGAGCTACAAGTCGATCATTTCTCCCTAGCTTGCGAAGCGGAGAACGCCCCACTCTCTTTACATCATCAATAATATGAGAATTAGAGAAGCGCCCAATGATTTTATAAATATATTGATTATGCTCTTCTGGATTGAAACTATATTTTGCCACTAATACTTTCCCTGTTTCTTCTAAAACGTACAGTACTTTCTCTTCTAACTCTTTATTGCTAATCGTTTCAGCAATCGTTTTATAGTTTTGCGCATTTCCTAAATACGCAGTTGCTGCATGTCCTGTATTAACAGTAAATAATTTCCTCTCAATATATGCTTGCAAATTATCTACAAAATGTGCTCCT
>NZ_PISE01000023.1 GCF_002835805.1 Niallia nealsonii | reverse complement strand
AAAATATTGACTCAAATCCAATATGTTAGAATTCCCTAACGGTTTCTTTTGGTTTTTCATTATATGAATTATATTAATAAAAACAATATATAGTTGATAGATACAAATATGGGATTATTTATTTCTCTATATTAAATCGCGCTGTTTATCTTCCATATTAGAAAGATGATTAATAATAAAATTTTTGAATTGTAAAGCAGCTGGGGATAGATATCTTCCATTTATCCATGCTAAACCAATTACTCTATTGTACTTCGAAGAATTAATAGGAATTTTGATTATTTTATTTAAGTCCATGCCTTTTAATGCAGGAAGAATAGAGACTCCTAATCCTGCAGCCACAAGCCCAGCAACTGTATCAGCTTCATCTCCCTCAAAAGTTATTGCTGGTTCTATGCCAGCTTCCTTAAACATTTGTTCTGTTAAAGTGCGAAGAGCATATCCCTTCTTCAAAAGAATAAACGATTCTTCCGCTAAATCATGTAAATATAAACTTTTTTGATTTGCCAGCAAATGGGTCCTTGGAACATAAATAAAAAGTTCCTCACTAAAGAGCTGTTGCCATTCGATAGGTGGCTTAACTTCCGTTGGAGAGATTAAACATAAGTCTAAATCTCCTTTTTGCAGCTCCTCCAACAATGAATGAGAAGGACTTTGCTTAAGCTGAAAATTAATTTTTGGAAACTCCATTCGGAAAGCAGATAGTAAATCTGGGATTAAATTAGTGCTTAAAGTATGCAAAAAACCAAAAGAAACTATGCCTTGTCCAGGCCTAAGTAATTCCTGAATTTCTTGTTTTCCTATTTCAAATTCTCTTACTATTAAATCAACGTGCTTCAAAAACATTTTCCCATATACATTTAGCCTAATAGAACGTCCTTGCCGTTCAAATAAAGGGGCTCCAATTTCATCCTCAAATCGGGCTATTGAACGACTTAGCGCTGATTGTGAAATATTTAAAGCTTCTGCAGCTTTCGTAACATGCTGCATTTTTGATAGCATGCGAAAATATTCAAATTGTTGCCATTCCATCATAACACCTCATCGAATTCTTCTATTAATCATTACATATATGCATTAAAAACATTATTATTATGAATTATACATCATGATTTAAAGCTGTTAACATAAAAGTTGAAATATAAGTAAGTTTAAAAAAAACGAGTTTTGAAAAAAGTGAAAATTAGAATACAGAAAAGAGAAACTAAAATACTGGAGATGTTAGAAGATGGTCTATATAAAAGATGGAACTCCCATATTTCGCAAAACTAGTTTTGCATTTTTTGCAGCAGGATTCAACACCTTTGCTATTTTGTATTGTGCACAGCCACTAATGCAGGAATTCACTTCAGAATTTAATATATCGCCGACAATGGCAAGTTTGCCTTTATCTTTATCTACTATTTCACTAGCCATCAGTATGCTGGTTTTGGGATCTTTATCAGAAGTGTGGGGGCGTAAACCAACAATGGTCTATTCCATGCTTCTTGCCTCCATATTTTGTTTATTAACTGCCTTTAGTCCGAATTTTCATGTTTTACTTTTATTAAGAACTCTATTAGGAATAATTTTAGCAGGTGTTCCCTCTGTGGCAATGGCTTACCTTGGAGAAGAAGTAGAATCAAGCAGTTTAGGTAAAGCCATGGGATTATATATTAGCGGCAATGCAATTGGAGCTATGGGAGGCCGGATTATTTCAGGTGTGTTAAGTGATTTTTTTGGATGGCATATTGCTGTAGGAGGAATTGGAATAATAAGTATAGCGGCTACTTTAATCTTTGCATATATGTTAAGACCCTCCAATAACTTCAAATCGCAAAAACTAAAAATCTATGACTTAAGTAAATCAATGGCAAAGCATTTAAAGGATCCTGGACTTTTATGTTTATACGGTCTTGGTTTTTTACTGTTAGGGAGTAATGTCGCTTTATTTAATTATATAGGTTTTGCATTAACAGATGAGCCTTATTCATTAAAGCAGGGACTAGTAAGCTGGATTTTTCTATTATTTATTATAGGAATGTTCAGCTCCGTATGGATTGGACGATTGGCTGACCGTTATGGAAGACAATATATTTTGATTATCAACCTATTATTAATAGGATTTGGTGCCTGTTTAACGTTAAATACGCTTCTAATTGTAAAAATAATCGGCCTAGGTTTAACAACTTTTGGTTTCTTTGGAAGCCATTCTATTGCAAGTGGTTGGGTTAGCCATCGAGCTGTAAAGAATAAGGCACAAGCATCCTCTTTATATTTATTTTTATACTATACAGGTTCTAGTATTGGAGGAACACTTGGTGGAGTCTTTTGGTCTATATTAGGCTGGAAAGGTTTAATCTACATGGTAATTTGTTTTATTATCATTGCATTATTTCTTACGCTTATACTTTTTAAAGTTACTGGATTAACAAAGTTTCATTTAAGAAAGATAAATAAACAACACTTTATATTCAAGAACAAAAATTAAATACAAATAAAAACGATTGGAATATTTCTCCAAACGTTTTTATTTGCTCAATTTAAGGCTAATTCTATTGTTATTTATATTTTTCGAATAAAAAATATACTAGCAATTAAGATTTTCTCCCCATTATCTGAACTACTTATATAGAAATGCAGGTATCTTTTCTATTTACAGCTTTTATTTTGTTGATTTCTTTATAAACGATTAGCAAGTATTGCTTCAAACTAGGAAAGACTTTTTTTCTTAATTTGCTGCAAAATGATTCTTTTAAACTCCTCTAAGGGCAAAGCTTTGTTGTCATTCTTGCCAAATTTTCGAACATTTACATTTTCTCCTTGTTCTTCCTTATCCCCAAGCACCAGCAGATAAGGAATTTTTTGCATTTGTGATTCCCTTATTTTATAGCCAAGTTTTTCATTGCGCCCATCAACTTTCACTTTTATTCCTACTGATTTCAACTCTGATTGTACCTGTAAGCAATAATCTAAATGAACGCTGGATACTGGAATGATTTGTACCTGAATAGGTGCCAGCCATACAGGAAAAGCACCGGCAAAATGTTCAATTAATATGCCAAAAAAACGGTCAAGGGAGCCATAAATGGCACGGTGAATGACGACAGGACATACTCTTTCATTCTGCTCATTAATATAAAATAGGTCAAACTTTTCTGGCATTTGAAAATCAAGCTGAATTGTTGCACATTGGTGGCTTCTTTTTAAAGCATCTTTAATATGAAAATCAATTTTTGGACCATAAAATGCGCCATCTCCCTCATTTAATGCATAGGGAATCTGCAATTTTTTCAACACATTGGAAAGAGCATGTTCGGAAGCTTCCCACAGTTCATCATTTCCTAATGAATCCTCTGGACGTGTGGAAAGTTCCACTGAATAGTCAAAACCGAAAGTACGATACACTTTATCTATTTGCTGAAAAATTTCTTTTATTTCTGCTTCGATTTGGTCTTCTCTTACAAACAAATGGGCATCATCTTGGCAAAATGTCCGCACCCGAAACATTCCATTTAGCGCCCCGCTATATTCATGACGATGAACTTGCCCGAACTCCGAAAGACGCACCGGCAAATCACGATAGGAATATAAATTATTTTTAAAAATCAGCATATGCCCTGGGCAGTTCATTGGTTTCATCGCAAATTTTGTTTCATCGACATCAGAAAAATACATATTATCTTTATAATGATCCCAGTGACCTGATTTTTCCCACATGCGCTGATTCATCATAAGCGGTGTCCGCACTTCCTCATAACCTGCATTTTTTTGCAGTTCCCGAGAGAAATTCTCCAATTCTTGTCTTACCACCTGTCCTTTGGGAAGATAAAAAGGCATTCCTGGAGCTTCTTCAAAAAAACTAAATAATTCTAATTGTTTTCCAAGTTTGCGATGATCCCGCTTTTTTGCTTCGTCTAAAAAATGCAAATGTTCCTTTAATGCCAATTTATTAGAAAATGCAACTCCATATACGCGCTGCAGCATTTCTCTCTGACTATCCCCTTTCCAATAAGCACCAGATACTTTTGTTATTTGAAATGCTTTGACAAAACCAGTGTGAGGCAAATGAGGACCACGGCATAAATCAATAAATTCTCCTTGCTGATATAAAGATATTTTTTCTTCTTTTGGAAGTCCTTTTAAAATTTCTAGTTTAAAGGCTTCTCCTCTTTTTTGAAAAAGTTTTTCTGCCTCTTCAAAAGATACTTCGATTCGTGAGATTTCCAGCTTTTCTTTTATAATCTGATGCATCTCTTGTTCGATTTTTGTTAAATCCTCGATAGCCAAACTATCATCAAGCTTCATATCATAATAAAAACCATCTTCTATTACAGGTCCAATGCCTAATTGCACAGTTCCATATACTCTTTTTACTGCTTGTGCCAATATATGGGCACAAGTGTGGCGCAAAAGCTGGATGCCTTCTATGGAATCTATTGTAAGGATAGACAGCTTTGCATCATGTTTCAGTACATAACTCATATCAACAAGTTTGCCATTTACTTTTCCTCCTACTGCCTGTTTCCCTAAACTGATGCTTAAGGATTCTGCGACATTTTTCACAGTTATTCCCTTATCAACTGTCTTTATCTTCCCATCTGGCATCATTAATTTAATTTGTTTTAGCTTTTCCATGTTAAACACTCCTTTAATTTTTATAAAAAACACACTCATCCCTTAACAAGGGACGAATGTGTTTATCCGTGGTTCCACCCAATTTCCCATATGGCAAAAAACCTTATGGCTTGGTGCTTTTAACGCAAGCTTACGGCATCAGTTACTGCTATTTCCCTGACACAGCTCTAAAGGCGGTAAATTATTTTTCCTGGCTAGAAAGCTCTCAGCTTTTGCTTTCCTCTCTGTTAACCGGACTCAAAATAATTCATGTCCTTTGTCTTTGCTTTTTTCTTTTCTAATAAAATAAAAAAACACACTCATCCCCTAACAAGGGACGAATGTGTTTATCCGTGGTTCCACCCAATTTCCCATATGGCAAAAAACCTTATGGCTTGGTGCTTTTAACGCAAGCTTACGGCATCAGTTACTGCTATTTCCCTGACACAGCTCTAAAGGTGGTAAATTATTTTTCCTGGCTAGAAAGCTCTCAGCTTTTGCTTTCCTCTCTGTTAACCGGACTCAAAATAATTCATGTCCTTTGTCTTTGCTTTTTTCTTTTCTAATAAAATAAAAAAACACACTCATCCCCTAACAAGGGACGAATGTGCTTATCCGTGGTTCCACCCGATTTCCCAGAAAATATTCTTGCTATTTACTGGCTTATGGTGCTGTAACGTAGCTAACGGTATTGGATACTATAGTTCCCCAATACAGCTCAAAGGTGGTAAGTGTATTCCCTAAGTTAGGAAGCTTTCAGCCTAAAGACCTCCCTCTCTATAAACCGTAAAAACAACTTATGTCCTTATCTTTGCTTTTTTATTGTTCGAATCATTTAATTATTTAACATAGTATTATAACTTATGGAAAAGTGCAACCATTTATAAAAAATATTTTTGCTGTTAGGTTTTAAAATAGTTTTTCCCATTCCTCCATAATAGATTCATTATGGATTTTTTGTCCATTTATAGTGTAAAAAGGAAAGTTCCTTTTTACTCATTGCCACTTTTTCTTTACTTGTTCCTATGTACTGAAATCCATTTTTGGTTAAAACCTTCTGTGAAGCAATGTTAATAAAAGCCGTTTTTGCATATATTCGAGTAATTTTTTTCTCTTCACAAACATTTTTCAACAATAACTTTAAAACGAAATTTGCAACCCCTTTTCCACCATGCTTCTCTCCCACTCGATATCCTAATTCACCTGTTTTCTCTAGTATATTTATATCCACTACATTTATCCGTCCAAGAATGGAATCTTGCTCACCTTTTATTAAATAAAAAAAGATTGTTCTTGTGCTTGTTCCTTTAATAATGCTTTCAAAATAGTTTTAAAGTTTTCAAAACAATAATAATCTTCTCCGCGAGATGGCACCATTTTCCAAAAAATATTCTATTTTCGATTTCGAATGCAACTAGGCTTTCTGCATCTTCTTCCTGTAATTTATGCAAAAATATAGTAATTTCATCATCCCCTTTCCTATTTGTTCTCCATAACGCAATTTTATCATCGATTTTAAAACAGACTCTTTTATTCATTCTAGTTGGGATAATAGAATTCCTTTAAAAATAAGCTCTATTCTTGGCTATTGATTTCACTTCAAGCTCTCACTTTTTCAAGCTAGAATCTTACGCCTTTATTCCAATCAGCATCATACAAAATCCACCATTCGCTTCAAAAAACCTCAAAATAAAAGGCTATTTTCTAAAAGATTGTTGTTTTTCGAATAGTTTCCATGAGTAAATCCATAGTTAAATCAGGTTGATTGGAGTGAAAGGTGCGAGCCTCCTGGAACGGAAATCAACCTACTCCTTTAAAGGCAACAAAGTTTACGAAAACAGCCAAATAAAAAAATCGATACTTTAAAAAGTACCGACTAAAAGACATTCCTATTATCCTAAATCATGTATTAGCTTCTCCATATCACGAACAGCAAATGGAGTATCTGTTTTAACAGCAGCTGCAAATTCAGATACTTTTCTTAATGTTTCCATGCTTTCAACCGGATATTTTCCAACAGCAGATTCTCCTGATAACATAACCGCATTCGTTCCATCTAGGACTGCCTGAAAAACATCAGTCACTTCCGCTCTAGTTGGAAGTGGGTGCTCGATCATCGATTGTAGCATTTGTGTCGCTGTAATCACAAATGTATTTAAGCGATTGCATTCTGTTATCATTACTTTTTGCAATAATGGAATCCACTGATAAGGAAGTTCCACACCTAAATCTCCTCTGGCAATCATAATTCCATCCGCTTCTTTTGCTATTTTAGAAAAATTTTCTATTGCTTCAATTGTTTCAATTTTAGCGATAAGCTGTGGATTCTTTCCATCTAATCCCTTGATAAAATTTTGCACTTCTTCTAAATGATCAGGCTTCCTTACAAAGGAGCAGGCAATATAATCTATTTCTTCTTTTACTAAAAACTCTATATCTTTTTTATCCTTATCTGTTATAGCAGGCAAACTAGTACTTACACCAGGAAGATTTACCCCTTTATGTGAAGCAATCTCTCCACCTGACACAATCGTTGTCACCACTTTTTCAGTTTCCACTTCAAGGACTTTTAACTCCACCGCACCATCGTTCATTAAAATGCGATCATCTTTTTTTATATCCTGTACAAGTCCTTTATAATCAACACTTGCTTCTTTTTCATTTCCTTTTATTGAATGGGTAGAAAGAGTAAATTCCTCTCCTGTTTCTAAGAGAATAGATTCTCCTTCTATTTCTCCTAAACGAATTTTAGGTCCTTGCAGGTCACCTAAAATTTTAATAGATGCACCTATTTCTTGATTAATCGTTCGAATAGCATTGATAATATTGCGATGACTTTCATGTGTCCCATGGGAAAAATTTAAACGAGCTACTGTCATTCCTTGCTGGATGAGTTTTGTTAAAATTTGTTTGCTATTACTTGCAGGACCAATTGTAGCGATCCGATCAATTGACATCCTCTTCACCTCATATTCATGATGCAATTATTATCTCCAGTTGTTCCATTTTAAACCTATCCATCATTATCTTATGTAAAAAATATTGTTTGTTACAGTTGCTTCCACTAAAAAACTGCACCCCCGTATAGTCATGCTAATTGAGGATGCAGCTTTAATAAATGCTGTGTTTTAAGATGATATTTTCTTCAGCTCTTACGCTGCTTTTTTCCCTTGTGATATACTTTTTGAAATAATATATATCGTATCTGATATTCATTAAAATTACGCCGCTATAAAAAGCCTAAAACTTGTAATGCCAATCATTAAATCCCATCTTTTTTTCTAAATAATCCAATAATTAAATCTGCAAACAGCTTTATTATTTATATTTCACCTTCCCTCCCATTCTATTTACAGATACAAGGCTGGTTAAATTCCAACAAGAAGGAACCTGCCAGAATAATTTTTTTGCCATTTTAGGCACTTCTTTTGTATTCATTATAAAAATATGGACATCCCAGGCGCATACCCATCTCGTTCTTTCAGCCCGAACTTCTCATAGAAGGGAGCTTTTCCTTTTGCAGAGATAACTAAACCTATTTTATTCCTTCTTTTTTACATTTTTCAAGCAAGGCATGCATAATCTTTGTGCCAATCCCTTTTCTTTGATAAGCTGGATGCACCATTACATCACATATGAATGTTTGATAAATTCCATCCGAAATAATTCGGCCGAACCCTACTAATCGTTGAGCATCGTAAATAGAAACAAGATACCAGCTATTACCAATCGCTTCATATAGTTAAGCATATGTATACAAATCTGCTCTATTCCACCCAGTCGTTTGATGCAAATTGATATAGTCTTCTATTGTTGGACTGGCGTCTAGGATTTTTATGTTCATGTTGCTCTCCTTTGCATTTCCCATTCCTCAATTTTTTAACCTATGTCCCTTATAAACAGCCTCCCAATTAAGGGATCTAGCCATTCTTTTTTCCATATTTTCCACTGATTGAAAACCGAATTGTTCATATAAAGTATGAGCATCTTTAGTAGCCAGCGAAAAATAGGTCCCTTTTAATTGGGGATGTTCTATTATAATGCTTAACATCCATTTGCTTAGTCCACGCCCTCTATATTCTGGTAAAACAAACACATCTCCTAAATGGGAAAATCGTACAAAATCGGTGACTACACGTGCAAAACCTACTTGTTGCCCATTCCCTTCTAGAGGATTTCCTTTATAAATACCATAGCAAATAGAAGAGTTCTCAATCGATGCCCATATCAATTCTTTGGCAATTCCTTTCACCCAATAAGAATCATGATGAAGAAAATCGCAGATCATATCCATATCCAAATAATCTTTATTTGTGCTAATACTAAACCCTTTTGTATTTGTCCAAAGTGTCTCATTTCCTATGCTAGTCACTTTTCTCTCTCCCCATCTATTCCGCACAAAAAAATAAAACTGCACAATCGAAAAAGGGCGAGAATCATAATCTGCCACATTCGAGATTATGCATATAAACTAAAGCAATATTTTTTTATTGCAGAATCTTCCTTAAAAGCATTCACCCGTTCTATTACTCAATACTACTTAATGAATGCGGCTTCGGCAATGACACGGATTGAATCACTAATGCCGTCATGCCTCCATCGCTTCCTGAAGCATGGCCTTCTCCCTCTTCCCAAAAAACACCTTCTCCCGACTTTAACATTATTCTTTTTTTATCCTCACCTTCAATCCAGCCTTCCCCTTCTACCACAATATAAAGCTGTGCAACTGGTGCTTGATGGTAGCCGACTTTGCCATTTGGCTCAATATGCATAAAGCCAATATTAGTTTGCTCTTCTGTTTTTAATATTTTCGTATAACTTGCGGCAATGGATTGATAGTTGATGACGTCAAAGCCATTTTCCTTTTTGAATTGATAAAACTGCATTATTTTGCTCCTTTTTCTTATTTGCTGGTGTCTACTTCACGAAGAAAGCTGCCGATTACACGCAAATATTCTTTTGGTTCTTCTATGTATGGCATATGTGCGCTGTTTTCAAATACATGAAATAAAGAATTCGGTGTATTTTTGCTGTAATATTCAGTTGTTTCAGGTGTTGCTTCATCAAATCTTCCGCATGTATAAAGAGCAGGACATGTAATTTCTTCTAATCTATTTGTGCAATCAAACTCACGCAAATTTCCAAGTACCGTAAATTCTGATGGTCCCCACATGATTTCATACACTTCTGGATTTCGATACTTTCTGCCTTGTTTTAAAAATTCTGGATATGGATTTAGGCGGCAGACAAACTGGCTGTTAAACACCTTAATTGCCTCTTGAAACTCCTTGGAATCAGTATATCCACTTTCCTCACAAGCTGTAATAGTATCTTGCACTTCTTTTGGCAGCTTCTTTAAATTTCGCTTTTGGTCTTGTTCCCAAAGTGGTGCGCTTAAGCATGGACTAGAGAATATTACACTGTCTACTCCAACAGGCTTTGTCAAAAGATAGGCTGCAGCTAATGTTGTTCCCCATGAATGGCCAAGAATATGAACTTGTTCTAACTGAAGTTCTTTGCGCACTTGTCCTACTTCGTCTACAAAACGATCCAATTGCCAAAGTGCTGCATTCTTTGGTCTATCTGATTTCCCACAGCCTAATTGGTCATATAAAATAACCGGTCTGTCTTTGGAAAGTGCCTCAAGTCCTTGCAGTGAATAGCTGGAAGAACCTGGTCCTCCGTGCAGCACTAAAACTGGTATGCCATTTGCCTTTTCATTATAAATTTGATACCAAACTTTGCCCCCAGTAACTGTTATGTGTCCTTCTTTGTTCATGCTTTGTGCTCCTTCTAATTAAATGTTAACATTACTATTTTATTATACAATGAATTTATGCTAAGAATGCTAACAGGGCAAACAAATACTCTTTTGTTTTAGGAAGCGGAAGCTTACTGGCTCCTGTAAAAAAAACACTATACATCATCATGCTCATTCTTTAATTCGAGAAGCCGCTTATTTAGAAATCAATATAGAAGATCAGGAAAATTAGGAACTATTTTAGAAGGGACCATATAGTGACTAATCTTCTCCCTTCTATAAGGTTCCAAATACTAGCTAAAAATCCTTAAATACATTCTATAATAGAATAATATTTCTATATGTCTGCCAAAATAAAAAAACAAAACCGAGTGCTTGGCAAAAAACCGTTATCATCTTTGATAACGGTTCTTTATTAAAACGAGATCGATTCCTCTTTCTCTTTTAGATGAAAACAAAACAATTAATCTCTTGCCCAATTGGCAATTTGACGAATATGTTCTGGTGTCGTTCGACAGCATCCACCTATTAAAACAGCTCCATCTTCATGCCAACATTTCGTCATTTCTCCAAAATTATTGTTTTTTTCTTCTTCTGTCCACATTTTAGTAGATCCATCATATACTCCACCAGCATTCGGATAAACAATAAGAGGTTTATCTGTTGCTATCTTTAACGTATCAAGGACTTCTTTTATATTCACAGCAGCCGTACAATTTACACCAATCGCGCTAATATTAGAGAAAGAGTTAAAAAAAGCAGCTGCCTCACTTAATGGTGTCCCGTCACTTAAGTGGCTTCCATCACGGATACTAAAAGACAGCCATGCAGTCATAGAAGGGAAGTAGTTTTTTAGCATATTGGCAAGTGCGATACTTTCTTTAAAACTTGGTATCGTTTCAAATGCAAATACATCACATTTTGCTTCTTCTAATAGTTTCATTCGCGGCAAATGAAAGCTTTCAAACGCTTGATCTGTTAGAGAATAGTCTCCTGTATATTCCGAGCCATCCGCCAAAAAAGCACCATATGGCCCAATGCTTCCTGCAACAAGTGGAAACGGTCTTGTTTCTTTTTCCGATTCACTAAGAGCTCCCCAAAAACTATTTCGGGCTTCTATTGCTGCTAAAGCGGTATCTTCCAGTAATCTCTCCGCTTCCTCTTTTGTATAGCCTTTTTGAATAAATCCATCGATATTCGCTTGATATGTATTGGTAGTTGCCACATCGGAACCAGCTGCAAAATATTCTACATGAACCTCTTTAATAGCTGCAGGATTATCAATAATAGCTTTCGCTGACCATAATGAATCATTAATATTAATGCCCTTTTTCTCTATTTCCGTTGCAATTGCTCCATCCAATATGACACTTTTGTATGTATCAATTATCTGCTGAATTGGATTCGGTTTTTTTTTCATTTTCTGCCCTCGTTTTTCAATTTTTCAGATTAATAGTTTTCACGTTAACACTAATCTACTGGAAGTTCAAGCCTATTTTTTCCTTTTTCTCTAGTAAAAATTTAAAAAGGGATATTGATTTAATTCCAATAAAATGCTATATTTCGAAAATACTAATTTTTAGTATTTTTAAAAATAGTAAATCTTATCATTAATTATTCCAGTACCTATCATTTATGCAATGAGATCACTGGTTCATTCGGAGGATACAACATGTTAAAAAAGAACGACTCAGCTACAGCTGGCACACTCAACCGCTCTTTAAAAAGCAGACATTTATTTATGATTTCACTCGGTGGAGTTATTGGAACCGGGCTTTTTTTAAGTTCTGGCTATACAATAAACCAAGCAGGTCCAATTGGTACCATTCTTGCCTATCTAATTGGTGCTGTCATCGTTTACTTGGTAATGCTTTGTTTAGGTGAACTAGCAGTAAAAATGCCGGTAACTGGTTCCTTCCATACATATGCTACCAAATTTATTGGTCCCGGAACTGGCTTTACGATGGCATGGCTTTACTGGCTGACCTGGACGGTTGCATTAGGTTCTGAGTTTACAGCTGCAGGACTTATTATGGAAGGATTTTTTCCTGCTATTTCTGTTTGGCAGTGGAGCGCTTTTTTTATCATTCTAATTTTTTGTCTTAATGCCTTTTCCATCCGTTTATTTGCTGAGTCAGAGTACTTATTCTCAAGCATTAAAGTATTAGCAATCATTTTATTTATTATAATTGGCGGTTTGGCTATATTGGGAGTTATACCAATGCAAGGATACAAAGAAGCTCCACTATTTTCTAATTTAGTAAAAGATGGTCTATTTCCAAATGGTTTTGGTGCAGTATTTATCACGATGCTTGCGGTAAACTTTGCCTTTTCTGGTACAGAATTAATTGGTGTTGCTTCTGGAGAAGCAGAAAACCCAGAAAAAACAATTCCAAAAACCATTCATACTACTTTACTTAGGCTGATTATTTTTTTCATTGGCAGCATTACCGTAATTGCTGCACTTATTCCATGGAAAGAAGCCGGCGTTGATCAAAGTCCTTTTGTACTAGTTTTTAACAGCATTGGCATTCCCTATGCAGGAACCATCATGAATTTTGTTGTTTTAACTGCTATACTTTCTTGTGCAAACTCTGGACTCTATGCTGCAACAAGGATGCTTTGGTCTCTATCAAACGAGAAAATGATTGGTCCTGTTTGGAGCAAAGTCACCAAAAAAGGTGTTCCCCTTCCAGCACTTCTGCTTAGTATTGGCGGCGGAATTTTATCGCTGATTTCAAGTGTCATACCAGCTCAATCTTTATATATCATTCTCGTATCCATTTCAGGTCTTGCGGTTGTCATTGTATGGATGGGAATTGCTGCATCTCAATTTATGTTTCGCAGAAGCTATATAAAAGCAGGACATGATATCAGGGATTTATCGTTTAAAACGCCTTTATATCCCATTGTTCCCATTGCAGCATTTATGTTAAGTTTTCTTTCCTGTGTATTAATTGTTTTTGATCCAAATCAAAGAGCAGCATTTTTTTATACGGCAGCGTTTGTAGCAGGGTGTTATCTTTTTTATTATGCAAAAAGCAAAATCATCAAAAAAAAGGCAGCTATTTCTTCCAGCCATTCCTCTTATTAATGATATTAGGCTATCGAGATTTCTCGATAGCCTTTTTACTTGCACTCAACAACTTACTCGAACGCTTACTTTTTTTCCTTTATTAAAAATGCCTCGATTTCCTCTTTAGTTGGCGAGGATTGCTGTGCACCAAATCGAGTAACCGAAATGGCTGCTGCAGCAGAAGCAAACTGCAACGCTTCTTTTGCCGACATATTCATCATAGTGGCTTGTGCATATGCACCAATAAATGTATCTCCTGCCGCTGTCGTATCAATAGCATCCACATGATAAGCATCTGTATAAACAGTTTCCCCATTTGTTCCATAAAAATAGGATCCATTTGTTCCTAAGGTAATTAATACATTACGAACTCCATCTTCTATTAATAATTTTGCGGCTTTTTCCGCCGTTTCCTTATCTTGAATTCTCAGCCCAGTAATAATTTCCGTTTCTGTTTCATTTACAATCAGCGTATCTATTTTTGCCAATAACTCTTTTGGAACTTTATATGCTGGCGCAGGATTCCAAAAAATAGAAACTCCCCTTTTTTCCGCCTCCTTAATAAGCCATTCATTTGTGTTTGTATGTAATTCATTTTGCAGCAATAATGATTCGTAGTTTTCCAGCCTATTCAAATAGGGAGCTAGATCTTCCTTCGTCAATTCGGTATTTGCTCCTCCTGAAAGTATAATCGTATTTTCTCCTTGTGAGTCAAGCGTTATAAAGGCTAATCCAGATGATATATTTTTAGTAATAACATAATCTGTATTCACGCCGTATTTTTTTAAACTCTCTTTTAACTCTTTAGCAAATACGTCTGACCCAACTGCACCAATCATCGTAACAGCGCCACCGGCTTTTGCGGCAGCAACAGCTTGATTTGCTCCCTTTCCACCAGGAATATATGACACGCCGCTTCCTGCTACTGTTTCTCCTGGCAACGGATGTTTTTCCACTTTATTGACAATATCCATATTAATACTTCCTACAACTAGCATTTTCTTCATACTTTTCACCTCATATCTTTTTCAATAAAAATAGTAACCTATTCATTTCCTATTTCATAGACATTGTAAACATCCTAGGAATCATCTATCTATACTATACAAAACCTGATTATTGAAAACTATTTGCTTTATGTATTTCTGCATAAAAATAGTAAAACAGCCTTTTTAAAAACTGTTTATCTTCATACGCACATGCCCCCTATATTCCATACCGCCTCCTTTTCTATGCATTTTTACATTTCAAAAAAACGATGTCTTTCCACCTTGCAGACTCTCAATGAAAACGTTTGATACCATTCTTTTTTGCCTCTTTCTTGAGCAATCTGGTGTGCTGTGTGATCTTTCCATTTTTGAATATCCTCTACTGATTTCCAGTAAGAAACTGTTATCCCTAAATGTTCGTCCCTTGCACTTTCCACTCCTAAAAAACCTTCTTGTTTTGCAGCCAATTCCACCATCTTTTCTGCCATTTTCCCGTAGCCATTCTCTTCATCTGTTCGCTGTGATGAAAAAATAACTGCATAATAAGGAAGTTCTAGTGTTTTTATTTTTTGTGTCATCTTTATCCCTCCAGTTAGAACTATTTATAGACAAACTCCCAATAGAACATAAACCCATGTTTTTTGTCAAAATCTTTTTCAATTATATCTATTTTTTTCCTTAGTCAAACCATACATATATTCCATTAATTTAGTGTTATATTCTTTTTGTCTTTTCGATTCATTTATACTTAGTTGATATATAAGCTTTTTTAAATGCCATCCGTTTACGATATTCTCATTTACTTCCTCAGATTTGGTTATGTTTGCTATCTATCACTCTATATTCCTTTTTGCTTCTTCTAGTTTTGTATAAATTGCCGCGATAAATTCTTTGGGGTAATCTGGACGAAGATGAACTTTTTTTATTTGTTTTTTAAACCCATACATGAATTTGGCTACTTCGAGATGATAAAACTCTATTTCTACAGTTGGTTTCTCTTGTATAAAATCAGGAAGCATCGCTTCTAACAGGTGCTTTTTTTCGTTTTTCGCTATTTTTTCAGGACCTTGATAAGAACGAACGCTCTTAATGGCTCCCAATGGAACTGTCATTTTTTTTGTCAGGCCAATCTGTAAATGGACGTGATTATTTGTAATAATAAAAGGGCATAATTTAATGCTCTGCATCTCTGCTACAAGGTAGATTAATGTATAGATGTTTAAAGCAATGGCAATTACTGCTGCCACTTCGGTCCATGCATGCAGAAGGAAATGAAACCCTACTGATTCAATAATCAGCGCATGGATAAGCATCACATAAAATGCAATGGCACTGGTTTTTTTATGGTAAGTGAATGCTTTCCCATCTTGTATAACAAGGGGTTTACTTCTCCACGAAAAAAAACAATAATAAACCATAGAGATTTCAGAAACCATCATTTCAATAAAGCGAGACGATTTTATATGAATATTTATCGCTTTTTCCAGCCTAGAAGAAAATATCGGAATATCCATTCTATTTGTTCGGTAGCTTTTGATGATTGGGACAAGTTTTTTTATAAACTGAAACACAATGTACAGTTCTACAAGTAAAAAGGCTGCTTCACCAGCAAATATTAGATATCTTACCAAATGAAATGATGAAAAATAATGTTGAGGTATTATAAAAAGTGCTGCGGCATAGCTTGCAATCACTACATAAAACAAGTATCTTAAAGAATAGCGCTTTCTAATAATTAAAAAATAGATAATTAATGGGATGGTAATAAGAAAATCAAGTAATGATCCGAAAACAACTTCTTTTGGAAGCTGTGGTAAAAAATCTACATGGTAAATTAAAATATTGGAGCTTAATACAGCGGCAAGCAATACACAAAGCCATCCAAACCTTTGTTTTGGCAATGCCCACATTGGCAATCTCCTCCTATTTCCAAAAACAGTTACTTTTTAAATTTTACACCATTTCTGCTTCTTATCACATACTGCTTCACATCAAACTTTACATAAAAAAGACCTATTCCCTTAATTAGATAGGTCCCTTGCAAAAATACGGTTAATTTTTCACTTCATAATGAAGTTCTACAAATTGATTAAATGTTTTAATTCCTTTCAAGGATAAATCCAGCTCATATTCTCCTTCTTTTAATAAAGGAATTCCTTTACCAATTATTGCTGGAGCCATAGTTAAAATAAGTTCATCCACTAACTTTTCTTTTACAAAGGAAGTGATTAGTTCCCCACCGCCAACTAGCCAAATATTTTTGCCTGACTGCTTTTTTAAATCGGTAATAAAAGGAAAAATATCATGAGTAATAAAGGTCGCATCCTCTGTTGAGGAGGAAGATGTTCTGCTGAACACATAACATTCTTTTCCTTTGTACGGGAAATCTGCTAATCCTTGTTTTAAAATCCAGTCATATGTCTTTTTCCCCATTAGCACTGTATCAACTGTCTCATAAAAAGCAGAATAGCCATTATCTCCTTCTCCTTCTACTCGAAACAGCCAATCTAATGATTCTTCTTTTGTTGCTATATATCCATCTAAACTTGTTGCAATATAAATAATTAATTTGCGATTGGCCATGCTTGGCAACCTCCTTGCTTCCCTTCTTTAAACAACTAGTTTTGAGTTGTATTGATATATTTTCGGTATTCGCTGTCACTTCTAATTTATCTGCCGTTCTTTTCTTTTTTCCGCTGTCGGCTATAACTTTTCTCCCCATCATTGCCAATGGCTGGGTAAAGTTAATCCTTTAGGCAGCTTTGTATGGCGATCCCCAATTGCTGCATTTACTTGCGCTTGTGTAAGAAAAATACTTTCCGTTAAGTTTGCACCTGATAAATCAGCATCGCGCATATCAGCGCCAATAAAGTCCACTTTTCGCAAATCGGCTCCTCGCAAATTTGCAGCAATCAAAAGGGCTCCTCTAAGACTCATGCCTCTAAAATCTGCCCCTTTTAAGTTAGCCCCTAAATAGTCCATTCTGTTTTTCTTTTTATTTGTGCTCTTGCTCGTTTTGCGGACAAGTTCGCTTGCTTGTAGCAGCACCTCATTAACAGTAGCCCGATGTGCCGGTATATCAAGCGCTAAAATTTCCTCAGGAGATAAAAAAGTGAGCTCTTCTGTTTTCTTTAAACTGTTTTGCAGCAAAACATGAATCGATTTTGTTTCAGAAAATGTTAGCGCTTGATTTAAATAATAGAGCATCTCATGCAATTGCTGCACGATTGGAAAAACATTAAACATTTCTATGGAAAGTTCAGGATAATCCCTCCAATCTTTGTCACTGTAAATATGTTGGGAAACTTTTTGGCCAGCACCAAAACATTCATATGCTGTACATCCTCTAAATCCCTTTTCTCTTAAATCTGTATGTATACGGCACTTATTGTCTGTTTGCAGATTCGAACAAGGCGTACCGCCATCTTTAGAAAAGGCAAAATCACTTGACTTGGCATAAGGAAGCGCCACACAGCATAAACCAAAACAATTTGTACAATCTGAATGATACTCTTTTAACATTACATTAGACAATCTTCACACATCCTAACCCATTAACAAAACTCATTCTTTAACACCCATTTTTTTCAAATAAATACTTTATCTTCTATTCTATCTTCTTTTTTAATTTCCAACAATTGTATGGTTTTTGTTTTTATTTCTAGCAAACTTTGTTTATATAAACCGAGAAGAAGATTTGCAATATCTTTTAGCTCTATTCCAAAGCAACGATTTCTATTAATACTTCTTTTTCGGCGAGAACATTCGCTGCTTGTTTCCAGTTCTACATGTACTGCAAAAGGTTGATCTGCAAATGTATCTTTTATTAAATTAAGTGCAGTAAAATTTTTTGTGAATCTATCTGTAATTCCATCTGGTTTTCTTCTTCTTTATCTACTATCGCAATTTGATGCTGTAAAACCTCATTGCTTTTGGTACACCCTCTATTTCAAAAACTCCCTCTAAAATCAATTGTCTGACACGATATTCAAAAAAGCATCTACATGATATTGAGGCAAATTTCCAATCACTTCCCCTATTAAGCGGGCTGATGGCATAAAATCTTTTTGTCTTTGCTCGTCATGAAGCTTTTTGGCCGTTTTAATTAAAGAATCATCATAAAATGTTTCCTCTACACCTAAAATATGGCCATTATTCCAAATTGGCAAGTTTCCTTCTGCACTTGCCTAATCTTCCCATTCTCTCTCCAATTCTTTTCTATCTTTCTTTGTTAATAAAAGAAAAAATTGGGTATTTTTATAGATTTTCTGTATATTCTCTGATAGAAGCTCTCCTGATGGACGAGGACAAAATCTATCAGGATGTTTCTCTAAATTATGATAAGCTTTAATTGTATTTATGCAATAAATTGGGTTTTCTTTTCTTTCAGTAAAAATAATGCCATCCTTAAACCAATTTGTTCATGGGCATTATCGCATGTCCATATATAGATTGGTATCTTCTCTGAAATAGTATTCAGTTTAGAATGTACTTCTCTCATATATTTAGCTTGTTGCTCCCACTCATCCTCTTCAAACAGGAGATGGTTTTTCAGCCAATAGTTTCGATTAGATAAACCAGGTTCTTCATGCAAATTCCAAATTGGCCCAATCGAAAAATTGTCGGCAAACACAAGCACTTCCTCCTATTCGCCCTGTCCATCTCCTTTAATGCCATTTCGGCCTTCCGATACTCCGAAGACAAGATAAACCTTTTCTGTAGTTTCTTCTAACTTTTTTTATATTCCATCAATCGTATTAGATTAGTATAAATTCTATCCATATCTTCCAGCAATTCTGCTTCTTGATAATTCTTTTTTTTTACACTATCCATTTGGATAAAAAGATCAAACAATACTGTTTTTGCTTCGTTTTCTGGAAGGTTTTTAATCATATCTTTTATTTTATTTCTCAAATTCGTTCACCTCCATATAATATTTTAACATTTTTTATATTTTTTGGTAAATTATTCTTTTTTGTTTTTACTGAAAAATAACATAACGAATATTGAAAAAATTTTAGTGAAGATAGATTGATAAAAAAATAGAAATTATGATTCTAACTAAAAAAACAGCGCAATATAAAAAAGATGGCAAGTCCATTTCAATTACTTGCCATCTTTTCTAAAAATTATTTAGTCATTTGTGCATCTTTTAGCGGCCAATAAACAAGATTGGTGCTGCCGACAACTTCATCAAAAGAAATCACTCCAATTTCCCGGCTGTCTTTACTATTTCTGCGATTATCTCCCATTACAAATAATGTATTTTTCGGGACTTTGTCAAATCCAGTATAGTCTTTTAACGTAAAATTTTCAGTCAGCAGGGCATCTGCACCATATTGTTCTTTTATTTCTTGTTTCTTTTCTATTAAATAGTCTTCTTTATAGGCTTTTCCATTGATGTACAGTACATCATTTTTATATTCAATCGTATCTCCAGGCAGCCCAATTACTCTTTTAATATAATCATCCTGTGCTGTTGCATGGAATACGATAATATCAAATCTTTTTGGTGTGCCAATTTTAGAAACAACCATTCGATCTTCATTATTTAATGTCGGCTCCATTGATTCTCCGTCAACGACAATTGGTGTAAACACAAATGTGCGAACAACAATAGCAATGGCAACGGCCACAAAAATAGACTTTCCCCACTCAAACAGCTCTGATTTCTTTTTCATCCTTTTATTCTCCTTTTATTTATAGACTATTTTTTAGCAGAAGGGTAACTTTTGCCATCTCAGCAGGAGAAAAAGTTAGTTTATAGTTTTCCCCTAACTCATCTTTTACTTTTTCTGTTAAAATTAGTCCCTCCTTATTATGATTCGATTCTAGTTCTACCCCATTAAGAACTAATACATCTTTCTCCATATCGAACCATTCTCCATACTTCATCGCCCATTTCTCTAATTCATCTTTCAATTCTTCAGCTAGAGGCAAATCTTCTAGCTCCAAATTACAGCCGCAAACATCGCACCAAATTGGATCTGTCCCAAAATCTCCCTCTATTTTTATATCATATCAAACCTGTTTTTCACAAAAATATTGCAGCATATCCATTACCTTCCCTATAATACTATATTATATTCCATTCTTTTGGCTGTTTGCCTAGCAATATCTCTGCCTAATAATCTCGCTACTAAATGAAAAGACATATTAATTCCGGCCGAAATGCCCCCAGATGTGAGAATCGAACCTTCATCAGTAAATTTCACCTCACGCTGTACTTGAACCGATGGAAATTCACTTTCTAAGCGATCGATATCCATCCAATGAGTCGTAGCTTTTCGTCCATCCAAAATGCCAGCTTTTGCGAGCAATAGTGCCCCTGTGCAAACAGATGCTGTAATACTTGCCTTTTTATTTTGATCTTGTATCCATTTTATAATATTTGGATTATTTATTTCCTTTGTTTCTGCCCCGTATCCCCCAGGTATAATAACAATATCTAACACTTGATGATTGGAGAAGCTATAATCAGGACATACCTTTAGTCCATTTCTCGCTGTAATTAATTTACCTTTTTCCGAAATCGTTTTAACAGCAAATGGACTGGCTGTCATTTCTGGTACATTTGCCAAAGAAAAAACTTCAAATGGTCCGGCAAAATCTAATACTTCCACCTCGTCAAAGAGTAATATTCCAACAGTTTTTTGTTTCATTATTATCTCCTATCTTAAAGCAATGGATTATTTTATAGATTTTCTAATGTTAGTTTACTTTTTCAACCACGTTTATTATAAATATTTCGACTTACATAGAAGGGAAAATCTTTAAACATTTTCATCTTCACAATTCCCAGTTATTTTTCTATGCATCTTTCATTATTAATTATTCCATTTTCATTTTACTAAACCTTTATTTTTTCCAAAACAAATTTTTCATACACTAACAAACTGCCTCCTCCACTTATCATAGAGTAGGCAGCCTTTAAAATTTAGCACCCAGCTTTTTCCTTGTTTTCTGTTAACATAGGATCTCCTCTGTTTAACTTTTGCAATGCTTTTATCTGAAACCGATTTGCTAGTTTAAAAATTGCAGCATATACAAAATAGCCGAGCATTGCACCAAAAACATTGCAAATCACATCATCCACATCAACTGCACGTATAGAAGATCCTGATAAAATTTCAAAAAATTGTATTCCTTCAATAAAAATAGATAATAGCATTCCTAAAAATAACATACTTGATAGGTTTTTATACTGGTGCCAAATAATCGGTGCCAATACTCCTAGTGGCATAAAAAGCAAAATATTGCCGCCGACATTGCGGATAATGAGACTGGACATAAATAGGGCATCTCCATCATACGCTATCCCAATTTGTTCGATGCTTTTAAGTATGGAAACCAATGGAATAATATTTACGCTATACTTTAACCCCTCTAAACTAACAATATTATAAGCATAGATAGGAAATAATGTTACAGATACAACTAGCAGCATATATACTACAAACAGAAGTTTTACTGCTTCCTTGAGCCAATAGATTGGTTTCTTTTTATATGAAACGGCTAACTTTATGCTGACTCCAATGATGTAAATACATACTCCTATGTATACAATTAAGCTACTATACAACCTCTTTTTCTCCTTTCTATCTCCTTTTACCGAAAACCTTATTTTACCAAAATAGAAAAAATAACAAAACTCTTTTTTTGTAAAACAAACCTTCTTATCTATAGTTAGACGAGATAGAACCTTGGGAAGTTTTTCTATTTGTTTTTTTGTGCAAAAAAAAGCATCGTCAAAGACCATGCTTTTTTTCTATATTAATTTAATAATATAAGAAGTTATTTCTTTTATTTTCCCCTTTTTCCCTGCACTGGTGAATTGATAAACATGACAAAAAGCATAGTTATGGTGATTTTTCATAAGCACCATCCCATTAACAAATCCTGTATTTCCATGGGTAATAATTGTCTCTATATGTATTTCAGTTGGCTGATCTGTATGGTCATCTATTAGTGCTTGTTTAACTTGCTCTTTTCCACTTATGCTAGTTTGACCGATATTATTCCAAGTTATATTATCAGCGAGCTCTTCTAATATGGAAGTAATTTCTTTTAAAGCAAATGCCATGCAGACTTCCTTTAATACTTGCTTTTTAGGAGCATTGCCGCAGTCTATTGGGCAGATGATTTTTATTTGATTTTCCATTGTTCCTCCTTATTTTTAAAAACTATTCTTTTATTTTATGCTTTTGATATAAGCGGAGCAGTAATAAAAAATAGCCCAAAAACAAAGATACTACTGATATAAACAATTATTTTTCCACTATCTTCCTACTCCCTGCTTTCACTTTTTCTAATTCCTTTATTCTACTATAATCCCCCTGATAAAAAATCTACCTTTCAAAAATTTTCTCTATTGGAAAAAAATTCATAATTATAGAGAAAAAAGCGGAATAGACTAGCTTCTCCTAGCTATTTTCGCTACACTAAAAAAGAATAAAAAAATGTGGTGATAAAATGTTTAAACTATTAGTAATTGAAGATGATCAAACCTTATACAAAGAATTAAAAACACGTTTAACAACTTGGTCATATGATGTATATGGCATTACAGATTTTGCTGCTGTTATGCAGGTTTTCTCTGAAGTTAAACCTGATTTAGTCATTATTGACATCCAATTGCCCATGTTTGATGGCTTCCATTGGTGCCGGATGATACGCAGCCATTCAAATGTGCCAATTATTTTCCTGTCATCAAGAGATCATCCAACAGATATGGTCATGTCCATGCAGCTTGGTGCAGATGATTTTGTACAGAAGCCTTTTCACTTTGATGTACTTATAGCAAAAGTACAGGCTCTTTTGCGGCGTGTCTATAATTATAGTGTGGAAAAACTGGAGCTGAAATCATGGTATGATGCAACCATTGATTTTGAAAAAAACAGCGTTGTGACAAATAATGATAATATCGAATTAACGAAAAATGAACTATACATATTAAAAATCCTGATTGAACATAAAAATAAAATTGTTACAAGAGATCATTTAATTAACAGTTTATGGAATGACAAACGTTTCATCAGCGATAATACATTAACCGTTAACGTAAATCGGCTGCGCAAAAAACTAGATGAAATCGGGCTTGGCAAATATATTGAAACAAAGGTGGGCCAAGGCTATATAGCGGTTGAAGAGGGTGAACGATGATTATCAAATTTTTAAAAGAAAAACGGAGCTGGATTCTCTTTATCCTCTTTCTCCAGGTGCTTAACCTCTTGATTGCAAGTATGGATAAAACGATTTCCTTGCAATCCATGATATATATTTGTTTTTTAGCCATCATTTTTTTTGTGATTTTTTTGATTATTCGTTATCAAAAGGAAACCGCTTTTTATAAAAGCCTTGCCGACAGGGAAGACAATTTAGACATGAGCAATTTGCCTTTTCCTACCAGTCCCTTTGAAGAAATAATGGAAAAAAGCATCGTTCAGCAAACAGAACAGCTAAAAAAAGAAATCCAGCAACATTCTACCCAATTAGAGCAAGAAAAGGATGAACTGTTAAGTTGGATTCATGAAGTAAAAACACCGCTTACCGCCCTTCATCTTATTATCGAAAGAATAGAAGATCAAAAGCTAAAAACTGCTTTAACGTATGAATGGCTGCGCATCCATCTCCTTTTAGATCAGCAGCTGCATCAAAAACGAATTCCATTTATGCAAAATGACTTATATATCGAGACAATAGATTTAGAAACAGTAATTTTTGATGAAATTCGCACATTGCAATCATGGTGCATGCAAAAAGGAATTGGCTTTGAAGTGGATTTAACTGTTTCTGCTGTGTTAACAGACAGCAAATGGCTTGCCTTTATTTTCCGGCAGATTTTTACTAATGGGGTGAAATACAGCGAAAATGCTGATATTATCATACAAAGCACTATAAAAAACGAGCAAGTAATTGTAGAAATCCAAGATTTTGGAAGAGGAATAGAAGCACATGACTTGCCGAGGATTTTTGATAAAGGCTTTACATCAACAGCCAATCATCATAACCAACAATCTACAGGCATGGGACTTTATTTAGTGAAAAAAGTCGCAGAAGCGCTCCTTATCCATATAGACGTGAAATCTGTTGTCCATCAAGGAACAACCTTTACTTTAACTTTTCCGAAAAAAAATGATCTTGTTCAAATTACAGGCATGTGACAAAAATGTCACATGCCTCTTCTATTTGTTCGCCAAAACGCAGGAAGTAATCGCTGGAAGTTTTTATAATAAAGCTATCAAATAAGGAGTGTGGAGCAAATGACTATTTTACAAGCAAATAAAATTCATAAAAGTTATGGCAATAAATTTAATAAGCAAGAAGTATTAAAGGGAATTGATCTTACCATTCAAAAAGGAGAGTTTGTCAGTATTATGGGGGCGTCTGGTTCAGGAAAAACAACCCTGCTTAATGTGCTTTCTTCTATTGATAAAGCGACTAGCGGTTCGATTCTGATTGAAGGAAATGAAATAACAAACATGAAAGAAAAACAATTAGCTGCTTTTCGCAAAACAAATCTTGGCTTTATTTTTCAAGAATATAACTTGCTCGATACATTAACAGTGAAGGAAAATATTCTTTTGCCATTATCTATTACAAAAACAGCCAAAAGTACTGCTCAGAAAAAATTTGATGAACTTTCTAACGAACTTAGCATTGCACCATTAAAAGATAAATATCCAAATGAAATTTCCGGAGGACAAAAACAGCGCACCTCTGCAGCAAGAGCATTTATTCATGAGCCGAGCATTATTTTTGCCGATGAACCGACAGGAGCACTTGATTCAAAGTCGGCATCTGACTTACTAAATAAATTAAGCAAGTTAAACCAAAATCGCAAATCAACTATTATTATGGTGACACATGATCCTGTTGCGGCAAGTTTCACCAACCGTGTTATTTTCATTAAAGACGGTCAAATTTATACCCAATTAAATAAAGGGGAACAATCCAGACAAGACTTTTTCCAAGATATTATGAAAACACAAGGAATTTTAAGCGGGGTGCAATATGAGCATTAATCAGTTAATTTTCCGCAGTTTGAAAAAAAATATTAAAAACTATTATTTATATGTATTTGCCCTTATTTTTAGTGTCGCTCTTTATTTTTCTTTTGTCACACTGCAATATGACCCAGCCATGGATGCAACAAAAGGAAGTATAAAGGGTGGCGCAGCTATCCGTACGGCTTCGATTCTATTAATTGCTATTGTTGCCATCTTTTTGTTTTACGCCAACAATATTTTTATTAAAAGGCGCAGTAAAGAAATTGGTTTATTTCAGCTAATCGGGATGACAAAAGGGAAAATATTCTGCATCATCAGCACAGAAAATATTATGCTGTACTTCGGCTCCCTTACAATCGGCACATTTATTGGATTTGCCGTTTCCAAATTGATCAAATTGATTTTATTTAAGATTACAGGAATTGATCAAGTTGCTTCATTAACCTTTTCCGGACAGGCGCTGGCACAGACCGTTCTCGTATTTGCTGCTGTCTATCTCTTTATTATGCTAATGAACTATTTATTTATTAAAAGACAAACGATTCTAAGTCTATTTAGCGTCGCTTCTTCTTCAGAGGAAAGAGTAAAAAAAGTATCGGTTTGGGAAATGATTTTCGGCATTTTCGGCTTACTTTTAATTGCTGTTGGCTATTATCTTTCATCCAAATTATTTGACGGCGATTTTTCAGAAATGACTGAACTATTTGCCGTAATGATTGCTATTCTTGCATCTGTAATTATTGGAACCTATCTTTTTTATAAAGGATCTGTTACGTTTGTATCGAATTTAATTCGCAAAAAGAAAAACGGCTATTTATCGATTAATGAAGTGCTGTCTTTATCTAGCATTATGTTTCGCATGAAAACAAATGCCATGCTTCTTACAATTATTACAACTATTTCTGCACTGGCAATCAGTTTGTTAGCGCTCTCTTATATTTCTTATTATTCTGCCGAAAAATCTGCTGCCGATAATGTTCCGGCACATTTTTCCTTTACAAATACAAAGGATGCAAATATGTTTAAGGATGCACTCGCGGAAAAAAATATCGACTATCAAGAAACAACCATACCGGTTTTACAGGCGAATGTGGATATCAGCAAACTATTAGCATCATCGCCAAAAGGATTAAATTTTGATCCGAATGTTACAGCACTCGCGGTTGTCAGCGACAAAAACATCAAAGGCGTCAATGTAAAAGCAAATGAAACCCTTTTTACAGGCTATAATGATGCACTGGCAAAATTTATGCCTTTAAAAAGTTCCGGTGCTGTCACCTTAAAAACAAACAAGGAATCAATTTCTCTTCATTATATTGGACTTGATTCTCCAACTATTGTTCCATATATTTTCACAAGCGGCGGCATGCCAACCGTGATTGTTGATGAAACGATTTTTAGCAAATTGGTGAAAAGCCCAGAAAAAACTATTCAAAGAGTAACCTCTCTTTATATTGGAATGGACATAAAAGATAAAACAAACATAAAAAAAGCAAATACTCTTTTTGCTAGGCTTGATTTTCAAGACAAAGATTTGAATATTTCTCGTCTTGATATGATAGATTCCAACAAATCAAATATGGGGCTAACCATGTTTATTGTCGGCTTTTTAGGATTAACTTTTCTGATTACCTCTGGCTGCATCCTTTACTTTAAACAAATGGGCGAAGGAGAAGAGGAAAAATTCAACTATACGATTCTTAGAAAACTTGGCTTTACCCAAGGAGATTTACTGAAAGGAATTCAAGGGAAACAATTATTCAACTTTGGCATTCCATTAATAGTTGGTCTTTTGCACAGCTATTTTGCCGTCCAATCAGGCTGGTTTTTCTTCGGCACTGAATTATGGACGCCAATGGTTATTGTCATGGTTTTATATACCATTCTCTATTCAATCTTCGGTGTACTTTCTGTATTTTATTATAAAAAATTGATTCATGCGGCATTATAAAAAGAAAAAAGCCTCTTGGTGAAGGTCTAATCCTGACTTTGCCCAAGCGGCTTTTTTTCCTTCCTCCTACTCTCCTGCATCTTCATTAGAATACATTTAGAAGCACCTTCCAAATCGGAAAGTGAGCGGAACATTCACCAAGCTTTTTATAGTTTAGTAAGAGAATAAGTATCCTGTTCTTTTTATTTTGATTATGTTAAAATAAGTAATCAATTTTCTCCCCTTCTTCAACCATGTAAAAACAGATTTTGTTACATAATCTTTGGTTCCTCAAATCGAGGCATGGTTTGCTAATGGGGAGTTTAGTCCATTAGCTACTAGAAAATATTTAATATACATATAAGCTGAATAAAGAATTGCAGGAGATCAATTATGACAAATTCATACATAAAATCCATCTGTGACTATCTGATGAAAGATTCGTTGCTTGGCTTTTTTTATGTGGAAAATGGCAAATTCCACTATTCAAATAACCGATTTGAGGAAATATATGGTTATAATAAAAAAGAGTTAATGAAAATGAACTTAATTGAACTTATATATGCGGATGATCGAGATATTATTAGTAAAACCAACGAACTGCATTTGGAAGATGAAGTAAGAAAAGATATTAATATTGTATTACGCGGGATAAAAAAATCTAGAGAAATTATCTATACTGAAATTCATGGTGTTAAAAAGCAGATAAATGACTTTTCTATTGTTTTTTTCGGCACAATTAGGCAATTAAACGAAAATGAAGTGAATAATAATCGAATTGAAACTGTTTTAGAGAGTATAACAGATGGTTTTTTTTCATTGGATTATGATTTAAAAATTAAATATGTTAATAACGCAACCGAAAAACTTTTAAATGTGAAACGTGAAAATATCATTGGTACTCCTATTTATGAGGCACTTCCCAATAGTGATATAGATAACTTTGTAAAAAGATACAAACGTTCTCTTTTGTCGCTTAAACCAATTACTTTCGAAGAACTTTTTAATAATAGATGGTATGATGTAAGAGCATTTCCTTCTACAGAACGATTATCAGTATACTTTAGAGACATCACAGAACAAAAAGAAGAAAACCAGAAAATGCATTTTATGGCATATTACGATTCCTTAACAAAATTACCTAATCGTAATTATTTTAAGGATTATATTTCTAGCAAATTATTGACTGATGGGGAACAAATTCCATTTGCAATTCTGTTTATTGATTTAGAACGATTTAAAATCGTAAATGATACATTTGGACATGCAATTGGGGATCTTTTGCTGCAGCAAGTGTCTGAAAGGCTTAGCGAATGTGTAAAAGCAGAAGGAATAGTTGCTCGCTTCTCTGGTGATGAATTTTTAATATTATTAGAAAACGCAACCAAAAATGAAATATTATTTCATATTAAAAGAATTATCGATTCATTCTCAGAACCTTTTCTTATAAAAGAACATGAAGTTTTCACTTCCCCTAGTATTGGTGTTAGTCAATATCCTAAAAACGGACAAAGTCTTGAAACACTTATAAAACATGCCGATATAGCCATGTATCATGCGAAAAAGAACTGGAATGATAATTTCACTTTTTTTAATCAGAATTTAAGTGATTATTATACACGAAAAGCCAATATAGAGAACCATTTAAGAAAATCCTTAATGATGGAACAATTACAAGTCCATTACCAACCGATAATTGAACTAGACAGTGGCAAAATTTTCGGATTGGAAGCTCTTGTCAGATGGGAGCACCCCAAAATGGGTATAATCTCTCCAGAAGAGTTTATACCGATAGCCGAGGAGACTGGATTAATAATTGATCTTGGAAACTATGTGCTTCAAAAAGCCTGCAAGCAGCTAAAGATATGGCAGGAAAGTGATTTTGACTTAATCCATGTTTCCGTAAATATTTCCACAAGACAGTTGGAGCACAATCAATTTGTTGAAAATGTTATAAAAGTATTAAAAGAGACAAAATTAAATCCTATGCATCTCGAATTAGAAGTAACGGAAAGTATCGTACAAAATATTAAACATTCTCAAAAAATTCTTAATGAACTAAAAAATATAGGGGTTAATTTATCCATAGATGATTTTGGTACTGGCTATTCTTCTTTAAATATCTTGCACCACTTACCTATAGACAAACTGAAAATAGACAAAACGTTTATTAATGACATTAATACCAATGATTATGCTTTGGTTAAGACCATTATTGAAATGGGACATAACTTGAATTTTAGCTTAATTGCAGAAGGAATAGAAAATGAACAACAATTAAATTTATTAAAACAATATAAATGCCAATATGGACAAGGATATTACTTTAGTAAACCCCTACCAGCTAATGAAATTGAAAAATTACTCCTCAAGAAAAAGTAAATTGTGAAGAGGCTTAGTAAAAAACATGGAGATTTTTAAAATGAATTTCAGCTTAATTGAATCGCACTAAGTACTGAAATAACTAGGATTATGGGGGATTTACAACCACAATTTTGACCAAAAAAATATAAAATGAAGGTCTTAGAGCTTATGTTTTGGAAGTTTACTCAATAAAATTATTCTTCTAGCCACTTCTTTTTTTGACAAACGAAGTGGTTTTTTATTGCATTTTTCCTAATAAAATTATATTTGCTATTTATTTGTATCATATCTCCAAATAGAAAACGTTCGTTTAGCATAATTTTTAGAGCGAATTTCACCATGTATATTATCACTCTTGAAAAAATACTATTAATACTTAACGTTTTTTACTGTTCCAATCTGCTGTTGATTTAATAAGATAAGCAGACCTTATGTTTTGAAACATAAGGTCTGCTTTTTATCTTATTCCCCTAAATCCACATTATGGTAGACTTGGCGAACGTCTTCCAAGTCTTCTAGTGCATCAATCATTTTTTCAAATTGTACTAATTGATCTTCAGGAAGAGTTACGTCATTTTGCGCTAACATCGTTAATTCTGCTACTGTAAACTCTGTTACTCCTGCTTGTTTAAATGCTTCTTGTACAGCATGGAATTGATCTGGTTCTGCATAAACAACAACGGAATCTTCTTCTTCTGCAATAATGTCACGTACATCAACATCTGCTTCCATAAGAAGCTCTAACACTTCTTCTTCATTTTTGCCTTCTACTCCGATAACCGCTGTTGCATCAAACATATAAGAAACAGATCCGCTTACCCCCATGTTTCCGCCGTTTTTGCCAAATGCGGCACGAACATCTGAAGCTGTGCGGTTCACATTATTTGTTAATGCATCTACAATTACCATAGATCCATTTGGTCCAAATCCTTCATAACGAAGCTCATCATATGTTTCTTCTGATCCGCCTTTTGCTTTTTCAATCGCACGGTCAATAATGTTTTTTGGCACACTATATGTTTTCGCACGCTCTAATACCACTTTCAGCGCTTGATTAGATTCTGGATCTGGCTCCCCTTGTTTGGCTGCTACATAAATTTCACGGCCGAATTTAGCATAAATACGACTAGTATTAGCATCTTTTGACGCTTTTTTCTCCTTAATGTTGTTCCACTTACGACCCATTATGAACACTCTCTTTCTACAATTAAATCTTCAGCACTTTATTATATCTAGAAATATAGCACTTCTTCAATGGTTTCTAAAGAAAGTTCAAAAGATATTGCTAAAATCCCATTGTAAAGGCTATTTTTATCAGTTTATATTATACAGGAAAAGATGCATATGTTCAGCAATTAAATATTTCAGCATTTTTAATAGGAAAAAGACCTTCTGCTTTGAAGTTAAACCCTTTTTATGCAAACTTCTTCAAGTACAAACAAATGTTCTGTTATAATCAATAATATATATAAAGAAATTATTTTTGATTATTCCAGATAAAAATCTATTCAATAAACAGTAATAGTACCCTAAACTATTAGGTGTCCATACTAAATAATTAGTGAAAACAAAAGCGCAGAAGAAATGAGGGAAAACCATGTTCTTAAAAAAAATTAGTGTATTAAAAAGTGAAATTCCAGCGAAAGAAAAATATCCCTTTTCGATCCCTGCGATAAGAAACTTGAATTCTCTTGATTTAACGAGCAATATAACTTTTTTTGTCGGAGAAAATGGATCAGGAAAATCAACGCTGCTAGAAGCTATTGCCGATAAGTGCGGGTTTCATGCAGCAGGAGGAAGCAGGCATAATCAATATGATGTTCATGGCGCTCACTCCGATTTAGGAGACTATCTTCGGCTGTCTTGGATGCCAAAAGTAACAAATGGTTTTTTTCTGCGTGCAGAGTCCTTTTATCATTTTGCTACATACCTGGATAAATTGGAAGAAGACCCTTATACTAGATCGAATTATCGCCATTATGGCGGCAAATCCTTATTGGAGCAATCCCATGGCGAGTCTTTTTTGTCCCTTTTTTTAAATCGTTTTTCTGGACAAGCAATCTATTTGTTAGATGAACCGGAAGCCGCTCTATCGCCGCAAAGACAACTTACCTTTCTGCGAATACTGCATGATTTAAACAAAACACAGCAGTGCCAATTTTTAATTGCCACACACTCCCCTATTCTATTGGGTTATCCACATGCAAAAATTTGGAGCTTTGATCATGGCAGTATAAAAGAGATCGACTATGAACAGACCGACCATTATCAAATAACAAAATACTTTTTAAATAATCGGGAAAACATGCTAAAAGAATTGTTAAAAGACTGAATTTCTTTCTTTCCAATTAAATGGATATTTTTCAACTATTTAACCAATATTAGAAATACCCATTTATAAGGAGAAAACATATGATTGGTCTACTAATTGTCGTTGCACTATTTAATTTTCTTGCAATAAAACTGAATAAAAGGTTAAATGCTAATCGTGTCCTGCATATATGGATGTTTACAAGCACTTTTCAATTGTTATTTGATATGTTTGTTGACTTTAAATATTTAGGATATTGGTATTTCACAAAAGAAATCGATTGGATATCAATACTTTATATTATTTTTTTAGTTCAGCCAGTCAATATTATTTTTTTAAATTATTATCCATTTAAAAAAAAGATACACAGCAGAGTAATCTTTATTTTGGGTTTTAACGTACTTATATTGCTGTACGAAAAAATTGCTTTACTTCCTGAACCATGGGGATATTTTCATTATGGCTGGTGGAAGATTTGGTATTCTGCAATTATTAATCCCATTTTACTGATTTCCCTCATTCTTTATTATCATTATATTGTTTATTTAGAACAAAAAATCATTAGACATTCTCGTATTCAATAGATTTCGAACGCACTTTCAGTCGATAAGTGTGCCTAGATTTAAGAGCGCCTTTTATCTTAAACTGTCCTGTATCAAAAAATAGATATAGGGGGTACATGCATTTAATTAACATACATTCTCCCTTCTCCCAATTGAATTTACCATAAAACCCCTGAGTCGTATATTCTAAAAAAATAGACTGTTTTCCATCTGAATCAGATGGAAAACAGTCTATTTAGAAAGTTCCAAAAAGCCTTTACCAAACACATCCCGCACATCATGAATGGTAATAAAAGCCTGGTCGTCAACATCTTTTACAATTTTCTTTAAAACCACCATTTCTTGTTTACTTATCACAATATAAAGAATTTCTTTCGCATTTTGTGTATAAAATCCTCGGCCATACATAACAGTAACGCCACGATCCATTTCTTCATTTACTCTTTCTGCAATGGCACTTTGTTTTGCCGATACAATCATGACCGCTTTTTTCGGATTTAATCCTTCTATAATAAATTCCATTACCTTTGTCGCGATATATAACATAACAATTGTAATCATTAATCTTTCCGCACCGATAATGAAATAAGAAGAAAAAGCAACAATTAAATCAAAAAACAACAAAGAAAAACTAACATTCCAGTCTAGATATTTGTTGGCAATTCTCGCTAATATCGTGGTGCCAGCAGTGGTTCCCCCAACCTTTAAAATCATGCCAATTCCAACACCTGCCAATATGCCGCCAAATACCGCATTAATGACTACTTCATCTGATGCAATCCGCCAATTTTCCGTAAAATGCAAAAAGAAAGAATTAAACACTACTGCGATAATCGTATAAATACATGTCAGTTTATCTAAAAACTTGTATCCAATAACCAATAAAAAGGCATTAATAGTAAAATTGACAATTCCAGGTGCCCAATGAAATAAATAATATAAAATAATGGTAATACCTGTTACTCCACCTTCTCCAAGATCATTTGGAATAACAAATACATTTACTGCAACAGCAAATAAAAAAGAACCAAAAACTATGATAGCAATATCTTTCCATTTCATTTCACTAACTAATTTGCTCATATCTCTCTCCATATATCCATTCTTTTAAAAATGTTCATTTGTCATAAAAGGCATGTCTTACCGATTTATATCATGTTTTTTACATCTTTGTAAATCATTTTTTAAAGAAAAAGCATATTTTTCAAAAATTCATGTAGAAGAATAATGAACTCCGAGTTTGAGAAGGGTAAATGGCATTGAACCTTTAATTGTTTACCTGAAATCACTTGGAATTATTTATACAGAAGAGGAAATCCATGCAATTAATAAAAAAAATGATTCCTCATCAAAAACCAATAAAAAATCTTCTGATTTTTGACTTAGATCATATTAATTGGTGGCTAGAACATAACGAAAGATAAACACTTGAGGACTTTCCTTACATCATAAGAAATAGGATAATTGGTAAAAATGCTAACCAATTATCCTATTATCTACTATTATATTAAACTTTAGCGGCAAATAGTTTTTTTCTCGTCTCTTTAGCTGCTTCAACCATTACTTTTAATGCTTCAATGGTTTCATATTCTCCTCTTGTTTTTAAACCGCAGTCTGGATTAATCCAAAATAATTTAGGTTCAAGCACTTGAAGAGCCCGATCAATATTACGGGTAATTTCCTCTAATGCTGGAATACGCGGGCTATGGATATCATATACGCCTAAGCCTATTCCTTTGTCATAAGAATTTTCTTCAAAGGAAGTAAGCAATTCGCCATGGCTTCTTGACATTTCAATCGAAATAACATCCACATCAAGTGCTTCGATGCTGTCAATAATATCTTCAAAATCTGCATAACACATATGTGTATGAATTTGCGTATCATTTTCCACAAATGCAGTTGCAAGTTTAAAGGCGTAAACAGCATTTTGTAGATATGTTTCTCGTTTTTGCTGTTTTAGTGGAAGTCCTTCCCGAATTGCTGGCTCATCTACTTGAATCATATTGATTCCATTGTTAACTAATTCTTCTACTTCTTTGCGCAGCGCTAATGCAATTTGATTGGCTACTTCGCTTCTTTTTATATCATTGCGGACAAATGACCAATTTAAAATGGTAATCGGTCCTGTCAGCATTCCTTTTACAGGCTTTGAAGTTAACTGCTTTGCATAAACTGTTTCTTTTACCGTCATTGGATTTTGGAACGCCACATCCCCAAAAATAATTGGTGGTTTTACACAGCGAGACCCATAAGATTGTACCCAAGCAAATTTTGTAAACTGGAAGCCTGCTAACTTTTCTCCGAAATACTCAACCATATCTGTTCGTTCAAATTCGCCATGAACCAATACATCCAATTCCAATTCTTCTTGGATACTAATCCATTTTTTGGTTTCTTGTTCGATATATTGTTCATATGCCTCTTGTGATAATTCCCCTTTTCTCCATTTTAAGCGTTGCTTTCTTACTTCTTGTGTTTGCGGGAAACTTCCAATGGTTGTCGTTGGCAATATCGGCAATTGAAATACACTCTCTTGGATAGCCATACGCTCTGGAAAAGCTGCTTGTCTTTCTGCTGCAAATGTCTGCAAATGATTGATATTGTATTGAACATCCTGATTATTGCGATAGGAAGACTTTTGCAGTGATGTTAAAGCGTTTGTGCTTTCTTGTATTTCAAAAGAGATTGCTTCTTTCCCTTCCGCTGCCCCTTTTGCAAGAAGAGTAAGTTCCGTTAGCTTCTCATCAGCAAAAGCTATCGCTTCTCCCACTACAGGTTCTAATTGTTTTTCATTAGCTGCTGTTACCGGTACATGCAGCAAACTGCAAGATGCTTGAATAACTAAATTCTCTTTTGTTACCACATCAAGTATTTCATCTAAAAGCACTAATGTTCTCTGCAAATCATTGCGCCAAATGTTTCTGCCGTCCACTACCCCTGCAAATAATACTTTTTCTTGTGGAAAACCATATTTTTTTAATGAAGTTAAATTTGCTCCTTCATCATATACAAAATCTAATCCGATTCCATCTACTGGAAGTGAGACAACTTGCTGATACTGGTCGATGCTTTCAAAATAAGTTTGCACATTAATTTTAAGAGATGGTGCCGCTTCTTTTAATGTTTGATAAACAGTTTGACATAAGACAAGCTCTTCTGCTCCAATCGTTGTCGCAAGGATCGGCTCCTCGATTTGCACCCATTCTGCACCTGCCAAAGACAATTCCTGCAAAATTTGTGCGTATAAGGGAACTAATTGCTGAACCACTTCCTGCCATTTGTTTTCTTCATAACCTTTTGCAAGCTTAACAAAAGTAATTGGCCCAATCACAACCGGTTTTCCTTGAATTCCTAATTTTTCTTTTGCTTCTTGATAAAAACGAAGAGGACGATTATCTACAAGTGTTGGCGTTAATCCATCAAATTCGGGAACAATATAATGATAGTTCGTATTAAACCATTTTGTCATTTCAGATGCGACTGCCTTTTTGGATCCTCTTGCTATGCTAAAGTACTGATCTAAAGAAACTTCGCCGCCCTTATAGTCAAAGCGTTTAGGGACAAGGCCAAACATTGCTGCCGTATCAAGCATATGATCATAAAAGGAAAAATCTCCAACAGGAATAAAATCAATTCCTTTTTCTTGCTGCTTTTTCAAATGAGTTAATCGAATGGTTTCCATCTCTTTTAGAAAGGTTTTTTGTTCTAGTTTACCTGCCCAGTACTGTTCTAATGCTTTTTTCCATTCTCGATTTTCGCCAATTCTCGGATATCCTATATTTGAACTTTTTACCATGATTTCTCCACCTCTAATTAATTTTTTTTTCAAAATAGCACTAGTTTATAACGGAATAACTTTTTGTTTTATAAGCCCTTTTTATAAAAAACTCTTTCAGCCGATCTAACAAAAATAAAAAATCTCTCTTTTCTACTAGAAAAGAGAGATTAAAAGGCATAACAAATATAACTGAGATTAAACATTTTCTCAGACAATTTCTGTTTTCACCTCCCCCCCTATATCCACGTAGAGTACAAGTTTGATACAATAGGCAGGTCTCCTGACTTAAGATCATCGCTTCTTATCTCTTCCCATTATCTATTTTGACAACAGTGAGTTTTTATAAGTTGCTCCCTATCACAGTGGCGGGACCGTCCCGGATTTGCACCGGACTTCCCTTTTAAGCAATGCAGCAAAACCGCATGCACCTATTGCATATATGTATTCAATTTTCTGAAGAAAAAAAGTTATCCTCACTTTCTTTTTCTTCAGACAACAAGCCTCTC
>NZ_PISE01000022.1 GCF_002835805.1 Niallia nealsonii | reverse complement strand
GCAGCTTCTTTCACTTATAAATAGGCAATAAACAGCAGATTTACAATATTAGAGAAATGCTTCAAAATAAATAGGCACTTCAATCAGGCTTTTGCGGGATTAAAAAAATATTTTAAATAGGCAAATTCTTCAATACCATGTTGTATAGTTTTAAACAAAAAAAGACAAGAGTTGTTAAGAGAAATGCCCATGTCAGAACTTGAAAAAAAATAATAAAAACAATTCCTGTAAAACTTAGACTGGCACTTGCTGCATTTACAAAGTAAATAAAATACACCAAAGCTGTTAGAACAAAAGTTCCAATAAGCACCATAGAATGAAAAATACAAAACAATGAAATGATGCTGCCAATAAAATAGATAATGCTCCCCTTTTTTGCCTTTATAAGACTTTCACCTGTCGAATCTGCAGAAAAAAATAAAAGGGATAATTCATTAATGGTATCTGCCATAAGCTTTAATACAGCAAGTCCCATAAAAAAACAACCAGCTAAAACAAGAAGCATCACTAATTTAATACTCGTCTCTGTAAAAAATTCTAACAGCCCTTTATATACTCCAATTTCCTTAAAGAACGACAACAAGGCCTTTTCCGCTTTCATAGCAAATGCCAGACTAAACAAACTGATAGAAAAAAGGGGGAAATAACTTGTAATATATGTATTATTCATGAATGTCTTTCTAAAAACCCCTTCCTTATCACAACTAAAAATCTACTTGCCCTTATGGACGAAAATTCTCTCTATCTACTCCCTTCCTCCAAATAATTATCTGCTATTTTCCGAATATACTCTCTCGGTTCAAACGGCATATCTACATCAGCGAAAAATCTTTCTATATCGTCCGATACCACTATATTCATTAGAGAATAAAACTCCTTTTTTGCATTTGATCGCTTCAAAATGCACCAATGAATATTATCCCAAATATCATCAAAAACAAGCAAATTTTATGCACTATTCCCCCTTTTTTCTTATACTTGCAGAAAAATTCCGATCAGATAAGAACATACAAAAAGAATTTCTATTCTAGTTTCAAAACAAAACAGATGTATCTAATAAACAATCATTTAACTTTACAAAATACTTTTGAAAATTCCACTTAGTTTTTTCTTTTTTTATCTTTTTATACAAAAAACAAAAAAAAATTTTCGAGGAATTTGTACGTATCTCTTCCTATTTAATAATTAAATTAATAATAGCGATATACAAACGATATGGGTTGTGCAGAGCCTTTTTTTTTGCGTTATAATCTTATTTAATTAATGAAAATGAACATTTTAGCATGATGATAGGATTACAGTTTTTTCTGAATGCCGTTTTTGTTCATTTATTTTTGCTAAGGAGGTCATTACTTTGACATTGCTACACTGGGCTATATTATCTCCCTTTATTTACGCATTGTTTATTCCACTCGTACATAAATGCTTTAAAAATCTGCATATGGGATGGTTTATTCTGCCCCTGCCTATTGTTTTATTTTGTTATCTCCTAAACATGATTCCGATAACATCTGCTAATAAAACCCTAGTAGAGGAGGTTAATTGGATTCCATCATTAAATATAGATTTTACAGTAAATTTAGATGGACTTTCTCTATTATTCTCCTTATTAATAACTGGAATTGGTGCATTAGTATTGTTATATTCCACCTTTTATTTAGATAAAAAGAAAGAAAAACTTAACCTTTTTTATTTTTATTTGCTTTTATTTATGGGGGCTATGCTTGGTATCGTTCTTTCGGATAACTTGATTGTTCTTTATACATTTTGGGAAATCACTAGCTTATCATCCTTCTTATTGATTGGTTATTGGAACGAAAGAGAAAAATCGCGAAACGGTGCTCTTAAATCGATGATTATTACTGTTTTTGGTGGTTTGTCTTTGCTGGGTGGCATCATTTTACTTTATTTGCTAACAGGCTCTTTTGAAATCCAAGAAATCATTGTCTATATACGGCAACAAGATGTTCACTCCCATCCCTTTTTTCTTTTAAGCATGTTCTGTTTATTATTAGGGGCATTTACAAAATCAGCGCAATTTCCATTCCATATTTGGCTGCCTGATGCTATGGAAGCGCCGACACCGGTTAGTGCTTATTTGCATTCCGCAACAATGGTTAAAGCAGGAATTTACCTTATTGCTAGACTAACTCCAATCTATGCTCAGTCTGCCTATTGGTTATGGACAATCGCTGTAGTCGGCATAATTACGTTATTATACGGTTCCTTTTTTGCAGTCAAGCAAACTGATTTGAAAGGAATTTTAGCATATTCTACCATTAGCCAACTAGGTCTTATCATGTCGTTATTAGGATTAGGTGCAGCAAACTTTCACTTCCACTTAGAAAATGATTATTATACGATTGCTACTGCTGCTTCCTTATTTCATTTAGTGAATCATGCAACATTTAAGGGAAGCTTATTTATGATGGCAGGAATTGTAGATCATGAAACTGGCACAAGAGATATTCGAAAGTTAGGCGGTCTAATGACCTTTATGCCAATTACCTTTAGCATTGCTATTATCGGCGCTTTTTCAATGGCTGGTTTGCCTCCATTCAATGGTTTTCTTAGCAAAGAAATGTTTTTTACCGCTATGGTAACTATAAAGGAGTTTGATTTATTCCAATTTGGCACTTGGGGAGTGCTGTTCCCAATACTCGCATGGATAGCAAGTGTTTTTACTTTTATTTACAGCATGATGCTAGTCTTTAAAGTATTTGCAGGAAAATATAAACCAGAACAGTTGCCAAATAAACCACATGAGGCACCAATTGGCATGCTTATTTCACCATTGATACTCGTATCTCTAGTTATAGTCATTGGACTATTCCCTAATATTCTTTCCAATACCATTTTATCTCCTGCTGTCGCAGCAGTTTATGGAGATGTTCCATCCTATGACCTTCATATCTATCATTGGCATGGATTCAACATAGAATTTTTTATGACAATTGGTGTATTTGTCCTGGGAGTTCTTTTAAGCTTAACTTTTACAAAGTGGAAAAATATCTATCGAATGTTTCCCTATAGTATAAACACTCTTTATGACTTCCTGATAGAAAAAGGAAAAGTTTGGGCAAAACAATTAACAAATAGATATATGGTAGGTTCTATTCGAACATACCTATTCTATATTTTCACCTTTTTAGTTGCCATTACAGGCTATACTTTATTAACAAAAAATGGAGTCAACTTTCACGGAAAAAACTTGGCTCAGATTGGATTGTATGAAATAGTTTTATCATTGGTATTAATCGGCGCGACCATTTCTATTCTTTTTACAAAATCCCGTTTAACTTCCATCATTTTATTAGGAGCTGTCGGCTATAGTGTTTCCCTGTTTTTTGTTATTTTTCGAGCACCAGATTTGGCATTGACTCAGTTAGTAATAGAAACCGTTTCTGTTGCATTATTTTTATTATGTTTCTATCATTTGCCTAGAAATGCACGAAAAAAGGAAAGTATTGGATTTAAAATGAATAATGCTATCATCTCGGTATTAGTGGGCATTACCTTTAGTATTATTGCTATTTCTAGCTATAATACTAAATTATTCGATTCCATTTCATCCTACTATATAGAGAATACCTATAAAAAGGCAGCTGGAGAAAATATGGTCAATGTTATATTAGTTGATTTTCGTGGATTCGATACTTTATTTGAAATTGCAGTACTTACTATTGCTGCGATTGGAATCTACACCATGATTAAGCTGCGATTAGGAGGGCATAACAGTGAAAACAAATGATTTAATCTTACAGACTATTACGAAGGTAATTGTTTTCCTTATTCTCCTTTTTTCAGTAGATATCTTTTTTGCAGGACATTACACTCCTGGCGGTGGATTTGTGGGAGGATTAATGACAAGTGCGGCTCTTGTCTTATTATTGATTGCCTATGATATCAAAACGGTCGCAAATCTTTTTCCAGTCAATTATATCTATGTAGCTGCAACTGGTTTGCTTATCGCGCTTGTTACTGGCATAAGTTCTATTCTTCGGCATAAACCATTTTTGACACATGCTTTTAATAAACATGTACATCTTCCTCTTTTTGGTGAAACTTCCCTTCATACTGCCGCATTATTTGATTTGGGAGTGTACTTAGTTGTTGTTGGAGTGACAATGACCATTATTCAAAGCATTGGAGAGGATAAATAATGGAAATTTTAATGTCAATTATTATAGGAATCTTATTTACATCTGCAACTTATTTAATGCTTTCTAAAAGCATATTGAGGATTATTATTGGAACTGGGCTTTTAAGCCACGGTATTCATTTGCTGCTTTTAACAATGGGAGGGCTGAAAAAGGGAGCATCCCCACTACTTGGACAGCATGCCAGCTCTTATTCAGATCCACTGCCACAAGCATTGATTTTGACAGCTATTGTCATCAGCTTTGGAGTAACCTCCTTCTTTTTAGTGCTTGCCTATCGCACCTATCAAGAATTGGGTACGGATAATTTAGAGAAATTGCGAGGTAAAAAAGAACATGAGTAATATTAGTATTTTTCCAATTATTATCCCTTTTTTTACAGGGATTCTCTTAATCTTTTTTCATAAACACATTATTATTCAGCGATTAGTATCCACTGTCAGCCTGATAGTTGCAATTATTACTTCCCTTTTTCTTATTGCTGCAGTCAAAAAAGCAGGCGTGCAAACACTTAATCTTAGCAATTGGGAAGCACCGTTTGGCATTACACTTGTTTCTGATATGCTTTCTGCTTTATTAGTTTTAACAACTAATATTGTTGCATTATGCTGCATACTCTACTCTTTTAAAGGAATAGACCAAGATAGAGAAAGCTACTTTTATTATTCTCTTATACAATTTTTACTTGTCGGAGTTATCGGGGCTTTTTCTACGGGAGATATTTTTAACTTATTTGTCTTTTTTGAAGTGATGCTTATGTCTTCTTATGCGCTTCTTGTTATTGGAGGCACGAAAGTACAGCTAAGAGAAACAGTGAAATATATACTTGTAAATATTATTTCTTCCGGTTTATTTGTAACAACAGTTGGTTATTTATATTCTGTTGTCGGCACATTAAATATGGCTCATATTTCGGAAAGATTGAGTGAAGTTGAAAATTCCGGCATTCTCACTGTCATTGCTGTGCTATTTTTAATTGTTTTTGGTTTAAAAGGAGCTCTTTTCCCTTTATTTTTCTGGATGCCTGGCTCTTATTATGCTGCTCCTATACCCATTTTAGCCTTATTTGGAGCCCTTTTAACAAAGGTGGGAGTATACTCGATAGCAAGGACATTTACATTGTTCTTCTCTACAAACGAATATATTTTTACGATTTTAAGTATTTTATCCCTTATTACGATTGTATTAGGAGTTATCGGAGCTTTAGCTTATTATGATATAAAAAAAATTATCATCTATAATATTTTAACTGCAGTTGGGGTCATTTTGTATGGGGTGGCAGCATTTACTGAAAACTCTCTAATTGGAGCTCTTTTTTATTTAATGCATGATATGATAATCAAAACTGCATTATTTTTGCTGATTGGCGCAATTTTTGCTGCTAGCGGTACATTCCATTTAAGCAAAATGGGAGGATTATTGAGTAGCCATCCTGCACTTGCATGGACATTCTTTATTGCAGCCATCTCTTTGGCGGGTATTCCTCCATTAAGCGGCTTTATCGGCAAACTGATGATTATTCAAGGAGGATTCGAAAAGCATGATTATTACGGCAGCTTTATCGTCTTAATTTCAAGCCTATTTGTACTCCTATCTGTTATCAAAATTTTCATTAAAGCATTTTGGGGAACAGAAACAAAAACAAAAAAGCCTTCTATTAAAGCTTTATTATGCCCATCCATCATCCTTGTTTGCCTGTCCTTTTTTATAGGGATTTTTTCCGAAAGTATTTATCCATATATTTCACTGGCAACTGAAACCCTGCTTCATCCAACCAATTATATTGAAGCTGTTTTAAAGGAGTAATAACTATGGCATTTCAATTATTATTAAATGTATTTTTAGCATTTGTCTGGATGTTTTTAAAAGGATCTACGGAAGCTGATACGTTTATCATTGGCTACATCATTGGGTTGCTTTTAATTTTTTTGACAAGGCGCTTTTTTACCGGGCGTTTCTATTTATATAGAATCGTCTCTATTCTAAAACTTTTATTTATTTTTATTAAGGAATTGATTTTGGCAAACTATGCTGTATTTAAGTCAATTATCCGGCCAAATGCCAAATTGACACCAGGCATTTTTGCAATGAAAACAGTGCTCACAGCAGATTGGCAAATCACTATATTATCAAATTTAATTACATTAACGCCAGGAACTTTAGTTGTTGATATTTCAGAAGATAATTCTACATTATATATTCATGCAATGGATATCAGCAATAAAGAAGCAACAATCGAAGCTATTCAAAACAGCTTTGAAAAAGCAATATTAGAGGTGAGTAAATAATGTTTTCTTTTGTTTTGCATGCTTCACTAGTGCTTATTGCATTATCGATGATTGGTTTTATTTATCGTGTTATTAAAGGACCTTCCACACCAGATAGAGTAGTTGCCCTTGATGCTATCGGGATTAATTTAGTAGCAATTACAAGCATTCTTTCCATCTTGCTGAAAACAACAGCTTTTTTAGAAGTAATTTTATTAATTGGAATTCTTGCTTTTATTGGCACAGTAGCTTTTTCCAAGTATTTAGAAAAAGGAGTAGTTGTGGAACATGATCGAAATAATCATTAATATTATTACTGGCACTCTAATTTTTTTAGGAGCAGCACTTACGGTTGTAGCGGCATTCGGGGTAATTAAATTGCCTGATGTCTACACAAGGAATCATGCGGCTTCCAAATCTGCCACCCTTGGAATTATGTGCATTTTGCTTGGCACGTGCCTTTACTTTTTCCAAACAGAAGGCGTGTTTAATTCGCGGTTAATTCTTGCCATTGCCTTTATCTTTATTACATCTCCTGTCGCTGGCCATTTAGTTATTCGAGCTGCCTACAACACAAATGTTCCTATGTGCGATCATACAATCAGAGACGATTTAAAGCAACAACAAAAGATTACTTCTGAATAAATAGCCTACTATTGCAGCGGTGCTTGCTAGTGCCGCTGCTTTATTTATGAGGGGTATCATTGTATATTTTTAAGCAAATGATTTTAGATATTTTTATAAAAATTCAATGATTATCACACTTGCTGTTCCAATGCTGAAATATAGCTCCTCCATCTATTTCCACTTCTATTACTGCCTTTACATGACATACTAAAAAAGTCCCCATAAGGACCAAAACAAAAACAGGAGTGAATTTAATGGAGCATATTCGTGAAGGGCTTATTCCTACTGTGTTAGGTACTGCGGTCACCACAGCTGGTCTTGTGATGAAACAGAACCGTAAAATAGATTCTATGATATCTAATACTGTTTTTGGTTTTGGACTTGCACATATTGTGCTAGGAACTATTGATTTAGTAGAACACCGCAACCGATTTTAATAAGTGGGGCAAGGAGTGCATCTGCTCCTTTCCCTATACAAATAGTACTTTTTCTCCTTTCCTTCTCCATTTCATAAAAACCCCATCTCCTTTTTCATCATATTTTTTCATTTGGCTGAATAAAATGGGGTAGAAAATAGGTACCTGTTTAATGAAAGGGTGGGTTTTATGCATCATAGATCTACGTTCTTTTATATTTGGCACCCTGCTGTTATTTACCATCCTCATCTACATTATCCGCTTTTCTTCCGGGAATTTCCTGAAGTCAATCCTAATCAATGGATAGCATCAGCTAAAGACTCATTATTATTACTAAAAGATGCAGAAGCTTTGTTGTCAAAAATTATCCAATCACAAGCATTATCAAAGCAAATCATGAGTGCAGCTCAAGCTTCTAAAACTCAAACGGTAGAAAAACTTGTCCAGTCTCTCGGAACAAAAACAATGCCAAAAATATCATATAATCCAGATGGAATTACTTTTAATTTTGACCATAAAAACCAGCCTCCCCATTGTTGTTTTGTTTCCGTTCAATTAAAATGGAGATAATTGGAACAAACAAAAGCAAATTTATTTGCTTTTGTTTGTTCTTTTTCTTTTATTAAAGGCTCTGTTAAACTTACCCTTTGATTGCAGCGAGAGGCGTTTTCGCCAATCAATAAAGTGTCAAAATCAACAATGAGCTTTAATATATCCTTATTAATAGTAAGGATATGGACCGTACGGATATGGAACTGGACCATACGGAATTGGTCCATATATATAAGGTCTTGGTCTCGCTATCGCTCCACCTACTAAACCACCTACTAATCCGCCTAATAATGGTGCTCCAAGCCAAATTCTTGAATCTTGATAAGGATTTCTGTATCCATACATCATCAGCAATTACCTCCACTCTCTTCGTTTTTTATCCCCAATCTATCATATGCATACGCCCTTTTTTTGGACTGGGCTTTCCTCCTGACTAATTGGTCCTTTGCCACAATACTCTGATGATAAGCTTCCTTCGTTTCTCCGTACTCTTAAAAAATCAATATGGACAAGGGCTAACTGATTAATTTATTCACCCTTCTTGTGATGCTTGTTTATACTAATAAGGAAATATAGAACGAAAAAGGAGGTTGTAAATTTCATGAATAATTATTTTGCTCTTACAAATAAAGTAGCCATTATTACAGGTGGGGGAGTAGGTCTAGGCAAGCAAATGGCTATAGCTCTTGGTGAATCTGGCGCCAATATAGTGATATGCTCTAGAAAAATCGAAAATTGTCTGCAAACGGTGGAAGAACTAAAACAAAAAGGCATCCAAGCAATAGCCATTCCTTGTGATATTGCTAAACAAGAAGATATAAACCATGTCATTCAAACGACAATAAAAAAATTCGGCTCTATCGATATCCTTATTAATAACAGCGGAACTTCTTGGATGGCTCCCATATTAGATTACCCAGAAGATAAATGGGACAAAGTCATGGATATAAATCTAAAAGGTACCTTTCTATTTTCCCAGGCAGCAGCAAAAAAAATGGCAGAACAAAAAAAGGGAAAAATAATCAATATTTCTTCTGTTACTGCCTTTTCCGGAACTCATCCAAGCTTTCTCGATGCAATCAGCTACAATACAAGCAAAGGAGCAATCATTACATTAACCAAGGAGTTATCCGTTAAACTTGCTCCATATAATATTCAAGTAAATGCGATTGCACCTGGATTTTTCCCAACAAAAATCACCTCTGTTTTCGAACAGCATAAAAAACAAATTCTTGCCAAAATTCCAGCAGGCCGATTAGGAGCAGAAGAAGATTTAAAAGGAATTGCTTTGCTTTTATCTAGTCAGGCTTCCGATTATATAACAGGCCAAATTATTGCAGTAGACGGCGGCTTATCCTCTATGCTTTAACATAAAAAAAAGAAAGGATGGAAAATATATGAATGTTACACTTGATTTTTATGAAATATTAAAAAAAGGAGGAGGTTTGCTGCAATTTAGAATTAATGACTTTATTCAACAACAATTAAATAGTACTTCAGCCATTCATTTAGTGAAAGATCATACTGGTACTCTAACAAAAAAAATTGAAAAAGTACAAAATTATGTAGAAAGAACAGCTGCTGTCATCAACCTCCCAACAAAAACGGATTTATCGAATGCTACTCAGCTAATCCTTCAGTCAGAAGAAAAAATTGATGATTTAGATGAACAAATTTATGATTTACAGGTGAAAATCCAAGAAATAAAGGAACTTTTAGAAGAACTAGCTATTGTTCCAAAAGATACTGCTACAAATGCCTCTACACAAGAAGAAGTCATGTCAGCACTTCAACAGGAGATGCACGAAGTGAAACAAAAAGTCTCCAAACAAAAAAAGAGATTAGTAAAACTTCAAAATTCAATCGACTCCTCCAATAAGGAGCAGTAATATGAATAATGGTAAATTGTCATCCTTTATCGAAACAATATCCTACTCTTTAGATCCTGAAGTCGGCCTTTCTGAGAAATATCCTATTTGGAAAAAAAACAAAGCCACTTTATGGTATTATCCATCTCCAAACAGAAGATACAAAGAACCTATTTTTCTCATCTATTCTTTAGTCAACAAAGCCTATATTCTTGATTTAGCACCCTCTATTAGTCTCATTGAAGCATTTACTCAAGCTGGTTATGATACCTATTTAATCGATTTTGGCATACCTGGTTTCGAAGATCGTAATATTACGATTGATGATTATCTTACAAAGTATATTGAAAAAGGCTACAAACGAGCAATCAGACATGCCGGAACGGACGAAATGACTGTTATTGGATTTTGTCTTGGCGGAACACTAGCGACTATTTTTGCTGCGATAACAAAACAAAAAATGAAAAACTTAATTCTCGCTGTATCTCCAATTGATTTCTCTACGTTTCCTGTTTACGGTAATTGGTTAGAAGCTCTTCGCAATGGCGATATTTACATCGATGACTTAGTCGATAAAATGGGGATGATTCCACCGAGTTCTATTAAATATGGAACAAGATTACTGGTTTCTCCTGTTGCCTATAGTCATTATTTAGCATTATTAAATCAAGCTAATAATCCTAGTTATCGTGAAAAATGGACGCGCATGAATAAATGGACCATTGATCATATCCCATTATCTAAAGAATCATTTAAGCAAATTATGAATGATCTTATTCGTGATAATAAAATTGTAGAAGGGGGATTAGTGATCGATAATCAACCAGTTGACTTTCAAAATATCCACTGCAACTTACTCGTTTTCTCCACTAAAAGCGATCCCCTTGTTCCAAGCAGTTTATGTGAACCTATTATGGACCTAGTAGCAAGCAAGGATAAAACATTTACTTTGTTTGAAGGAGGACACGCATCCTTAGTTGCCAAAGGAACGATGCCCTATCCAATGGAAGAGTGGTTAATAAACCATACTACCCTTATTTGATGCAGCTAACTAGTTAAGATACCACTCCCACTATACTAATGTATAAAAAATCTATTTTTTAACACAGCAATAGCAAAAAAACTAAAAAAGGGAACTGTTAGTCAAATGTCTGACTATAACAGTCCCTTTTCTCTTATTATTTACCTTTTGCTTCGAATCTTTCCACTAACAACGCAAGTGTTCGCGTCATAGCACCCGTTGCACCTGCAGATCCTAAATTATAGCTGCTATTTGTTGTAGAAGTTCCCGCGATATCCAAATGAACCCATGGCGTATTTTCTGCAAATTCCCCAATAAATGCTCCACCCATGATTGCGTGACCATCTCTTGTTGGTGAATTATTTAAATCAGCGATAGGACTGCTTCGAACTTTCTCTTTATGACAGTCAAAAATTGGCAACCTCCAAAGTTGTTCGCCAGCTTCATAGCTTGCCTCTAACACTTGCTCAAATAATGCTTCATCATTTGTCATTCCACCTGTTGTTTCCATCCCTAACGCTACTATGACCCCACCTGTTAATGTAGCAACATCTACTAAATAATCTGCTCCATGATGTTTTGCATAGGTAATGGCATCTGCTAAAACCAATCGCCCTTCCGCATCTGTATTTAATACCTCAATCGTTTTGCCGCTCATCGATGTAATCACATCATCTGGTTTAAAAGCAGCTCCACTAATCATATTATCTGTTGATGGAATAACAGCGACCACATTTTGTTCTGGCTTTAATTCTCCTATGATTTCCATTGCGCCTAAAACAGCTGCTGCACCACCCATATCTGTTTTCATGCCAACAATACCTGTTTTTGGTTTAATCGAATAACCGCCTGTATCGAATGTTATGCCTTTTCCTACTAACCCAATAACATCCTTCCATGCTTCTTTTCCCTGATATTTAAGAACAATCATTTTAGGCGGCTCCACTGATCCCTGGTTTACTGCTAATAATGCTCCCATACCAAGCTTTAGCATATCTTCTTTTTCTAAAACTTCTATTTCAAAATGGTATTTTACTGCAAGTTCTCGTGCATACTCTGCCAAATCACTAGCTTTAAGCATATTTCCCGGTAAATTCACTAAGTCACGAGCAGAATTTGTCGCTTTTCCGTATACATAGCCAATATGCAATGCTGCTTCTATTTCTACTTGATCAGCATGACTGTAAACTGTTATCTCTTCTATAGTTTTTTCTGGTTCGTTTGATTTTTGTTTATAGCCTTTAAATTCATACGTTGCAAGTGAAAATGCCTCACTGAGCGCATGAGAAACATCTAATGCATCTAATTTATCTGTAGTAAAAGAATCAGCCAATAAAGAGGTTTCAATCCATTTTTCTTTGTTAATTTTTTTGAATGCTGCCCCAAACAATTCCTTTAATTCATGAAAGTTCAAATCTTTTTCTTTTCCCAGTCCAATAAAGATAATCCGTTTTGACCCAATTTTTCCAAAGGTATGAATAGCAGCTACCCTTTTTTTCTTTGCTGAAATATCATTTTCCTTAATTAAATTGGTTAACTCTCCCTCAAAGAATTTATCTAACTCGGCCAGTTGTCCTTCTAATTTGCTTGACTTCTCGAATAGTCCAATTATGATGCTTTCATGATGATTAGTGAAATTCCATTCGTTTTTATATGTAAACATAATGATTCCCTCCATTCTTTCTATATTTATTATACTAAAATAAAATAAATTTCGAATAACTAATTATTTTTTTTGCTAAATAAATCTTTTTAAAATGAAATAAAAAATGATTTCTCACTCTTTTTAATGAACAAAACTGCTGCTATGGGAGTTTTTATTTATTATGTTATAATAAATAAAACTTTAATCAGCGAATATCTTGCCGCCAAATTCCAATGTAAATTCACTAAGTTGTTCAATCTTTATTTTCTTTGGCTGTTTTCTAAAAGATTGTTATTTTCCGGATAGTTTCCATGAATAAATCCATGGTTAAAATAGGTTGATTGAAGTGAAAGGTGCGAGACTCCTGTGGGATTAGCCGGACGGGGGAGCCACACGGAAAGCGAACATCCTGGAACGGAAATCAACCTACTTCTTTAAAAGCAACAAAGTTTACGAAAACAGCCTTTTCTTTTTTCATTTTATCTAAAAGTTTATTCTATGTCAGTAATATTACTTTCTCCTTTATTAGGGTAAGAATATAGCAATACATATTTTATAGAAAGTGGAGGTGATTTTTTTGGATTTACTTTATAATTTCCCTTTAATCGCCAGTCTTGCAGCAATCTTTTTTGCTCAATTCATTAAAGTGCCCATTACGTTTTTTATCACAAAAAAAATAGATTGGAAACTTCTTACTAGTACAGGTGGAATGCCAAGCTCTCATTCAGCCGCTGTAACAGCATTATCTACTGGTGTAGCTCTTGAAAATGGCATAGGTTCCCCTTTATTTGCTGTTGCAGCTATATTTGCTATTATTACAATGTTTGATGCAACAGGTGTTAGAAGACAGGCTGGTGAACAAGCTATCGTACTTAATCAGCTAGTTGCTGACTTTAATAAATTCCTATCCGATGCAAAAGGTTGGCAAAATAAACCCGAACAGCAAAAAAGAAAAGAATTAAAGGAATTGCTTGGACATAAACCTATTGAAGTATTTTTTGGCGGGTTAACTGGGATTGCTTTAACACTTATTCTTGATACTCTTTTAAAATGATTGAAGAATTTAACCTAAGGAATAACTGGCTTATTCTCAAATAAAAAAAGGATAGAACTTTTTCTATCCTTTTTTAATATGTATTTAACAGCCTGCAAGTTATTATCTACTTTCAGAATTCGTATATTGTTGACGAAAAACTTGCATAGATTTTTTTTCATTCATTTTTTTCAGCATTGCTTCTGTCAGTTTCCCATCGCCCTTTTCAACTATATACACATCTAATGTTTTTTTTCCCCACTTTTTATAAACATCATCTACTGTTTTATAGTATAAATCCAATTTATTTCCCTGTATCGCTGAGCCTGTATCTGCTACCACACCAAAACCATAGTCAGGAATAAACAAAATCGTACCTATCGGAAAAACATTTGGATCAGCTGCAATTGTGCTATATAAATCTCTTTTTACTTTTACACCAGAATAAGTAATGCCAAATAGTGGATCATTAGGTGTTTTTCCTGTAGATTCATAACCTGCTGTATAACCTGTTGCGACAACTCTTTTTTTCGGATAAGCTGACCAGTCTCTATTTTCCAATAACGGCTTTTCTCCCAATACTTCCTTACTAGAGGAAATTTGTGTTTTTTCCGCTTGTAATCTTTTTAAACTTTTCAAAGAGACATCTAGTTCTTTTAATTTATGATGAAAACTAGTTTCTTTTATACTCTCTATTTTATTTTGGTTATCCTTGCTAGAATAGGAACTTGCTTCAACACCCGAAATAGCTTGAAAGGTTGTTAGTAATGCAAGAATAAATAATAGAAGCATTCCTATCCTTATCATTATTTTTTTTCTAAAGATCATTCTTTCACTCCTCCCAATTCTATTCATTTCCTATTCTTAAAAAAATATGCAAAAACAATCTAGAAAAACAAAATAACAAACTAGAAAATATTAACAAATGTATTTTCTACTTAAAAACAAAATACTAAAAATTAACAGTATGCTAGTTTTATTAACATTCGTTAAAGAGGCTAAAATAACCTTTTTATCCTCAATTTTTGCTGCTGTTCTCAATAAAACAAGTTATTTTGCAAGTGTCTAATATGGTTGACTATGATATGATAAAAAAAAGCAATTTATCTATTTGAGGAGGCTTATACGCATTGAAAGAAGATCAAACAATTTATGATATAACGATAATTGGTGGAGGACCTGTTGGCATGTTCACTGCTTTTTATGGTGGAATGAGACAAGCTACTGTAAAAGTAATTGAGAGCCTTCCACACTTAGGCGGTCAGCTAACTGCTCTTTATCCTGAAAAATATATATATGATATTGCAGGTTTTCCAAAAGTCCGCGCACAAGAATTAGTAGATAACTTAACAGAACAAATGTCTAAGTTTGAACAAAATATTGTTCTGGAGCAAGCCGTGCAAACTGTTAAAAAACAAGCCGATGGAATATTTAAGTTAACAACAGACAAAGAAGTTCACTTTTCAAAAACCATTATTATCACTGCTGGAAATGGGGCATTCCAGCCTCGTAGATTAGAGCTGGAACAGGCTAAAGAATATGAAGGAAAAAACCTGCATTATTTTATTAATGATTTAAATCAATTTGCAGGGAAAAAAGTGATGGTATTTGGTGGAGGAGATTCTGCAGTAGACTGGGCAATGATGCTTGAACCTATAGCAGATACGGTCTACCTAGCTCATCGCAGAGATAAATTTCGTGCACATGAACATAGTGTAGAAAATTTAATGAACTCAAAAGTAATGATTAAAACACCATTTGTTCCTTCTGAATTAATTGGTGATGAAGATGGCATTAAGCAAGTTGTCCTTGAAAATGTAACAACACAGGAGAAAGAAGTAATCGATGTAGATGCAGTTGTCGTTAACTATGGTTTTGTATCTTCACTTGGTCCTATTAAAGAATGGGGCTTAGAAATTCAAAAGAACTCCATTGTGGTCAACAGCAAAATGGAAACAAATATCCCAGGGATTTATGCAGCTGGCGATATTTGCACATATGATGGAAAAGTTAAATTAATTGCATCAGGTTTTGGAGAGGCTCCAACTTCTGTTAATAACGCAAAAGCATATTTAGATCCAAAAGCGCGGGTGCAGCCACTTCATAGCACGTCTATGTTTAAATAAGCCATTGACCTAAAAAAGTGCAGAAAATCTCTAAGAGACTTTTCTGCACTTTTTTCATTTATTTCACAATTAAAACTGGACATTTTACTCTTTTAACTACTTTATGACTTACGCTTCCTAACACCATTTCCTGCAGGGCATTTAATCCGCGGCTGCCTATTATCACTAAATCAAACGATTCTTTATTTGCATAATCCACAATTACAGGGCCTGGTTCCCCTCTAAGAAATGTGATTCTGTAAGAAACATTATTTGCTCTGATTTGTTTTTCTATCGGCAATAATTTTGTCCTTCTTGATTGCTCTAACTCTTCTTTGCTCATAGCATGAAGAACCTGATTCTTGGTTTTGGAGAAGTCAACAACATATACTACCTCTATTGTACATTCATTTATCAGACTTGCAATTCCAACCGCTTCTTTTGCTGCTCTTAATGAATGTTCCGAGCCATCTACGGCTAATAAGATCGTTTTATACATCAGCTATACTCCCAATAATCAGATTAATGTGCAGATAGTTTTGGATTCGACTGTTTATATATAGCTAATTTATCCACTAGCCTTTTACTAGAAGAATTTAACCCTTTAATCGTTACATTATTATTATTTTCACGGTATTTTAACACTACTTTATCGATAGCTCCTACTGCTGAATCATCCCAAATATGCGCATTCGCAAAGTCAATTACGATTTCCTTAGATTGAACTGTAAAATCAAAGGTTTCTACAAAACCTTCCACAGATGCAAAAAACAGTTGTCCTTCTACTTCAAAGAAAATGCTGGAATTTTTTTGTTGTTCTTTTACTTTTATCGTTGAGATTTTAGAAACAAAAAATACAGCACTTAAAATAACGCCTGCTATTACTCCCTTTGATAAATCATGTGTGGCCACTACAATAATGACAGTCACAAGCATTACCAGTGCATCACCTTTTGGGGCTTTCACCAAGTATTGAAATGAAGACCAATCAAATGTTCCAATACACACCATAATCATAATACCTGCTAGAACAGGCATTGGAATTTGTACAACTAAATCTCCTAAAACGATAATTAAAAACATCAGAAAAAGACCAGCCGTTAGTGTAGAAAGTCTCCCGCGTCCTCCTGACTTCACATTGATTACCGATTGTCCAATCATTGCACAACCTGCCATTCCGCCAAAAAAACCATTAATAATATTCGCTATTCCTTGTCCTCTAGATTCTTTATTTTTATCGCTGTCTGTCCCTGTCATATCATCTACAATAGAAGATGTTAATAATGATTCCAATAACCCGACAATAGCTAAAGCAATGGAATAAGGAAAAATAATTTTTAATGTTTCAAAAGAAAAAGGTACATCAGGAATAAAAAAAGAAGGTAAAGTTTGTGTAATAGAACCCAAATCTCCTACTGTTCGCAAATCAGCACCTGTATAGATAGAAATAATAGTTAGTAGAACAATTGCAATTAACGGTGCAGGAACAGATTTAATAAATCTAGGTACTAGATAAACAATGAGTAATGTTACCCCTACAAAAAGATACGTCAAAGAAGAAACTCCCCAAAAATGGGGTACTTGAGCCATAAAAATAAGAATGGCTAATGAATTGACAAATCCAATCATGACAGCTCTTGGAATAAATTTCATTAATTTTGCTATTTTAAACACACCAAATATTACTTGAATTATTCCTGTTAAAATGGTTGCAGCCAAAAGATAATTTAAACCATATTCCTTTACTAAAGGAACCATTAATAAAGCCATTGCGCCAGTTGCTGCTGAAATCATACCTGGACGACCACCTACAAAGGCAATAATCACTGCTATACAAAAAGATGCATATAATCCAACCATTGGATCTACACCTGCAATAATGGAAAAAGCAATTGCTTCTGGAATTAACGCTAAAGCTACTACAATGCCAGAAAGTACGTCTGCCCGAACGTTTGAAAACCACTCATGTTTTATTTCCCCTACCAATTTCTGTTCACCCCATCTATATATTTTAACTTGTTCTGCAAGTCAATTTGCATTCAACAGACATAGTGTACCATCTACTTTCCCAAAAAGGAACTATTTTGAGACTTTTTTATTTTGATAATTTGTTATGTTATGATAAAAGAGAAGTATAATCGTTAAGGGAGATTTTGAATGCTAGTTGGATATATGAGACCATATGAGGATGATTTTAATTGTAAACATCAATTAAAATTATTAAAAGAGAATTTTTGTAAAACGATTATTTCCGAGGAGCATTCCTCAGCAAAAAAAAGGACACAACTTAACAATATGATAAATAATCTTAATCAAGGAGATAAAATAGTTGTAGCCAAACTATTTGCCTTGGCAGATTCTACACGCCACTTAGTCGAGTTGTTAGAAACATTACAAACTAAAGAGGCATACCTTCAATCTCTTGCTGAGAATATAGATACAAGCAATAAATCAGGTTATCCCTTCTATGATATTATAAAGCATCTTGTAGAATTCCAAGGTGATGTCATTAGTGAAAAAACAAAAAAAGGCTTATTAGAAGCAAAACAAAAAGGAATCTCACCAGGCCGTCCGAGAAAACCTGATGAAAACGTACGACGTGCTATTATTATGTATCAAAGTAAAAAATATAGTCTTGCCCAGATTAAGGAGGAAACTGGGATCAGCAAATCCACCTTATATCGATATCTAGAAAATTAATAGGCTTTGCTGCCATTAAAAAATAGGCGAATGATTAATTTCACGCGCCTATTCGAATATCTTCTATTATATAACTTCTTCATCATTCTCGCTCTATTGCTATGCTTTTTCATCTTCCCAACTGGATTCTTTTGTTTAAAGGCATAAAAAAAACCTTCTACAATAGTTGCATTCACTATCAAGAAGGCATGTCATCCACCATCTTTTTCTTTTATTCCTGTTTTTAATTGCTTAAAATATCAGCATTCCTCAGGGCTTCCAGCATTCTTCGCCGTTCTGAACGATGAACTGCATCCGCATGAAGCAATTGCATTTGGATTGTCGATGGTAAATCCGCCGCCCATCATGGATTGTTTGTAGATGCTGATACATCAAGGTTTATAGCTGTTTTCAGGGATTATGAATTGCAAGCATGATTGTTAATTGCAAGCCTATACGATTGTTAATGTCGATAACTGAATAGTAACTAAAAAAATACAAGAATGCAATAGTAACACTATTATTAATCCCTGCTGTGTGAATGAACCAACTAAGGGTTTATCCCATCCATGCCCCCAATGAAAACGTGGAAATATGCCCCCTCCCCCATTATACCAATCGCAAATGAAAAGAGACCTCCTTGGAGCCTCTATAAGCTAAAGTTATCTAGTTCATTATCTGTCTCTTCTTTGTTGCTACCAATATAGGTCAGTGTAATCTTTGGATGTGAATGATTGAGTATCTCTTGAAGCATAGCCACATTGTGAGTCTTCTTATAGAAGTGATACCCAAATGTCTTCCTCATGGTATGAGTGCCTATTGATTGGATGCCTGCGAAATCCCCTGCCTTTTGAAGCTGTCTATATGCTTGAATTTTACTTATAGGCTTATCACCTTTACGAGAAGGGAATAGCCAATCACTATCGAGTTCTGAGACATATGTAATCACTTCATGAAAGATAGGTGTAATATTAATCATTCTAGCCTTCTTAGTCTTCCCTTCTCTGATTTGAAACTCCTTACGCTTCTTTAATTTAAGCTTGAGGAGAGAATCCCGTTTCAGATTCAATATATCACTGACACGTAAGCCTGTATTAATTCCAATTAGGAATAGGATATAGTCTCGTTCTGAACAGTGCCTCTTCAATGCCCACTTCATATCTTCTATCTGAGACTTGCTTCTGATTGGTTGAACGTCGATTAAGTGTTCTTTCTTACTCATACCAACGACTCCTTTACTATCAACGATTTGAATGTATACTTTTGTTATCTGTCTATATCATATCATCATAATCAGATAGATTCCATTGTTATCAATGAAATGAATGTAAACTTTTATCTATTAGTTTACATTGGATATATTCATAGTCGAGAAGAGCTTTAGTCAATCTAGAACTTGTCTCGAGAAGAGCATGATAAATCCTGCTCATTCTGACGAAAAATAAGTTCATTTTGATTAATCTAATTAGCCTCGAGCCATTAGACTTTCACTATCAAAACCATTCCCATAGTAGCCCCTCATATTGGCTTCGTATCGAACAATTATCGACTGCTTGTGTGCTGTTGGAGGTGGTCTCTGTATCAAGCAAGAATACTACAAGGGACTAACTCCATAGCAGGATTAAACACTGCCCTTGGATTCAATACTAAGCAGCGTCGAATGATGAGAATTACCCCTTTAAACCGCCACACGAGCCTTTTTAAGCATTGTCAGTTAGTTATTGACTATTCAGCTTCCGCTTATTGGGGTTTAATTTACATTGCTGACTTTCCTTTGGAGTCATAAAGTCCATCTTTAACTTAAAAGCTTTGAGTATTCCGCAAGTATCATCTATTCGCATTGTTGTAGTGAGCGTAGAAATATGCTTGCCTTTTTAGTGAATTTGCTTAAACTGGTGAGTTTTACAAATCTCCTTAATGAAGTTAAGCAAAATGTTCTCTTGGTTCTCACAGAAATACATATAGTTTGCCGAATGGGAAAATAATATCCAAGAGGTGATAATGTGGATAAGAATAGATTAAAATTAACATCTTCGGAGATAGGAACATTGTGGGGAGAATTTGTAAACGGCACAATGATAGATGTTGTAAATAGGTATATGGTTTCTATTATTGAGGATAAGCGTATTAAGGCCATTTTTGAGGATGCTATTAAGACTTTTGAAAAACAAAAGCAACAAATCGTAACTTTTTTGGAGAAAGAGGGATTTCCTGTTCCAATTGGATTTAATGAGTCTGACCTCTTTAAGGGTAAACAGAGATTGTTCACAGATATATTTTGCTTGAATTATTTACATATCATGAGCCTACATGGTTTACTGGGACACAGCACTGCATTAGGTGTATCAGTCAGAAAAGACTTAAGAGAGTTTTACGATTCATGTGATAATGATGCAAAAAAGATGTATCATCAAACAATTGAGCTATTACTTGATAAAGGAAATTTTCAAAGAGACCCTTTATTTTATCCAAATAAAAACCCTGAGTATGTTTCCAGTCAAGATTTCACTGATGGATTTTTCGGAAAGGGTAGAACATTAGCAGCGACAGAAATCATTAGTATTTCTTTCAACCTAAAAAAAAGCATTATGGCTAAAACTCTTTCTATCGCATTCAGTCAAGTAGCTCAATCAAAAGAAGTAAGAAAGTTTTTAGCTGATTCGGAAAAAACAGCTGATGGTCAAATAAAAACATTTTCAAAAATAATGCAAGCGGATAACTTACCAGCTCCTAAATCTTGGGAAACAGAGGTGACAACTTCAACGGAATCCCCTTTTTCCGATAAACTAATGTTGTATCATATCGGTTTCTTATTTCAAGCTGCACAAACCTATCATGGGACGGGTCTAGCCTCAGCCATGCGAACAGATCTTGTGACTGCTTATGAGAGTACAATTCTAAAAAATCTCTGGGTTACAAAAAAATGGTTTAATTTAATGGTAGAAAATAAATGGTTAGAACAACCGCCACTTGCTCCTAATAGGAAAGAAATTGCCGAAGAGGTATAGTTAGAAAATTGGGGAAGTCCTATATAGTATTTCCCCCAAAAAACATCTGCTTTGATAAAAGTTTATGCAACATTTTGCAGCAGACAAAACGGGATTTATTACTCTTTTGCTTATCTGTACTTGAATTACTTAATAAACTGCAAATGAACGCAAGAAGGTAAGTCAAGGGATTGTAGCTTATCTTCTTGTTAGAAAGTAACCCTTTTTCAATTTCAGCTTTATACTTAATCAAAGAGGATTGAAATACACTTTTGACCCTTAATGAAATCACAGTTTTATTAATAAGGTTCTAATGGGTTAAAGATACTCCCTTAGAACCCTCATTCTCCTACCCCTTCCTCAATCCTTTTTCATCTACTTCATCTACCCAATCGTTGTATTTCTCATAAAGTGGGAGTATTTGTTCTGCTTTACGTGCTATGACTTCGCACCCTCGGTCATCGTAAACAAAGAAAATAATGTCTTTTGTAATGTTCACAAAGAAAACATCGGGATAACCGATAGAGTACCCTCCAAACTTTGGCTTCAATGGAAAATCTTCATTACTAGCTGCCTTTAGTAATTCATTCACTCTTATGTCTCTCCGTTTACATAATAAGGAAAATTATTGCATCTCGTATTCGTCTGCATCATCCAACTCAAACGGATAAGGATAAGTTTTCACCTGAATTTCATTCAAATGACTTTTGTCCTTTAGAAAGGGCTTGTATACCTTAAGCTTTCTTATTAACTTCTCTTTCGTTTTGTGCTTATACACATTTGTTACAAAGAATAAATCATCATTTTGTTCAAACAATTCATTGAAAAGTGTATAGATTTGCTTATATACAAGTTGGAAACACTCAAAGTTGAGTTCATTATTTTCTCTCAATTGATAAATGTCCCCACCAAGTGAAAAGTGAATACCGATGTCCCATTGATAATAAATGCTTGGAACTAATTCTAGAGTTGAAAACCTTACTTTAAGGTAATTCCCTATGTTCATTTGCTCATCCTCACTTTCATTTCCCACTAACCTATCCACGTTAGTTAAATACATTCCCTCATAACAGAAATAACTTATATGAAAAAGGAGAGCCTCAATTAAGAGTCCTCCTTATCAATACGACCGTATCTAATTCTATTAAATATTTCAAGTGGATTGTTTGAGGTTCTTTCCCATTTAACAGGTTGTCCTTCCTCAAATAGCTTCTCCCATTCCTTACGTTCTTGCTCCTTTTCACGTTGCCATTGATAGTTAAACTCATCAATCACCTCTTCTACTTTAACCTTCCTTGTCAATTCCCTGATAGCTGTATCAAGTCTCATGTGTTCCATGGCTTTATCTCCATACTTTTCTTCATACTCCCGAATCCTGTTTCTTATTTCTTCCATTGCTGCTAGAGATTCATCATAGTGATTGGAAGCTTGGACGTTTGACTTAACTACATTAACAACTCTTTTTTCTATATTTTTCTCTAATACAATCTCCTTAATGGCTTTATTAACTTGATGTTTTTTGATTTGTTCTCTCTTGATTAGTTCTTCTTGTTGCTCCATATTATTGAAGCTGGTTTCATTTTTGACGCTTTTCCTAGGTTCTACATTCGATATGTTTGATAATCCTAAACATGCAAGTTGTTCCCTCTTTTGTTCATCATTCAATTTTTGTATGTTTTTGATTTCTCTTGAATCAATCACACTCATACCATGCAACAGGATATGGCTTTCTCTAATACAATCAACATATTTATCGCTCTTAAGTAAAGCTTCATATGGCGTGAGTTCCCTCCGCATTTCCATTTCTTTGTTTCGTGCAACGAATTCATCTTCAGTCATGTTCAACATTGCTAACACTTCTTTTGTATCCTCATCCATTGTAAGCTTTTTAGACTCAAACTCTAATCTCTTTTCATGCTCCTTTTGAGCATTTCCTACAACGTACTCAAGCAACTTGTTATGATAAGCCTTTTCATTTTCAAACTGATTGAAGGAATCAATATCAGAAGGATAATGAGCATTAATAAACAAGTCAATAGAATTTTTGTTTAAAACTTCGATTCGTAACACTTCATAAATATACTGCAATCGCATTGCATTGCCTTCAACATCTTCGACACCTTCAATATATTCAAGCCACTCAGCATTAAAAGCCTTAACCTTTCTGGAGTTCTTTAACATTAGAACCTGTGATTTATTAACCCCATGCTTATTTAAATTCCCTTTATTCCTCTTCAATGATACTTTCTGATGTGGCGTAAACTTTTTAACTGCATTTTGTAGTGTCCATTTTTTTGCCACCTTGTTCAACTATTTTCTTTTTATTTTTATTGATGGTTTTGAACATAAACTTCTGTGCAGGATTTCCCCCTATATATTATTAAGATAATTAGGGACAAATCTTGCACTGTTTTTTTCCCTTTGATTCGACTTGTTTTTTCTATCTGTTTGTGTGATTTTAAATAGTATTTTTTGATTTTTGTTATTTTAATCTGATTCAACTTGTAACTTATGATATCTATTCTATGTCTCAGACAACAAAAAAAGGAGAAAATTCGCAGAACTTATCTCGTTTTAGAATACACACTACCCCCTATCCAATATAGGCTTTTAAATTAGCCTATCCCTATAAGTACATCATAGGCATACAGAATAAGCGTGTCTCCTTACGAGACGGTCACTTGTAACTTTCCCCTTAATGGTTTGGTTTATTTAATTGTCAATATAGCATTTAAATTATAAGTCTTTTTAGGATGCCATACAGGAAATCTTTTCACGAAAAAATAATATCATTAAGAGGCTTAGTATTGACTTATTCACTTACCCTAGCGTATCACTTGCAACTATGCTCAATTTATAACTCGGTATAACTTCTAACACTTCGTCAAAACCTTGAATAAAGTTGCTAGCATCACCTAGATTACAATAAGAATCTATTAATTCAAAAGTTGTTATATTTAATAAATGAATAGAAAACTCTCTATCTTCCTTCATTCCTTTTAGCTTCGGCATATCTCTTATTATCATATAGTTATTTTTTTTACAAACCACTAAATCTCTAAGTTTAATAGCAAAATCTTTCCTCTCTCTTTCATCAATTAATCTCATTCTGCTTACCTCCCATTTATGTAAATAGGCTTACTATTTCAGCATAAAACAACTGCTTTTCATCAAATTCGAACAGATTCTTTCATCAATATCTTTTCAAGCATTTAGGAAGGCTTAAACAATAAATCCTCTGAAAAGAATACTTGTTGGACATGCACTTATGCTAAGATGAAACAGTAAGCTAGGTTTCGCAAGAGAAGCAGCTTACCATGCCGCTTTCCTCACTTTTCCTTGCTAATGTCTAGTTCATTATGTATCTCTAGTTTTCTATTCCTTGTTTCCTGAACTTCTCTTATAGCTTCATTAACCACATCTATATCTTCCTGTGTTATGATGTTAGTTTCATTCATGTTATTCCCTCCTAATTATTTAGAAACATTATTATTCTCTTTGCCTTTTCTAATAATGACTCAGTTACTGGTTACTATAAAACTACTACATAAGCTAAACATGCATTTTTCCTTTTAGTCCATACATCCGTATAAACAATAGGCATGTACCACCTTCCATTAATAAGATATATCTCATTGTAACATCGAAAATATTATTTGTGTATAATTAACTAAAATGTAAATATTAAACAAAACCATTGCAAAATCTATATATATCAATGACTATTATTTTTACTATTTAACTCCATCATTAAACAAAACTATCGCAATATAAATAGTAAAGGGAACAGTCACAGACTGCCCCTTACTTATTGTTACTCTATGAATTCCGCTTCTATATGAGGTAATGTTATTTGATGGCCTGCTTGTGGCTCATATGTGTGAGAGCCTTTAACTGTCCCATATACAGTGACTATATCCTCCTCTACAAACTCTGTTGTCCCTGCATAAGTTATATAAACTACATCGCTAACGTCATATCCATATGATTCCTTAGTCACCGCCAGCCTTAGTAACTGTAGAAAATGAACGTTTTCTTACTCTGTTATTATTTTTTTCCTTCTTACTAAATTCATCACTGGTGAAAAAGTATCATGGCTTTTCCTCAAATCCTCTGTATCCATCTGAATATACCGCCTCATGGTTCGAATATCAGACCATCCACCCATCTTCTGCAAAGTAAAAGCATCACATCCATTTAGCGTCATATTCTTTGCCCAAGTATGTCTATAAACATGCGCAGTAACTTTCTTATCCTTAATACCAGCCTTTTCAGCGTAATACTTTAAACGTTTATTAAAATGATTCTGTCCCAATGGCTCTCCATATGATGAAAGAAAAATCCTGTCTGTAGAAAAATGCTTTTTATTTTCATTGATTAACTGCAATAGCAACTTCACTGTATGTGCAGATATTGGAACAATCCGTGGTCTGCGGTTTTTATTCTTGTCTCCTGCAAGCGTAATAAACCTTGTTTGAAAATCAACATCCCCTGTGCGTAAACTTAATAGCTCATTTGCTCTAATGCCACTATCCAGCAATAATATCATCGCAACATAATCTCTTTGGTTTGGCTGTCTAAGTACCTCTTTTACCTCTTCGTTTGTAAAACAGTTGGTAAGGTCAATGTCCTGTCGCAGTTGCTTCACGTTTGCCATTGGATTTATTTCGATTAAATCCTCTCGCTCCAAATAATTAAACATTGCTCTATATACTCGCAAACGAATATTAATGGTTGTATCAGACAAACCTATCCCCTGTTCGCTCTTGATATATTTATGCCCATCATATTTTGGTGCATCATATTTCAAATAGTTAATATAATCCCGAAAAATTTGTGGGGATAATTCGTCTACTATTTCAATCTCATAGTTTTTGTGAAGCCAAGTAACAAAATAGTTCCAATCCTTTTTATAGTCCTTTAGTGTTCTCTGTCTCAATCCTTCTGCACTTTTCCCTGCTACAACTAGGTCAATTGCCTGTTCCATTGTTAATTTTGGATATTCCTTTTGATTAGCCATTTTCCCTACTGGTTTCTTCCTAACTCGCTTGTTTAAAGACATAAAAAAGCCTCCTCGATAGTTATGTTTTTGACATTAACTAATCGAGAAGACTTGTAATCCACAACCCTGATTTAGCATAACTGGGGTTGTTAATACACATTTTCTAGATTGTGTACACTCAAGTTTCCCCTGTAATTCACAATCCCTGTAACACAATTCTTCATTCAACAATTTTTAGCATTCCTCAGGGCTTCCAGCATTCTTCGCCGTTCTGAACGATGAACCGCATCCGCATGAAGCAATTGCATTTGGATTGTCGATGGTAAATCCGCCGCCCATCATGGATTGTTTGTAGTCAATTTTTGTTCCTTTTAAAATAGCTGAATCATTTTGGTCTACAATTAACTGGATTCCAAATTGTTCGGATAGCATATCTTTTTCTTCCCTTTCTGCTGCAAAACCCATTCCATAAGATAATCCGCTGCATCCGCCACCTCTTACAGCAACTCTTAAGAATGCTGCATCTTCTTCACTTTCTTTCATCATTTCTTTTATTTGTAAAGCAGCCGCTTCTGTTAAAATAACAATTTCTTCTGACATATTAATATATTCCTCCCTTATTTATCTTTTCTTTAGTATATACTGCTAAACATAACTACTCAACTGAATCGTTTTTGGGAAATTCTGATATTCTTCCTATCTTCACTCGAAAGGAAACCTTAGGCAGCAAATAATCTCTTTTATCCCTATCGTTCTTAGCAATCAAATCCATATTTTATTATGTAAATTTTTTTTATAAATCATCAAAACAAATAAGTATAATAGTACTATTTCGTGTATAATCATTTTGAACTATATTCCCTATTTTCAGGAAGGTGCGATGATGACTAGTATAGAACCACTTTATGATAAGCAATGTACATGTTTATTATGTGGCACTGATTTTACAACAAAAAAAATCCGCATAAAGTTTGTTAAAGTGTTAAACCTTGATTCAGATTTTTCTCCTACATATGCTGATAGTAATAATCCATTGTTTTATTATGTACATATTTGTCCAGCTTGCGGATTTTCCTTTCATGAAGAATCCACTCCTAAATTTTCGTTTAATGAAAAAATGCTTTTAATTGAAAAAGTATGCAACCAGTGGACACCTCGTTCTTTTGGCAGCAAGCGCTCTCTCAGTGATGCCATTACATCTTATAAATTAGCGACCTATTGTGCGACTTTGCGAGAAGAAAAACATGTTTTGATTGGGGGCTTATATATTAGATTGGCATGGATCTACCGCTCCATTCTTGAGAAGAATCAAGAGAATCGATTCCTTCTTCTTGCCCTGCAAGAATATGAAGCTTCTTATATGACAGGAGACTATAAAGGAACAATAGTCTCTGAATTAAAAACGATGTATTTAATAGGAGAACTAGCTAGAAGAACTGGACAAATCTCCAAAGCAATAAAATACTTTTCTCTCGTTATTGAGCAGCAAACTAACACTATTGAACCTAATATCATTCATTTAGCCAAAGAAGGCTGGAGTAGAATCAAGGAATTTCACCAGACATGATCTACATAAAATGAAGCTTACATCTGGTAAAAACCAAAAAGGGGATCCAATAAGTTAATTTCCTAACTATTGCATACCCCTTTTTATGTTCAAAAATGCTGTTATACCAACATTTTGATTATTAAATTTTAATAGATCTTTTCTTTTTGGCCAATTTCTTTTATTTAAAAAAAGGATCTTCTTCTATAAATGTATAAACATTTTTAACTAATTCTTCCGTAGTTTCCCCTGTCACTACTTCCCCATTCACTAATGCAAATAAGGATTCGCCACATTGCCCGCATAATCCTAAGCAGCCATAATCCAATACATCTAGATTTTCATCGCTTTCTAAAACCTCTTTAGCTGCTTGTGATCCAGAAGAAAGGTTACTAAGGCAAAATTCTATAATTGGTTTAAACAAGTTTCTCACCTCTTTAATACAACATATCGTATCTTTTTTCATTTTAATAATCAAGAATAAAGTTGCTCTACCCGTTAATATACTGTTATATAAGGACAAAGTTTTCACCTTTTCTCTCTAGTAAACAGGCAGTAAGACCCTTACCTAAAAGAGCATAAAAGGTCCGAAGAAAAAATCTAGGTAGCAAAATTTGCTTCATACAAGCACGATTGTTGGGTGCACTTTATTTATTTAGGCTGGTTTCGTAAACTTTGTTCCTATTTAATCAAAAAAAGAGCAATTGATTTCCGCTCCATTCAACTTCTTTATGAACGATTAAGTATATAAAACCTATTTAAAAATTTGTAAACTCCATAAATGGAATAATAAATTATTACCAAATAAGTTTCGCAACCATTTACTTTTAAAGGGGACGTTGTATGAAAAATCTTGTTATTCTTGGAGGTGGCTATGGTGGAATGAAGCTTCTTACTAGCATTATTCCTCATTTGCCATACAATATTTTAATAACACTTATTGATAGAACGCCATATCATTTTCTAAAAACGGAATACTATGCCTTAGCTGCAGGGACTGTATCAGATAATCATATCCGCATTCCGTTTCCTGAGCATCCCCAAGTATCCTTTATTGAAGGAGAAGTCGATAAAATTGATTTGCAGCAGAATGAAATTTTATTGAAGAATAAAGGTACTATTTTATATGATGATTTAATTATCGGCCTTGGCTGTGAAGATAATTACCACAATGTTGCAGGTGCGGATACATCCACACATAGCATTCAATCTATTGAAAAATCGCGACAAACTCATCAAGAACTAAACCAGCTGCTTCCAAAATCTAAGGTTGCGATTATTGGTGCTGGTTTAAGTGGAGTAGAATTAGCTTCAGAGCTGCAAGAAAGCAGATCTGATTTACACATAACACTTTTTGACAGAGGAAAAAATATTCTGTCTTCCTATCCACCTCGCGTCAGCAAATATGTGGAAAAATGGTTTGAAACACATCAAGTAAAGATTATTCGTTGCAGCAAGATAACAGAGATTAAAGAAAATACCGTCTACAATCATGGAGAGGGAGAGCATTTTGATTGTATTGTTTGGACAGCGGGAGTAAAACCAAATAAAGTGGTGCAAAACATCCAAGTAGAAAAAGATGATAAAGGTCGTGTTATCTTGACCAAATATCATCATCTGCCAAATAATGAGCATGTTTTTGTTGTTGGAGATTGTGCTAGTTTAAACAAACCACAAAGTGCACAACTTGCCGAGGGACAGGCCGAGCAAATTGCAACCGTATTAATTGCCCGTTGGAAAGGAGAGAAATTGCCTGAAAAAATGCCAGAAATAAAATTAAAAGGAATTTTAGGCTCATTAGGCAGCAAACATGGGTTTGGATTAGTTGCCAATACCCCATTAACCGGAAGGGTGCCCCGTCTCATTAAATTGGGGGTACTTTGGAAGGATAAAACAAAAAAGAAAAAAATATTTAGATTTTAGTTAAAAGAGGCTGATGGCTAAACAGCCTCTTCTTTTTCACATACTTACATAACCATATTTTTCAAATTCCGCATAAATTGTTTTCAAACGAGGATTGCCTTCTCCAATAATTTCACCTTCAATCACCACAATTGGATAAAACAAATCTTCTTCAATAATTTTTTTGCAAAAAGCATTTTTTTCTTCGTCTACAGGAGGATGAAAAATATCATAATAATGAATACTAAATTTTTGATCAGGAAACTTTCTGCCAATTGCTGCTTGCAGCCATTCATACGTATCTTTTGATGATGGTAAATTCACACAGCTTGCACAAATTTGTTCTGCCCCATATATGCTAACTTCTACTTCTTTTATCATGCTTATCGCTCCCTTGCTTATATGTTTCTAGTTACATTCTTCTAGCTTAATAAGTACCATTTATTGTTTAGATGATTTACTACTTCTATAATAGATTTTTTATCTTATTGTGATTATAATAAAGAATAGGAAAGGAGTCGATATATATGGCAGAATTAGAAATGAAAGAACAAGTTCAGGAAGTATTAGATAAATTGCGCCCATTCCTTTTAAGAGATGGTGGAGACTGCGAATTAGTAGACGTGGAAGATGGTATTGTTAAATTACGTTTATTAGGCGCTTGTGGCTCTTGCCCAAGTTCTACTATCACTTTAAAAGCTGGTATAGAACGTGCATTACTAGAAGAAGTTCCTGGAGTTATGGAAGTAGAACAAGTATTCTAAACCAAATCCAATAAAAGAGACACCAGCAAAAAGTCATTGCTTGTAAAATTTAAACTAGCGATGACTCAATTTGATGGTGTCTTCTTTTTTTCTGCATAATATAAAACAGAAAACTTTCCTGTTTCAAAAAAATTCTTGCTCCAAAGACTAAAAAGCAGTCAAAGAACAAGAATTTCCACTTATTTTTTTAATAAAGCTGTGTCTAAACTCCCAGTTACATAACTGCCTTTATAGTCGACATGAATTGGCAAATACTCCATATTAGGCAGCAAGTTTTTTAATCCATTGATTACTGAAGAAGTTTGTCCTTTTTTAATAAAACATAATACCGTAGGACCAGCACCGCTCAAAGTGACACCATATGCTCCAAAATCAAGAGCATGGTCTTCAATTACTTGCAAGTGGGGAACTAAGCCTTTGCGATACGGCTGATGATATTTATCCTTTTTCATCATTTTCCCCGCCAATTCCATATTTCCCGTTAAAAGTGCAGCAACTAATAAATTAGAAACTGCCCCTGCTGCAACTGATTCAGAATAGGACATTGCCTCAGGCAGAACACCTCTTGAAGATTTTGTAAGCAATTCTTCTTTCGGAACAACTGCAACCAGTTCTAAATCAATAGAATGGATGACCTCTACATCTATATCTTCATCTAATTGGCACCCGATTATTAATCCACCAAAAATACTTGCTCCTACATTATCTGGATGCCCTTCCATCAATGATGCTATATGAAATTTTTCCTTTTTAGATAATTTCAAATCACATATACAGTCTGCAAGTTCAATTCCTGCAACTATGGCAGAAGCACTTGATCCGAGCCCTCTAGCCAATGGAATATTGCTTGAAACTTTTATTTGGCATGGCGTCAATTCTTTATTGTATCTTTTTGCAACTTCCGCTGCTGTTTTTACAATAAAATTCGTGTCATCTTTAGGGAATTCTTCCAATTCCCTATTCATAGGAATTACTTCCCATTTATCAGAAAGAATAACATCTAGTGTTAAATATAGATCCAAAGCTAATCCGATACTATCAAAACCAGGACCGAGATTAGCTGAACTTGCTGGAACCCTTATTTGAATCATATCACTTTCACTCATATATGAACTACTCCTCTAATATGTTCCGCAACTGCTTCCTCATCATTTGGAAGAAGAACTGGCTTAATAGGACTTACATCAATAGCCGTATTTGGATCTTTTAGTCCATTACCTGTTAAAATTGCAACGATTTTGCTGCCTTTTGCGATTTTTCCGCTTTGAATATGTTTATAAACACCTGCAATAGATGCACAAGAACCAGGTTCAGCGAATACTCCTTCGGTTGCAGCAATTTTACGATAGGCTGCAATGATTTCTTCATCTGTTACTTCATCTATAATACCATTTGATTCTTTTTGCGCCTGCACAGCTAATTGCCAGCTAGCTGGGTTTCCGATACGAATAGCCGTTGCAATCGTTTCTGGATTTTCAAACACTCTATTATGAACAATTGCTGCTGCTCCAGCTGCTTCAAAACCATGAATCTTCGGAAGACCTGTTTGCTTCGCTTCATGATATTCTTTAAAGCCTTTCCAGTAAGCACTAATATTTCCTGCATTTCCGACTGGAATTGCTAAAATATCTGGCGCTTGCCCGCCAAGCTGATCACAAACTTCAAACGCTGCTGTTTTTTGACCATCTAAACGATACGGGTTTACAGAGTTAACAAGAGCCACAGGTTCTGTTTCACTAATTGTACGAACCATTTGCAAGGCTTGATCAAAATTTCCTTCAATTGAAATAATTTCCGCTCCATACATTACTGCCTGAGCCAATTTCCCCATAGCAATTTTGCCTTCAGGTATTACAACGATACAGCGCATGCCTGCACGTGTTGCATATGCTGCTGCCGCTGCAGATGTATTTCCAGTTGATGCACAAATAACCGTATTATTGCCTGCTTCCTTTGCCTTTGCAACAGCCATAACCATTCCTCTGTCTTTAAAAGAGCCCGTAGGATTTGTTCCTTCTGTCTTAACGTATAATTCTACTCCCCATTCTTCAGAAAGCTTATCTAATTTAATTAAAGGAGTATTTCCCTCATTTAATGTTAGCAGTGGTGTTGCTTCATTTACTGGCAAAAATTCTTTATATTCTTCTAGAAGACCTTTCCATCTCACTACTTTATGCCTCCTTCTACACGGTACGAACTTTTTACTGTTTGGACGGTCTCCAAATCTCTTAATTCAACTAATATATTTTCATAATCTGCTAGTGACGCATGATGTGTTACTAAAACGATTTCCGCTAGCCCTTTTTCTTTTACAGGCAGTTGAAGTATCTTCTCAAAACTCACACCATGTTGTGAGAAAATGGAAGTAATTTCAGCAAATACCCCAACCTCATCTTTTACTTGTAAACGAAGGAAGTATTTAGAGAAAATCTCATTGGCTTCTTTTAATTTCTTTTTATACTGGGGAGCCACTGCACTTTTTCCATTTACGCCAAGCCTCATATTCTTTAAAACATTTACCAAGTCAGAAACGACTGCAGTTGCTGTTGGCATACTTCCTGCACCTGGTCCATAGAACATTGTTTCTCCCACAGCTTCTCCAAAAACATATACAGCATTAAACTCATCATTTACTGCTGCAAGTGGATGACTATCAATTAAGAAGGTCGGCTGTACACTGACTTCTACCTTCTCATTATCCCGTTGAGCTACCCCAATTAACTTCATCGTATAGCCAAGCTGGCTGCCATAGCGAATATCTTCTTCTGTTACTTTCGATATTCCTTGAACCTTTACATCCTCTAGACTAATGTTCATGGAAAAACCAAGCGTTGCAAGAATCGTCATTTTGCGGGCAGCATCCAAGCCTTCTACATCAGAAGTTGGATCACTTTCAGCAAAGCCAAGTTCCTGGGCTTCTTTTAAGACCTCATTATATGTTCTTTGCTGCTTGCTCATTTTTGTTAAAATAAAGTTAGTTGTTCCATTAACAATTCCCATCAATTTATTAATGCGATCCGATGCTAATCCATCCACAAGACCTCTTAAAATCGGAATGCCCCCAGCAACACTTGCTTCATAAAAAAGGTCGCAGCCATTTTGGCTGGCTTGCTGCAAAAGTTTTGCTCCATGAATCGCCATTAAGTCTTTATTTGCTGTAACGACATGTTTTTTATTTTGAAGAGCTTTGGTTAAATAGTCCTTTGTTTCTTCTACGCCTCCCATTACTTCAATTACAACATCTATATCAGGATCATTTAAAATATCCTCTGCATTCGTTGTCAGCATTTCTTTAGTAATAGAAATATCTCTTTCTTTATTTACATTTTTCACAAGAACTTTTTTTACTTTTACTGGACAGCCAACTTGGTGCATGATCTTATCTTGATGATTTTCAATAATTTTTACAACACCTGTTCCTACTGTACCTAATCCAAGTAAACCTATTGATATTGCTTCCATCTGTTTTCCCCCTAAAGATGTACTTTATAAACGAACAATTGTCTACCTATAGTAGACATTATAGTGTTAGTTTATTTTTTTGACAAGAGGTGATTGACATATTCTTCTGAAATCTTTTTCACCACGTCATTTTTTCCCTAGCATTACTTAGATTTTGTTATATTGTTAACATTGTTTTTCTACATTATAAAACAATGATTTGTTTATTCAACCCAAATTTTCTAATTAATATGATTTTTTATAAAATAGCGATTAGTTTTTTTCTTCATTAACAAAAGCCTTCACATTAAAGTGAAAGCTTAGTAAGAAATATCATATTGTTTTAACATCAAGTAGCAAGCCAGCTAACAGAAGGCAGTTTCATTTTTTTCATCGGCACTTCCACATTTTCAAAAAAATGGCTTAAAAAGCGTTCTGAATCCTTTGATTGGCTTAAAAATTTTTTTAACCGATCCTCTAAAAATAAACGGTCTGCTTCATGGGCGGCAGAGTAGTAATTTTCAATGCATTCGATATAATGCATTGGGAAAAGCAGTCTTGCATAAATTAACCGCCAAGAAAAAGAACTTAATGGCATAACACTTTGATAATCACTGAAAAAACTTCTTATATCTCTATGGTATGTTTTAATATTTCGGAAATATCGTTCCCTAGACCATTCTGATAAATCTCTTCCACAGTGATCAAATACCCAATCAAAAGGGTTTTTAATATAATACTCCCCCATCCAAGTTTCTTTGATAAAACGATTATGGCAAATGGTCCCACTATCTACAGCAGCAGGCTCCTCATCTAATTCTGCGTCTACTAAGTATTGCAGCGCATTTTCTGCTATCCCTAAATAATAGGGGAACGACTCTAGAAATAATCTATCAAATTCACTTTCTGGCTCTTTGTACAACATGTTATTCCAAAAACCTTCTATTTGATCAAGACGCTTCTCCCAAAGATTTTTCCATTTTCCAATACGACTAATTTTTTCTACATTAAAAGGGACGCTTCTTCCTCTATAGTGAAATTTCCCAAGCTTTCTGCCTAATTGTTTCGATGTAAATCTAGATAATTGTTTATTTTGAAGCACACAAAATGCTTGTTCCTCCATTTCAACACGCGTTTCTCCTTCTTTAGTAGCCAAAAAATGACTAACTTGACGATCGCCACTTTCCACTAAATGCTGAACTAATTGTTCTAATTCATCCATTTCTTCATTATTTTTATTTCCAATAGGAACTAATGTATATAACTCCCCATTATGAATACATGCTTCAAATATTCCAATTCTTGTCTCTTCCTCTACTTCTACACCATACTTGCTGTATAGAATATTACGAATCATGTTCTCCTCTCCTTCCTCTTTACTTACTTTATTTCTATGCTCTAAAAAAAAATTTAATAGCAAATTGCACTTTTTTACATATACTAATAAGCACAAGTAGATAAAAAGTTCCTACAACAAAAGAAAAAGGTGAAGTCTATGACATTTGAGGATATGGATCTAACAGAAAAAACAGCTAGACAATGGCTGCATGAAAGAGGCGTAGAGATACGGGATATAGCTGACCTTGTCTATATACTGCAGGAAAAGTATCATACTAACTTGGAAATGTCTGATTGTATTGAGAACGTGGAACGAGTGCTTTCAAAAAGAGAAGTTCAAAATGCTATTTTGACGGGTATACAATTGGATGTTCTAGCGGAAAAAAAAATGCTCGAACAACCATTACAATCAATAATTGAAGTGGATGAGGGGCTTTATGGAGTGGATGAAGTACTGGCATTTTCCATTGTAAATGTTTATGGCTCTATTGGTTTTACCAATTATGGTTATGTCGATAAACTAAAACCTGGCATTCTAAAAAAATTAAATGATAAATCAACAGGAAAGTGCCATACATTCTTGGATGATATTGTAGGAGCAATTGCTGCGGCAGCTTCAAGCAGACTGGCCCATCGCGTTCGAGAAAAAGAATAGAGCCTAAAAAATTCGACCCCAAATTTTTTATATCCACTGTTCTTTGGGGTCAACTAGGCCAATTATTTTATTAATTTCCAATCACTTAAGCTATCCACAATAAAACTAGGCTTTTCTTCAATTATCATAAGCTCTTCTTTTGTTGTAACACCAGTATGTACTAATATTGTCTCAATTCCAGCATGAATACCTGCTAATATATCTGTATAATAATTATCGCCAACCATAGCAACATCCTTTTTATCTATACCTAATAGTTTAATCGCTTGATCGACAATAATGGATTCTGGTTTACCAATAACAAGGGGCTTTGTTTGGGTAGAAACGGTTACTACAGACGATAAGGCGCCATTACCAGGCAATAATCCTCTTTCTGTAGGCAAAGCAGTATCTCCATTTGTAATAATATAAGAAGCTCCTTTTCTTACAGCTAAACAGGCAGCAGCTAATTTTTCATAATTAATATGCTGGTCCATGCCAATTACCACATAATCAACTGTTTCATCTTCTGCAGCAAGATGGAGATTTTGATCTAATAAAGCGGTTTTTAGACCTTCTTCACCAATCATAAATACTTTTGCAGAACTGTTTTCATCCCAAATATAATTGGCAGCAGCCATAGCCGATGTAAATACATCTTCTTTTTTTGCTGGGATATCAAACTCTCTCAGTTTTTGCGCAACAGCCTCTGGAGTTTTTGTTGAATTATTTGTTACATATAAATAGGGAATATTCGCGGATATCAATCTTTTTACAAAATCCCGAGCCTCGGCAATAACTTCTGTTCCTCTATACATAGTTCCATCTAAATCAATTAAATATCCTTTAAAACGTTTCATCAATTTTACTCCTTTTTTATTAAGGCTTAGTTAAAGAAGTCTGTGGATTTTTGCCTCATTAAAAATATTTTTTACAAATAAATCTAAAATCTTTCTATCAGCCCTATTCGTTTACTTAACCTTTATTAAAAATTCACATAGATAAGATCTTTAGCTTAATTTTTAAATGCTGTTACAGGCCCTAGCTCATTTAATAAATAATCATGAATTGCCACAATAAATTCTTTTAATGCTTGCACTCTTGTAAAAAAAGTATCGTAAAGTTCCTGATGGTCAATATTCAAATAATCATGAACTAGTTTTTTTCGATATAATAAAAGCTGTTTTAATTCTGTTGCGATTCTTTTAGAATACACTTTTTCATCTTCAAGGATATCAACAATGTCTTCATAACTGCCAGGATCTCTCATTATAAATCCATCTATCATGCTGTTTCCCACATCAAGAACAACCTCTAGCATCATATGTGTTATTCTTTCTAAAGCAGCTTTCTCCATTAATGTATTCCAATTAGATTGATTCTCTAATAAAATAATTTGATTATCTAGATAGCATAATTGCGCTTCGATTTTCTTGCGATCTACAAAATACATGCTGTCTATTCTCCCCCTTTATCTGCTTATATGCTTCTATTTAAGCTAGCCGGTCTTCCATAAAAATACCCTTGTGCCAAGTCTATATTATAGCGGGAAAGGACCAATGCTTCTTCCTCATTTTCAATTCCTTCTGCAACCACTATGGAACCTATTTCTTTGGCGATTAAGAGTATTCCTTTCAACATGGATTCTTTTACAGAGGACTTATCAATATTCTGGATAACAGAACGATCAATTTTAATGATATCCGGCATAATTTCATTGATAGAATGCAAGCTGGCATAACCTGAACCTGTATCATCAACCGCAATACGAAAGCCCATTTCTCGCAAAGATCTTAAGTTAGGAATAAAATATTGCAGCCCCTCTATCGATTCCCTTTCTGTCACTTCTATTGTGATTCTTTTAGGAGTAATCTCTTTGTACTTTTTCATTTTTTTCATTAATTCACGGACAAAGCGATGATTTCCAATTGTAAGTGGAGTAAAATTGATAAATATATCCTGCTTCCATGTGGTAGATTTTATTTGCTCTAATGTTTTATCTAAAACAATCATTTCTAAATCATATAAACATTTCATTTGTTTGGCTATAGAAAACAAACGCAAGGGGCTTTCCAAAGAAGTTCCACAAGGGCCTCTTGTCAACATTTCACATGCACGCACCTCTTTTGTTTCCATATCTAGTATAGGCTGTGCTAGCACACGTATTTCTTTATTTACAATAATTTTTTTGATTTTGTTAGCCATTTCATCATATTTAAACGCTTGACGTTCTACTGCCATCAAAAAAGCTATTTGGTGTGCTTTAACAATCGTTTCTTGCAAAAAGCCATTGTTCTTCTCTATAAATGCATAGCCTGTATTTAGACTCATATTGATTATTTGGTGTTTTTCTTTTAATGATGTTTGTACATTATCTGCTATTTGCCATATGGCTTTTTCCACATTTTCGCTAGTTTCCGACCTATAATCAACTCGCACTAATAAGGTGAAATTTTCTGAAAAAAAATCATGTAATGATAACACGTTTTCTGTGCTTAGCACGCTTTGGACTACTTCTTGAAAGGTTCGTTTAAGTTCAGTTATATACTTCTGAAAGTCAGGTGAACTTAACTGCTGTTTCATTTCATCGTAATTATCTATATGATAGACAATTACCATCACTTCATCCCCCTTTTTTATTGCAGACTTAACGCTCTTCGTTATTGGGTTCCTGATAATAAAATTCGGCGGGAAGTATTTTAAACAAACTGTCGGAAAAAAAAGCTTACTCCAATTGATCAGCTTAGTTATTTTTTTATTATAATTTTTGACCATGACTTCATTCCTCTCAAGCCTCCGCATTCCCCAAGCGATTACACCATTTTTTCATAAAACTACTTTGCTTATGAAATTTATTTTCCTTTTTTTACTTTTTTTACAACAAAATAAGCACAGCCAAAATTACAGTATTCATATAAGTATTCTGTTAAAGTGCTTATTTTTGTGTCAAAGCTTGATTTTTGATTTTGGTCATCAAAAAAACCTCGCAGTCGAAGTTGCCCGTAGCCCCAATCCCCTACTATATAATCATATTTTGTCAAAATTTCACTATATCGATTTTTAAATGCCTCCTCGTTATATCCAGCTTTTGTTTCCTCCACTAGTTCATAACAATAATTATTTATGCAAATCAAATCTGTCACCTCCGCTTTTTGTCATTTTCTATGTATTGATCTATGCAGGATGCACACTCTCTAATCCACTGATCACTATTTTGATTATTTTATTTTTCCTTTCCATTATAACCTTTTACTGAATAATTACATAGAGATGAAAACAGAATTTGCTTTATTTCTTTCCCTGTTCAAGCTGTTGAAAAACGCTTGCTCTCTTCGTCACTCCCCTTTTCTGCGGTACTCATTACCCCAAAAACGGTAACTCCGCTCCTCGAAAAGGGGGGTTCCTCGATAGTCAAACGTTCCATTCAGCCTAAAATTTTACTGCACAACTTTTTTGACAATATGAAAAGGGAAAGAATAGTAAAACTACCCTTTCCCTTTTGTTATAGAAACCATCAAAAGAGCCTTTTCTTTAAGCTTCTTTTGCTTGTTCTAGGCGCATTTGGTTTTTCTTTGCTTCATTTACTTGTTCATCCGCATGATAAGAAGAGCGAACTAAAGGTCCAGCTTCACAATGGCTAAATCCTTTGCTTAACGCAATTTCTTTCAATTCCTTAAATTCATCTGGATGATAATACTTTTGTACTTTTAAATGTTTTTTAGTTGGCTGTAAATATTGGCCGATTGTCATAATATCTACATTATTTTTTCTTAAATCATCCATCGTAGCAATGATTTCTTCTTTTGTTTCTCCTAAACCAATCATTAAACTAGATTTTGTAGGAGTATTTGGGGACATTTCTTTTGCTCTTCTTAAGAACTCTAATGATCTGTCATATTTAGCTCTAGCACGTACTCTCGGTGTTAAACGTTCTACTGTTTCAATATTATGGTTCAAAATATCTGGCTTTGCATCCATTAATATTTGTAAGTTCTCTTCCACTCCACCCATATCAGACGGCAGAACTTCGATGCTAGTAAAAGGGCTTTTTCTTCTAATTGCTCGAACTGTTTCTGCAAATACTGCTGCACCGCCATCTTTTAAATCATCTCTTGCAACTGCTGTAATAACCACATGTTTTAAATTCATACTAAATACAGAGTCAGCTACTCTTTCTGGCTCTTGCCAGTCCAACTCAGTAGGCAAGCCTGTTTTAACAGCACAAAATCTGCATGCTCTTGTACAAATATCCCCTAAAATCATAAAAGTTGCTGTTCTTCTTACAGCCCAGCACTCATGAATATTGGGGCATTTTGCTTCCTCACATACAGTATGAAGGTTTTTTTCTTTCATCATTTTTTTTAAGCCTGTATAGTTTTCATTTGTATTTAATTTTATTTTTAACCATTCCGGTTTACGCAAGTATTCATCTTTTCTATCTGACATACTGTGATTCATCTCCTAGCCTATAAATTTCATTTTCCTATTGCTAAACACTGCTTTTATATAATCCGGCGACTATACTATAACACAGCTATAAGTGAGAATATGTATAATATACAATGAATTCTACTCTATATTCTTCTTTTGTCACTTTAACACAATGGCATGTTTGCTACAAGCTGAAGGTTTTATAATTACCATTAATTGATATTAATGATTTTTCTTTTTTCTCGGCAAAATAAGAGAACAATGCTGTAGAAAGGAGGAGTCTCCATTTGTATAAATTAATCATACTCTTGGCAGTTTTGATATGCTCATTTCCAACTGTACCTGTATCTGCTGCCATGAACCAAGAGAATATATATAACAACCGTTTAGCTTTATATAAAAAAGTGGAGGCAGTATCTCAACTGCCTTGGTATTATATAGCAGCTGTTGATCAATATGAACGAAATATTCGTTCTGCAAGAAGAGATTTGCCTAAAGCAAATGGCTTGACAGGCATTTATTTCTCTAAAGAAAAATGGTCTGGCATTATTAATCCAGATTATGATGATACAAATCCGATTACAATTGAATTGTTTGGCGGATTTGGTATAGATGGCAATGGAGACGGCAAAGCAGAAAGATTAAATGATGAAGATGTTCTTGCTACATTTGTCGATTATATCCTTCAATATGGAGTAGATAAGGATAACTTTAAAATTGGCTTATGGAATTATTATAAACGGGATAAAACCGTAGGAATTATTATGGGCAAAGCAGCTATTTATCGCCATTTTGGAAGATTGAATCTTGATTCTCACGCCTTCCCTGTTCCATTAAGCAGCAATCATAGTTATCGCAGCACTTGGGGCGATGCTAGAGGATGGGGGGGGAAACGCATCCACGAAGGTACAGATATTTTTGCGGATTATAGTGTTCCTGTGAGGGCTACCTCCTACGGCATCATCGAAATGAAAGGCTGGAACCGCTATGGGGGATGGCGTATTGGGATTAGAGATATAAATAATAATTATCATTACTTCGCTCATTTAAGTGGCTTCTCAAAAGATTTAAAGGTCGGTTCCATTGTAGAACCTGGAATGTTAATTGGCGGGGTCGGAAGTTCTGGTTATGGTCCCCCCGGCACATCTGGAAAGTTTCCGCCACATTTGCATTATGGGATGTATAAAGATAATGGCTACACAGAATGGTCATTTGATCCATATGCCCATTTAAGATTATGGGAACAGCAGGAGAGACTGCGGCGGCAGCAAAAATAAAAAATAGATTATTGGCTTCGCTATGCTTAAAATAGCGATTGAACCAATAATCTATTTTTTCCATTCAAAACAAATATCTTTTTCTCTTGCCTTTATAAAACCGTTTCACAGCCAGTAATAGTAATAGAAAGATTAACTTTTAAGTCCAATTCATATGGTACAACCTTTGACCCATTTTTCTCTAACACACGAATGATTGGCCTTTCATTTAATCCCTTGTTTTGTCGGCAGACGATTCCTTTTTCCCCATTGCTTAGTGTCACACTTAAACCGGTTGGATATAATACAATGGACTTTTTAAATGCTTGAACAATTTTTGCATCATACAGTGTATTAATACCAGTATACAGAATTTCTAAAGCCTCATGTGGCAGCATAGCTTGTCTATATACACGGTTGGATGTAATGGCATCAAATACATCTGCGACTGCAATAATTTTTCCATAAAGATGGATAGTATCACCAGTTATCCCCCGAGGATAACCAGAACCATTTAATCTTTCATGATGCTGATAAGCACAATGGGCAACTAATAAAGGCATTGTATGTACTTTTCTTAGCATTTGAAAACCGGTTTCGGCATGCCACTTGATGATTTCATATTCTTCTTGTGTCAATTTTCCTGGCTTCATCAAAATATCTAACGGAATATCCATTTTTCCTACATCATGTAAAATGGCCCCTAAGCCGAGGATTTCTAATTCTTTACGTGATAATTTCAATTCAATGCCTAACGCCAATGAATAAATAGTAACATTTAAGCTATGTGAAAAAATATAATTATCATATAAAAACACTTCGGACATCAATGCAAATAATTCTTTATTTGTTTGAAGTTCATCTAATACATTGCCAATCAAGGTTTTAAATGTTGACACAGCCTTTTCCATCACAATCGGCTTTTGTATAGTCACCGCATTTTTTATTTCATTAAAATTCTTCTCAATTGTTTGCATTGCTTCTTTTTTTAGTTTCTCTGATATGACTGGATTAGGATAAATATCATTTGTTCTTTCATCCTCTATGTATAAATAAGAAATGTCAAGCTCCATTAATCGTTTGATTCTGTTGCTGTCAAGCTCTATGCCGCTATTAATTAGAACTAGTCCATGATCATTCAGTATTGGCTTTGCTAATTTTACTCCTTCATTAATATACTTTGTTCCGATTAATCTCATTTAAAGCTCCCATTCCATTTAAGATATATACGTAAAAAAGATTATACCGATAAAACGAAACTACAAACAGTAGGAATTCTCTATATCCGCCACTGTTTGTAGCCTAAGAAAAGATAGGATATAGGTCATACGGACGTTTCCACAGAACGCGGTTACTATAGTCTTTGTTCTTTTATATGGGGCTTTTGATCAGCTAAGATTCCCCCTGACTTCTCCTGCTTTTTTCAGTAAGAGCCTTTAAACAGGAGCAAAACAATGACCTAATCAGTGGACATTAAAGCCTATTAATATAATTTGTTTCATCCGTTTATGTATATACATTCTATGTATGCAAAGAAAAAACTAACAAAAGAATTTCTGAAGCGCTATCGATTAAATAGGAATCAGATAGAAAACAACCTCTATCTGATTTCTATTATGTTAGTTTTGTTAAAGAACACTATTTCATTAACATAAACTTTATTTTAACATATAGCTTTAAATCATTTTCAATAATGCTTCTTTTCCAATCATACCTGCGTAAACACCATAATTTTCTGCTTCCGCTGTTACTGATTCTAACGGGGCGTCTAATAATTGCTGAATGGTTTTTACTCCAACTGCTCTTCCAGCAATGATTTTTCTATCTTTTAATTTTTTATTTAACAATGCTATGTCTAGTGCGCCGCACATAATATACCCTATTTCACTTTTAACAACAAGCAAGTTGGTTTTTGGTAATTGTACACTTATGCCAATAAATATTTTATCTTCTATCGTTATAGGAAATACCTCTACCATTACAAGTCACTCCCCTCTTTTCCTACTAGTATATTCATGGAGGAGAGAAATCGTGTATTTTCTTAACTGTAGCCACCGGAAAAAAACCATCTGATATTAAATGCCTTCTTATAATGTTTCTGCTAATATATTTCTCATAAATTCAGGTAAAAAATATTGTTTTTCTTTGGCACGATATATAGCAGGAAAAAAATTACCGAAAGTAAACATATCTGGAAGAGCCACTGTATATGCTGCATCAGCAACCAGTTCTTTATCCTGAATATAAAAATCTGTTCGTTCTCCCATTGTTTTTGCTTCTATTCCTCGGCAAATCATTTTTCCTAACAAAGTTCCTCTAAAACCAAGTCCTTTTACTTGAAGATGCTCCCATTTTTCATTTTGCATATCAATAAGGATTTCTTTTAATTCAGCACCTGTTAGTGTTACTTTACATGGATTAATCGGATGTGGACAAATCGTTAATAAATCAAAGTAGGAAACAGGCCCTCCTTTTAATTCATCTAAAATGATTCCTTCATTGATAATAGAACAATCAGCATTACACCATGTTTTTATTTCTTGGCATAAAAATAATGCCAACTCTTTTTTAGACCATGGCTTGCCTAAAGTTGTTACTTGAGATGATAAAGCTTTTTTTCCTTCTTTATATAATTGGTCGACAAAATTATCTTCGCCCTGAACAGCGGGAAGCTTACTGGTATCATATAATTGGGCACTTTTTTCTATTACCTTTTTGGTAGATGTATCTACCGTTAGAATAATATGACCAATAAATTGTCCAAATTTACCTGCGGCACCTAAAAGACTATTTTTTATCACTTTGCCTTGATGAAGAATGTGATGGGTATGCGCTCCCAAAATCACATCAATTTCTGGAAAACGTGCTGCCATTTCTTCATCTTCATTAATGCCTAAATGAGATAATACTATAACAATATCTACTTTACTTCTTAATTGAAGAAGTACTTTTTCCAATTCATAAAAAGGATCCGTCAATTGCCATCCCAACAATTCATATAAATGATCAAAATATGCAGTTAAACCGATAACACCAATTGTTGTCCCCTCGTTAGTTGTATATATTTGAGAAGGGTTTAGCCAACTTGGACGTTCCCCATTTTCTTTATACAAATTAGCTAAAATAACATCAAATGTTGCGTCTTCATATAAATGATCCAGTGCTTCATATGGCAGTGTAATTCCTTCATTATTCCCTATCGTCACTGCCGTATAATGTTCATTATTTAATAATTGTGTATTAATTTTCCCTTTTGTAGCTTCTGTGTAGGGATGCCATAAATCCAAGTGATCCCCAATATCAAAAAAATAAACCGAATCCCCTGCAGCAATATGCCATTGTTTTCTTTCTCGTAAAAGTGCGGAAATTTTCGGCCAATTTTCAAAATGACTATGTAGATCATTCGTATGATATATATGGATAACTTCCATTCTTTCGCCTTCCTTTTCGATAAGTAATAAAGTCAAATAACAGTTTAGCTGATTTCTTCCATTAAGTAAGGCCATACAAAGTGAAACTTCCATTAGTTGAAGTTTTATTTAACATTAAATTCCAAGTTTCAGCCTATTTTATTAAGCTATTTTTCTAAAGGATTGTTATTTTAAGGCTATTTTCTAAAAGATTGTTGTTTTTCAGATCGTTTCCATGAGTAAACCCGTTGTTAAAACAGGTTGATTGGAGTGAAAGGTGCAAGACTCCTATGGGATTAGCAGGACAGGTGAGACCCAGCAGGGCGTAGCCTGAGGAGGCTCACCGCCCGCCCCACGGAAAGCAAGCATCCTGCAACGGACATCAACCTACTCCTTTAGTAGCAACAAAGTTTACGAAAACAGCCTTTTATTAAAACAAATCTAATTGCCTTGGTGCCAAGTTTTTATATTCAATATTTAATAGCTTAATTAATTGTAGTGCATTATCTGCAGCATCTCCACCAGAATTGTTATTAAATACAACAAATATATTTTTGCAAATACTATGTAAATAGTTTATATGCGCTCTCCACTCTTCTAATTCCTTTTGATTATATTTATATAAATAACGAACTTCTCGCCATTTAGGATTATTTTTTTGCTGCCAGCCATGCACGTTTCTTCCATGGAAACGTATTAAAACATTTTCTTCATTAGATGGTTCAATAATAGTTGGAATGGATCCTGTTCCAGCTTGTGGTTCATCACAAATACTATGAATCCACCCTTCAGTCTTCATAAACTGCAGCGTTTTCCCCCTGAATTTTGGAATAAACCAAGATTGATGTCGAAACTCTAATGCACAAGGAATATCGCCCATTAATTTCTTGCAAGTTCTCAAATATAGAACATTTTCTTTTATACAATCAAACCAAGGGGGAAACTGAAATAAAACCATGCTTAATTTATTTTCCTTTTGATAAGGCTCTAACGATGTTATAAAGGCTGCAAACATTTCTTCCATTGTAGAAAATGGCAGCTCTCCTCTTTGGTGGCCGGTCATCCCTTGATACGCCTTCACAATAAAACGAAAATCTGCAGGTGTTTCTCTAACCCACTTTTCGCCATTTTTTTTCGGCTGGACAGCATAAAAGGAAGCATCCACTTCCACAATAGGAAAATGCGCTGCATATTCAACTAGCTTATTGCGCGAGGAAGTCCTATCTCTATATAAACTGTCATGATCTCCCCAACCAGTTAAACCAATATTTATCAAATAATATCACCTTCTAAAGGAATTGCCAGTATGTATAATTACGTTTAATACTATTTACTACCCTAGCTATTTTCTTCTTATTATCATAACATAATCACCTTAAATAACTACTTTTTAAAGCCATTTCTAATTTCTAAATTTACAAATATCTTATCGTTCCTACACGCACAAAAAAAACACATCCTAATAGGATGCGTTTTTGAATGAATTAACCGATAGAACCTTCCATCTCGAACTTAATCAGACGGTTCATTTCTACTGCATATTCCATTGGTAATTCTTTTGTAAATGGTTCAATGAATCCCATTACGATCATCTCAGTTGCTTCTTCTTCTGAAATACCTCTGCTCATTAAATAAAATAATTGTTCTTCAGAAACTTTAGAAACTTTCGCTTCATGTTCTAATGAAATATTGTCATTTAAAATTTCATTATATGGAATAGTATCAGAAGTTGATTTATTATCCATAATCAATGTATCGCATTCGATGTTAGCGCGAGCTCCATCTGCTTTGCGTCCAAAGTGAACAATTCCACGATACGTAACTTTACCGCCTTGTTTAGAAATAGATTTCGAAACAATTGTGGAAGATGTATTTGGAGCTAAATGAATCATTTTTGCGCCAGCATCTTGATGTTGTCCTTTTCCAGCTAGAGCGATAGATAATGTCATTCCTCTTGCGCCTTCTCCTTTAAGAATAACGGCAGGATACTTCATTGTTAATTTAGATCCAATATTTCCATCGATCCATTCCATTGTTGCATTTGCATCACAGACAGCACGTTTTGTAACTAGGTTATAAACGTTATTTGCCCAGTTTTGAATGGTAGTATAACGGCAATATGCATCTTTTTTGATGATGATTTCAACAACAGCACTATGAAGAGAGTTAGTTGTATAAACTGGAGCTGTACAGCCTTCTACATAGTGAACATGTGCTCCTTCATCAACAATTATTAATGTTCTTTCAAATTGCCCCATATTTTCCGAGTTAATGCGGAAATATGCTTGCAATGGCGTATCTACTTTTATCCCTTTTGGCACGTAGATAAATGAGCCCCCAGACCAAACAGCCGAGTTAAGCGCTGAAAACTTATTATCCGTTGGCGGTATAACAGTTGCCCAATGCTCTTTAAAGATATCTTCATTTTCTTTTAAAGCAGAATCCGTATCTTTGAAAACAATTCCCATTGCTTCCAAATCTTCTTGCATATTATGATAAACAACTTCAGATTCATATTGAGCGGATACACCAGCTAAATATTTTTGCTCTGCTTCTGGTATACCTAATTTATCAAAGGTTTGTTTAATTTCCTCTGGAACTTCATCCCAAGATTTTTCTGTTTTCTCAGAAGGTTTTACATAATAAGTAATTTCATCAAAATTTAATGAAGCTAAATCTCCACCCCACTGTGGCATTGGCATTTTATAAAAATGCTCTAATGACTTTAAACGAAAGTCTAACATCCATTGTGGTTCTTCCTTCATTTTTGAAATTTCTTCTACAATCTCTTTCGTTAAACCACGTTTAGAACGAAAGATAGAAACGTCTTTATCCGAGAACCCATATTTATAATCCCCAATTTCAGGCGCTTTTTTTGCCATTTCATTTTCCTCCATTCTACATGCAATTATTAACAAATTTAAGCAAAAAGGATTTACTAACTTACTAGAATTAGATTCCTTCGTTAACTCCTTTTTCCATCGCTTTCCATGCTAATGTTGCACATTTAATTCTTGCTGGAAATTTGCAAACACCTTGCAGTGCTTCAATATCTCCTAAATCTATATCATCGCTATAATCTTTTCCTTGGATCATATCGGAAAATGTTTTGGAAAGCGTTAATGCTTCCTCTACTGTTTTCCCTTTAATTGCTTGTGTCATCATGGAAGCAGAAGACATGCTGATCGAGCAGCCCTCGCCTTCAAACTTTGTATCTTTCACTTTTCCTTCTTCTACCTGCATTGTAAGTAAGATGCGATCTCCACATGTGGGATTGTTCATATTAACCGTTAGACTGCCCTCTAAAACACCCTTATTGCGAGGATTTTTATAATGGTCCATAATCACACTTCTATAAAGTGTATCTAAATTGTTAAAAGACATCGCTAAAATACTCCTTTGTTTTACTAATTCCTTCAACTAGTTTATCAATTTCGTCTTCAGAATTATATAGGTAGAAACTGGCTCTTGCAGTTGCAGATACATTAAGCCATTTCATTAATGGTTGTGCACAATGATGCCCTGCACGAACAGCAATGCCCTCAGCATCTAAGACTGTAGCAACGTCATGTGGATGAACATCTTCTATATTAAATGTAATCACACCTGCACGATTTTTGGCATCTTGTGGTCCATAGATGGTTAAACCATTTATATTTGACATTTTCTCCATTGCATATGCTGCCATTTTATGTTCATGTTCAATAATATTATCTAATCCAACTTCTTGAAGAAAATCAATGGCAGCGCCTAATCCAATAGCATTCGCAATAATTGGTGTTCCAGCTTCAAACTTCCAAGGAAGCTCTTTCCATGTTGATTCATATAATCCAACAAAATCAATCATTTCTCCGCCAAACTCAATAGGCTCCATATTTTCAAGCAATTCTTTTTTTCCGTACAAGACGCCAATGCCTGTTGGACCGCACATTTTATGTCCTGAAAATCCAAGAAAGTCACAGTCGATATCTTGAACATCCACTTTCATATGCGGTGCTCCCTGTGCTGCATCTACTACTAATACTGCTCCATTTTTATGAGCAATTGCTGCAATCTCTTTAATTGGATTAATTACTCCTAGAACATTGGAAACATAAGTAATAGATACAAGCTTTGTAGAAGAGGTAACCGTTGCTTCCACATCAGCAATAGAAATTGTACCATCTTTTTGCAATGGGAAATATTTTAATACAGCACCTGTTTTTTTCGCTACTTGCTGCCATGGAATAATATTGCTATGATGTTCCATCGGAGAGATGATTATTTCATCTCCCTCCGATAAATTAGCCATTGCATAACTTTGGGCAACCGTATTTAAAGCGGTAGTTGTACCTCTTGTAAAAATGATCTCTTCCATAGTTTTTGCATTAATAAAATTCTTTACTTTATCTCTTGCACCTTCATATGCGTCTGTCGCTTTTGTTCCTAATGTATGAACACCACGATGAACGTTTGAATTATATTCTCGATAATATTTATCCAGTGTTTCTATTACTTGAACTGGTTTTTGAGATGTAGCGGCACTATCGAGATATACCAAAGGATGACCGTTGACTTCTTGATTTAATATAGGGAAGTATTGACGAACATCTTGGATATTCATTATTTTACTTTCCTTTCAATTACCTCAACCAATTGTTTTTTAACTCCTTCAATAGGAAGTTGTTCTACAACTGGTGCAAGGAATCCATGAATAACTAATCTTTCTGCTTCATGTTTTGGAATACCGCGGCTCATTAGATAATACAATTGCAATGGATCTACACGTCCAACAGATGCAGCATGTCCGGCTGTTACATCATCTTCATCAATTAAAAGAATCGGATTTGCATCCCCTCTTGCTTTTTCACTTAGCATAAGAACACGAGACTCTTGTTCAGCATTTGCTTTTGTAGCACCATGTTCTATTTTGCCAATTCCATTAAAGATAGAAGAAGCACTTTCTTTCATGACACCATGTTTTAAAATATAACCTTCTGAATTTTTGCCGAAGTGGACAACTTTTGTTGTAAAGTTTTGTTTTTGTTCTCCTCTTCCAACAACAACTGACTTTGTATCGCCATACGAGCCATCGCCAATTAGATTTGTAGTGTTTTCAGAAATAGTGTTGCCATCATTCATAAAACCTAATGCCCATTCAATTTTTGCATCTCTATGAGCGATACCGCGGCGATTTACATATGTTGTAACACCTTTAGCCAAGTTGTCTACAGCACCATATTGAACTTTTGCATTTGCATTCGCAATAACTTCTGTCACGATATTAAATACAGCATTTTCCGGATCTACAGTAGATACATAATTCTCTACATATACTACAGAGCTATTATCTTCAGCAACAACTAATACATGATTGAAAAGATTTGTTTCTTTATCATCATGCAAGAAAATTGCCTGTATCGGTTCTTCTAATTCTACATTCTTTGGAACGTATAAGAATACACCGCCGTTTAATAATGCAGCATGCAATGCTGTTAATTTATGTTCATCAACACTTACTGCATCTTTCATAAAATATTTTTGCACAAAATCACTGTATTCTCTTGCAGCTGTAAAAATATCAGTGAATATTACTCCCTTTTCTTTTAACTCATTCGACACAGCTAAAAAAGTCGGGCGGTTATTTCTTTGAATGTATAATGTCTTATTTTTTTCTAAATCAATAAGCGCCTTTACTTCTTCCGGCAGTTCATTAACATCAGAGAAATCTTCACTGCTAACAATATGTTTTTCAATTTGAGTTAAATTCCAATTAGTAATTTTCGTTTTATCCGGTCTTGGCATTGGAAGGTCTTCAGCTTTTTCCAAAGCCTTCACACGTACTTCTGTTAACCAAGCTGGTTCGCCCATATCTTTTGAAAAGGAAGTAATATATTCCTGATCAAATGGTAATTTGATTTCCGTTGTCATGTCGATCCCCCTAACCTTACGCTTCTTGTTCAACTGTTTCGTCTTCGATGCCAAGCTCTTGCTTAATCCAATCGTAACCTTCTGCTTCTAAACGCTGTGCAAGCTCAGGTCCGCCAGTTTTAACAATGCGTCCTTGCATCATTACATGCACCACATCTGGTGTAATATAATCCAATAATCTTTGATAATGCGTAATAATTAAGCATCCAAAGTCTTCGCCACGCATTTTGTTAATGCCTTTTGATACAACTTTTAATGCATCGATATCTAATCCAGAATCAATTTCATCTAGAATTGCAATTTTAGGTTCTAACATCATAAGCTGAAGAATTTCATTACGTTTCTTTTCACCGCCAGAGAAACCTTCATTTAAATATCTTTGTGCCATATCTGGGTCCATTTCAAGGAACTCCATATTGCTGTCCATTTTACGGATAAATTTCATAAGAGAAATTTCATTGCCTTCTCCTAAACGGCTGTTTAATGCAGAACGCAAGAAATCAGCATTGGTTACCCCACTAATTTCGCTTGGATATTGCATAGCAAGAAACAGACCTGCGCGAGCACGTTCATCTACTTCCATTTCCAATACATCTTCATCATCAAGTGTAACGGCACCGCTTGTTATTTCATATTTTGGATGACCCATAATTGCGGAAGATAGGGTAGATTTCCCTGTACCATTTGGTCCCATAATCGCATGGATTTCTCCACCTTTAATTTCAAGGTTAAGACCTTTAATAATTTCTTTTTCATCAATTGCTACATGTAAATCATTAATTACCAATTTCGATTGACTCATTATTTTATACCCCCATAATAAAAAGAAGTTTTATTCAAAAATTTTGTCGAAACTTCATTATCATTTTATTCTCATTCTAATATTATAACAAATAAAAACTGATATCAACCTATAGAATGGTTCTTTACTATTTCTCTGAAAAATAAAAAGGGTTTCATTGTAATATCAGCTTTCTTTTATGTAAATTGTCCGAATTATAAGAATTTTTATATTTAATCATTTTAAATGAAATGTAGATCTCTTATGCATGCATGAGTATTTCTCTACCTATAATGTAAGGAGAGGAACCAAAATCTTTGGTTCCTCAGAATTGCAGCAGCACATTCACTAGAAGAAAAAACTTCTATTGTAGTTAAAAACCTTTAGTAAAATAATCCCCAATCCAAACATTTTATTGCTCAGAGTGTAGACAAGGTCAAAAACGAATACTCTCAGGCTGATTGAAAATGTCTGCCTTTTGAGGATTGAAGCCTTGAGAGAAGCGGAATTACCGTAGTCGGGAAATGAGCATCCGAACAAGGCAAGCCGGTGTTCGCCGACAGCCTGCAAATTAAAAATAGTTTATTGCTTTAATGTTGTTAATTCTGAAACTGCCTCTTGAACGAGGGTAACTGCTTGGCTCATCGTTGCACCGCCGCCAAATGCAGCAGTAACTCCAATCGTTTCCAAAATTTCTTCCTCAGTTGCTCCTTGATCTAGACAGCCCTTCACATGATAGATAATGCAATATTCATCTTGGGAGTAGAGACTGATTCCCAACGCAATAAGCTGTTTTTGTTTTTGAGATAATACACCTTCTTGAAAACAGACTTCTGTGAAGGCATTAAAGCTTTTAGCCAATTCTGGCATTTTTTGCGTAAATGTTCCTAATCCTTCTTTATAATGAAGCAACGCATGTTCCACGGAATGCCCTGATTGAATATCCAAACTATCCACTCCCTTTATTCTTTTCCACTACCTTTGTAGTATTGTATATTCCCATATATTCTATTCTTCCCGCAATTGCGTTAACCAAACAAGAATTAAAATAGAAAGTGGACAAAACAAAAGAGCCTGCAAAAAAGTGCAAGCTCTTTTCAAAAAAAGTATTATTCAGTGACAGGAACAACTGCACCTTTATATTTTTCGTTAATAAAATCTTGAATTTCTTTAGAATGTAGAACCTCTACTAAAGTTTTAATGCTTTCTTTACTTTCATCACCTTTGCGAACTGTGATGATATTAGCATATGGAGACTCGCTTCCTTCGATTTCAATAGAATCTTTAACAGGGTTTAAGCCAGCATCTAATGCATAGTTAGCATTAATAACTACAGCATCCCCTTCATTGTTGTTATAGATTTGCGGCAATAATGAAGGCTCATAATCTGCTTTAAATTTAATGTTTTTAGGATTTTCCACAATGTCTTTTATCGTTGCAGATGTTTTTTCCACGCCATCTTTCAGCTTAATTAAACCGCCTTTTTCAAGTAATGATAATACACGGCCATGTTCTGCTACAGAATTGCTGAAGATAACTGTTGCACCTTTTGGAAGGTCATCTAAGCTTTTGTATTTTTTAGAGAATACTGCCATTGGTTCAATATGAATTGCTCCAGCGCTGACAAAGTCATAGCCGTTGTCTTTAATTTGCTGCTCTAAGTAAGGAATATGCTGAAAATAGTTAGCATCCAATTCTTTTGATTCTAACGCTTTGTTTGGCAATACGTAATCTTGGAATGTTTTAATCTCTAAATCAATGCCTTTTTTCTCTAAAAGAGGTTTTGCTGCTTCAAGAATTTCAGCATGCGGCACATTAGAAGCACCGACAACTAGTTTTGTATTGCCCTTTTCATTTTCTGCTGCATTGTCTTCTTCTTTTGCTGTTCCACAAGCTGCAAGTGCCAATACTAAAGTAAACACTGCTAATAATGCAAATAATTTTTTCATGTTTTTCTCTCCTATCTTTTGTCTAATTTAGATGTAATATAATCTCCAATAAATTGGATAATAAATACAATAATAAGAATGATAATGGTTGCTACAAGCGTAACATCTGATTGACTTCGCTGGAAACCTTCTAAATATGCCAAGTTTCCTAAACCGCCTGCACCAATTACACCAGCCATTGCCGTTGAACCAACTAACGCAATAGTAGTTACGGTAATTCCAGATACTAGTGCCGGCATCGATTCAGGAAGCAGTACTTTAAAGATAATAGTCGATGGTTTGGCACCCATTGATTTTGCTGCTTCAATTACCCCTTTATCCACTTCTCTTAACCCTATTTCCACTAAGCGAGCATAAAATGGCGCAGCACCAATGATTAAGGCAGGCAATGCAGCATTAACGCCAATCATGCTTCCCACTAAAATCATCGTAAGAGGGATTAATAATACGATTAAAATGATAAAAGGGATGGAGCGAAAAATATTCACAACCGCACTAATAATCTTATTAATTACTGGGTTGCTCCACATATTTCCCTTGGCTGTTAAAAATAAAATAACTCCTAGTAAAAGTCCTAAAACAAAAGTTGCAACAATAGAAATACCTGTCATATATAATGTTTCTTGGGTAGCCAGCCACATTTTCTCCCAATCTACATTTGGAAATAAGTGTGTCATCATTTTTTTATCACCTCCACACTAATTTCTTGGGACTGAAGGAATTGCAGAGCTTGGTCTTTTTGCTCTCCATCCAAATGTATATACAATGTTCCATAGGAGCCATTTTGTGTGGGCGATATTTTCCCTTGAATAATATTCACTGTTATATCAAATGAGCGAATCAGCTTGGTGATAATTGGCTGCTCGGCGTTTTCTCCGACAAAACCTAACATCACAATGCTTCCAGATGTATAATGTGCGACAATATGTTCAATGGTATCTTTTGTTTCCTCTAACTCAATTACTTGTTGCACAAAACGTTTTGTGATCTCTGCCTCCGGATGTTTAAATACATTGATAACAGGACCAGATTCTACTACTTTTCCATTTTCCATTACGGCAACTCGATGACATATTTTGCGGATAACATGCATTTCATGCGTAATCAAAACGATTGTTAGCCCTAATCTTTTATTTATATCTACTAGTAAATCTAAAATCGCGTCTGTTGTTTGTGGATCTAGAGCGGACGTAGCTTCATCACATAATAGAACTTTCGGATCACTTGCAAGAGCTCTGGCAATCCCGACTCTTTGTTTTTGACCACCACTAAGTTGAGATGGATAAGCATTTTCTCTTCCTTCTAAACCAACAAGCTTAATTAGCTCATCGACTTTTTTATCTCTATCAAGCTTTTTCACACCCGCAATTTCAAGAGGAAAGCTAATATTTTCTTTAACCGTTCTAGACCAAAGCAAGTTAAAATGCTGAAAAATCATGCTTATTTCTTGTCTTGCTTGTCTTAATTTTTTTCCTTTTATTTTTGAAACTTCGTAACCTGCGACGGTTACAGAGCCTTCTGTTGGAATTTCCAATCCGTTTAACATGCGTATTAGTGTACTTTTTCCAGCACCACTATAGCCTATGATTCCAAATATTTCTCCTTGGTTAATTTCCAAATCCACGCTGTCAACTGCTCTTACTTCTCCATTTTTAGAAGGATATATTTTTTTTACTCGATTTATATGAATCATATTCTCACCTGCTTTTTCACAAAAGATATATTTATTTCAATAAAAGTTTCATTATTTTTATATATTATTGGATAGAGGCAAAAGGTTCATCCCTTTTTTAACCAAAAAAAACCTTTCTGCACATTATGAGCAGAAAGGCATGATAATCTGTTACCTTTCTCTCATCTATCAAAGCACAATTGCTTTGTGTGAATTGGCACCATATCAGCATTTTTTCGCTGACGGTTGCCGGGTTTCATCGGGCACATCCCTCCACCTCTCTTGATAAGAGTATCTATATAATTAAATAAAGTTTTGTCGAAATTATTCGTTAGAGGTACTTTAACACGTTCGTAAAGAAAGTGTCAATCCTATTTTCAGTATTTTTTAATATAATGTTTTTTCTGAATTTTGAGTAAATAATGTTAAATGTTCTTACATTCTTTTTAAATAGACAAAAAAAATACACTGGCTATATTGCAGCGTACGTTTCTATTTCTACTATACCTATGATTTATTTTTATGAGAATGTTTTTAATGGTAAAAATGAAGATGTTCCAAAAACATTTAACGAAAAGCTCCAATTATTCAGCAGCTACATCGTGAAGATTTCCTAAATAAAAAAGAGACTCTAGCATTAATACTTTTCGAAAATTGGAGGTAATAAAAATGTTTTGTCTTTTTTTCGACTCACGCAATAATGTTTTTCCTAGCAATATCGCCTGCAAGTCCTTTTCACAGCCTTCTAATACAATATCAGGCTTACAATCCAGTTTTTCTACAAGACGAAACTGAACATCTTTTAATTCAATATAATAATGCTCTTCGTCACATTTTACTAATAAAATAAATGTTTTTTTATAAAGCATTGGTTTTATCGCATTACTTTTATTTAAATTATCTATTAATCTCATTACTAGCTGATGCATAAATACCCTCCCTTTTCATCCTCCCTATATCTTTTATATGTATTCTTTCCTACCAGCTAAAACCCTTTCTAAAAAGAAAAATCCCTATTATTTTTATTTAGACAAAAAAAACATTTTTTTCCGTGTACTTTGTTGGACTTTGTCAGATTTTCGCTTGTTTTAAAATAAAAGAGCAGTTCTATAAAAAAGGAGGTTAAAGCTATTAAATAAACAATTGATTTTATGTAATAATTCCGTCGATATATTTCCCGAGAAATGTCATACTCTTATCTTCCATGTCGATTTTCATAAAGTGAAGCTTCAACCAGTGGGGGTTTTCTTCATCCCCCACTAGTTGTTAGTTGAACCAATCAGGCTTTTATGGGCAGTTATCCCCCACCTAGATTTCTCGTTTTCTCTTACACTCCCTTAGGTGGGGGTTTTACTGCCCGTTAATGCGTGATAAATACCTGACTATAAAAAATCGCCTTTTACAAAAAAGGCGATTTTTTCTCATACAGCTGACTAGTAAGGAAATCAGCAGGAATAACCATTATGTATATTTTTGAATTTCTTCTAATAAATAAGGCACCGAATGAAAGGCGTATTTTTTTTCTGCCAAGTTTCCTCCCTTAAAAATTAGAAGACATGGGACACTCTCCACCTCATATTTTTCTGCAAGCGCCGGATAATAATTTAAATCCATTTTTGCAAAAACTCCATTTTTCACCATAGCTTCCACAACAGTAAGCATTTTTGATGCAACCTGACATGTCCCGCAAAGAGGGGTATACAAATAAAGCAGAAAAGCCTGTTCTTTTTCTTCTGATATAACACTATTTATTTGTTCTATCGTCCAATTATTCATTTCTAATTCATCCTTAAATCTAAATATTCCGGAAAAACATCAATATTCGCATGCAATAGAACCGTAGCCAAATGATGGGTTGGAGCACTCGCAACTTCTCTATACATTTTATCAATATATAAATGTTCTGCTTCAGGCATTTCTTTTCTAAATTGTTTTCTTAACTTTTCACCAGATTTGTCAGCATCTACTAAGATATAAACATCTTTATCAAATAATTCTTCTATTAGTTCATCTAGCTTTGATACACCGATCGTTCCATTTGTACAAATAATCTCAATTGGCTCTCTAATAATATTTTTAATTTTTAACTTATCTGATTTGCCTTCAACAATGATTATTTTGCTCATCTCTGATCACCTAAATGGAAGTATTGAATTCAACTTTATCATATATAAAACAAGAGGGAAAGTACTTTTTGAAATTTTTCTGAATTTTCAAATCTTTAGTGTTTTTCCTAGATAAAAAAAGGAGCTAATCCATTCATGCACGAACTTCCCCCCAATCCATTCAGCTTTATCTATGCTTACTGTGGCGGCGAAGTTTTCGTTCATGTTTCAGGACAACTCCTTCTCGGTATTAATCTTCTTTTGTCATTTCCCCATATTGCTCTGCAGTCATAAGTCCATCAATATCCTCTTTGTTACTAGGTTCAATTACAACCATCCACGCTTTTTCATATGGTGATTCATTAACATACTCTGGATTATCACTTAGATCTTCATTTACTTCCACTACTTTACCGCTGATTGGAGCGTATAATTCGGATACCGTTTTAACTGATTCAACACTTCCAAATGGCTCGTTTGCTACAACATCATCGCCAACTTCAGGGAGTTCAACAAACACAATGTCCCCTAATTCTGATTGTGCAAAGTATGTAATACCAATACGGGCATTTTCGCCTTCTACTTTTACCCATTCATGTTCTTCTGAATAACGTAAATCTTTCGGTATGCTCATATACAATTCCCTCCAAATAGTATTATTATATTAAAAAAAGCAGGCTCTATTTAATCCAACTTTCTTTAAACTCTTCTTCTTTAAATCCAATTGTTACTTTATTTCCGTCCGTAGTTAATGGACGTTTGATCAACATGCCGTCTGATGCTAGTATATCTAATAGCTCAGCATCTGATGCCTCTTTTACTTTGTCCTTCAACCCAAGTTCCCGGTACTTTTGGCCACTTGTATTAAAGAACTTCTTTAATTCCATTCCACTGTTTTTATACAGTTCTTCCAATTTAGAGCGGGAAGGGGGGTTTTCGACGATATGTACTTCTTCATATGCTACACCATTTTCATCAAGCCACTTTTTAGCTTTTCTGCATGTACCGCATTTTGGATACCAATAAAATGTAACTTTCATTCTATCACCTATTTTTTGTTGAATTTCATTACATATACTTGCATATTATCATATTTTTCTTCAAAATCATAATATAGAAATTGAGCATAATTATAATTTAATGGCTAAAATTATGATCAAGCTACTTCCCCATGAGAGTTTTTTTAACATATAAAAACAATAGGTTTATAAAAGGCTCTTTTCGTAAACTTGTTGTTTCGCAGCAAATTAATTTCCCCCTATTTAGCAGGCTTTTGACTCCTACTTCGAGATTAAAAGAAGAAACAAAAAATCTAGGTAGGCAGAAACTTCCCCGTAAAAGCCGAATTGGTTCAACGAAAGATAACTGTGAAAATAAGCTTTTAAAAAAAGACAAATCTGAACGAAAAGAATTTGTCTTTTCTTTTGGCTGTTTTCTAAAAAATGATTTTTTTTTTGGATAGTTTCCATGAATAAATCCATGGTTAAAACAGGTGGATTGGAGTGAAAGGTGCGAGAATCCTGTGGGATTAGCGGGACAGATGAGACCCCGCAGGCGATAAGCCGAGGAGACTTACCGCCCGCTCTACGGAAAGCGGGCATCCTGGAATGGAAATCCACCCACTCCTTTAAAAGCAACAAAGATTACGAAAACAGCCTTTCTTTTAGATTTATCCTTATCATACAATATATTGTTTTTTTGCTATTATTTCCTCTGCCGCTTTTCTTTTTAAGGAAATAATTGGTTTCGGCAAATGTCTCGTCAATTTTTTCAAACTCGCAAGCAGCAGGCGAAGGTTATCTCCACTTTCCATATTTGCTAGTATTTCTATTGCTTCAGAGTTGATTTTTTGAAATGCTTCTGCACAGTAAATTTCTGTATAAAGAATTTTTTGTATTTCATTATTTTGCCCTCTTTTTATTCCTTTTTCTGTTCGTAATATTGCAGACTCCATATTGTAGACCGTCATGATAATATTTGATAGATTGGCAAGTATTTCTTGTTCATTCTCTAATTTGTGTCCAAATTTTTGGGCAGTTAAGCCAAGTAAAAGTAATGCAATTTTTTTTCCGTTTTCCACAAACATTTTTTCTTGTGCCAAAATGGACTTTTCAGGATCAGCCGGGAGCAGTGTCAGCAATTGTCGCTCTACATTTTTAGCAGCTTGCAATAATGGAAGTTCGCCCTTTATTCCCTTTTTTAAAAGGGTAGCTGGAACTAATAAGCGATTAATTTCATTTGTGCCTTCAAATATACGATTTATTCTAGCATCACGATACATCCTTGTTATATCATAACCTTCCATAAACCCGTTTCCTCCATGCAATTGCACACATTCATCTACAATCATATCAAGCACTTCCGAAGCAAATACCTTGTTTAGGCTGCATTCAATCGCATATTCATTTATGGCAGAAGCTATTAATTTTCTATCAGCGTCATGTGGCAATGGACTCATACTAGTGGAGATTAATCCGGCAGTTCGATAAACAGAACTTTCTGCTGCATATAAATAGGCAGACATTGTGGCTAATTTTTCTTTTGTTAATGGAAATTGAGTAATTGGGGTATGAAACTGGATACGATTATTCGTATAGGAGATTGTCTTTTTGATTGCTTCTTTGCTTGCACCAACTGCACCGACTCCCAATTTAAAGCGGCCAATGTTTAAAATGTTTAATGCAATAATATGTCCTTTTCCCTTTTCTCCAAGCAAGTTTTCTACAGGTACAGCTACATTGTCAAACTTTAATGCACAGGTAGAGGAACTTTTTATGCCGAGTTTATTTTCTTCCTTGCCGATAGAAAATCCTTCAAACTCCCTTTCTATGATAAAGGCGGAAAAATCTTTTCCATCTATTTTTGCGAATACAGTAAAAACATCAGCAATTCCAGCATTTGTAATCCATTGTTTTTCTCCTTTTAGAATATAATGGGTGCCTTCTTCATTTAAAGCAGCAGTTGTTCTAATGCTCATGGCATCCGACCCTGCTTGTGGTTCAGTTAACGCATATGCTGCTATTTTTTCTCCTGTTGCTAAATAGGGCAAATATTTTTCCTTTTGTTCCTTATTTCCAAATAAAACAATGGGAAGAGAGCCTATACCAATATGTGCACCATGGGTAACAGAGAATCCTCCTGCAATAGACATCTTTTCTGAAATAATAGCAGAACTTATTTTATCTAAGCCTAATCCACCGAATTCCTCTGGTATGTCACCACTTAAAAGTCCTAACTCCCCCGCCTCTTTCAACAATTCCACCACTTGCTTAAAATCGTGATTTTCCATTGCAGCTAGATTTTTTATTACTCTTTTATCCACAAAATCTGCTGTCATCTTTCCAATCATCCAATGTTCTTCCGTGAAATCTTCTGGTGTAAAAATATCCATTTCTTTTGTTTCTTCTGTTAAAAAGCTGCCACCTTTTTTCACTCTCATCACTCCGTCACAGTTACCTTATTTTTATCAAACAAAATTTTAGTTAGCAGGGGAAGTGTTTTCCCTTTTCTCTTGATAGATTTTTCCTGTCTGCAATAAATGCAGCATTCGTTTTTGTGTTTGTTTGTCTTGAATCAGCTCCATAAATGCTGACCTTTCCAACTGCAGCAAATAGGCTTCCTCTACCTCTGATTTAAAGGGCAAATTTCCTCCTGTTAAAACAAAAGCTAATTTTTCGCCAATAATTCTTTCATAAGGAGATAGCCTTCCCGTCATTGCTAACTTAGATAATTCCTTTTTTAACAAGTCATATCCTGGTTTTCCTGCAACAACAACTTTTCTTTTTTGTGGGGGACTATACAAAGTAGAATGTTTAAGCACCATTTGTTTTGCATCATAAATTAAATAACGTTTATTCATCGTAATTTGATCCTTTTTATTAAGCAATTTCCATTCTTTTCCCTCTTCTGCAGAAGTAGATACTTTACTTGTAAAAATAGTGAAAAATACTTTTTTGACCGTTTTTATTAGTGCCTCTTCTTGAAGCAAATCTACTTCTTTTAGTGAGTTTATATACAGTTCTTTTGTTCCCCCGCCTCCAGGAATTAGTCCTACCCCTGTTTCCACTAGACCAATATAAGTTTCTTGTAATGCTTGCACATAAGAGGAAGCTAAACAAATCTCAGCACCGCCTCCTAGTGTATTGCCAAATGGCGCTGAAACAATCGGTTTTTTCGCATATTTTATTTTCATCATGGCCTCTTGAAACTTTTGTACAACCAGTTCAATTTCCGAATAATCTTTTGACTGTGCTTCCATTAATAGCAATGCTAGGTTTGCTCCTACACTAAAATTTGTTCCTCCACTGCCAATCACTAATCCCTTAAACGCTGAATTTTCTTCCACTTCCCTAACTGCTGCATCCATCATCTCAATTGCATCCATCCCAATTACATTATGCGGGGCATGAAGTTCCAGCATCGCCACCCCGTCGCCAATATCAAAAAGTGTTCCACTATCATTTCTGGCTAATATGCCATTTTGTCTTTTTTTCTCCTGTACGTCTATATGATGGGAATCCTTTTGAATTGGCGTATACTTCCCATTGTTATAATAAGTTAATGCTTCCTTTTCTTTTTTATAAAAAACATGTTCTCCTTTTTCTATCATTTCGGTTATCCAATTTGGAACGGCAATATTTGCAGATTTTAATTTTGTTATGCTTTTAACTAATCCAATACTATCCCATATTTCAAATGGCCCTTTTTCCCAATTAAAGCCCAATTTTACAGCCTCATCTATTTCGTAAATGGTATCTGCTATTTCTCCTAATAAAGCCGCACTGTATAATAGAAATGGCATGATGCTTTCCCATAAAAATTTTGCATCCTGGCTGTCCTCATAAATAAACTCCTGCAATTCTTTTTCTGGCAGTTTCTTTTTTTCTACCCTTTGGTATTGCATAGTTTGATAATCAAGTGCTTCTATTCCACTTTTAGTTTTTCTATAAAAACCATTTCCTGTTTTTCTTCCTAGCAAATTTTGCTCGATCATTTCTTCCATAAAAGGCGGCATGATATAAAAACCTTTTTCGCTATGATTAGAAGATCTTTCCTGAATATTTTTTACAACATATGAAAATGTATCTAATCCTACTAAATCTAATGTTTGGAATGTCCCACTCTTAGAACGTCCAATTAACTTCCCAGTTAGTTCATCTACTTTTGGAATTGACAGCTTTGACTTTGTCATTACTTTTACTATCGTTAAAAATGCATAGGCACCGATTCGGTTTGCGATAAAATTAGGGGTATCCTTCGTAATTATTACATTTTTCCCTAATTGTTTTTCTGCAAATTCTTTGAATTTTTGTAGGGTAGTTAGATTCGTTTTAGGGGTTGCGATTAATTCTAAGAGAGTAATATAACGTGGGGGATTAAAAAAATGTGTACCCAAAAAATGTGCTTGAAGGTCTGCTGAGCAATTTTCCACCATCGTTTCAATGGAAATGCCTGATGTATTGCTGCTTACAATTGATCCTTTTTTTCTGAAATCATCTATTTTTTGAAGCAATGACCTTTTTGCTTCTATATCTTCTGTAATTGCTTCAATAATCCAGTCTGCCTTTGATATTTTAGATAAATGATCCTCTATATTTCCCGTTTCTATTAAAGAAAGTTTTTGTAGAGAAACAATGGGACTAGGCTTTTGATTCATTAAATTTTTTTTGGCTTTATCTGCTAATTGATTTCTATTATCCCCATCCAGTTGGGAGCACCAATTATTCTTTTCTGCTAAAAGATCATCAGGAACTATATCAAGAAGCAGTGTAGGAATATCGGCATTCGCTAATTGAGCCGCTATGGATGCTCCCATGACGCCAGCACCTATAACAACTGCTTGCTTTATAACACTCATTTTTTTCCTCCCTCTCATTTTTTTATAATTTTTTCAAAACAAACAATATTCACCTACTGTATGCATCATAAATTTACCTTTTTATATCTATATACGATAGTGCATTATATCCTGCCTGTTTTTTTGTCCACATTTTTATCATTTTTATTTGAAAACTTATGGTAAATGATGATTTAATTCATTAAAACTTTTGAGATAGGAAAGGCTACTATGTGTAAGTGTAGGAGGTGACAACAATGCCTAGAGTGAAAAAAAATCCATCAAAAGCTGGCGTAAGTGCAGCAAGTGTAAAAGGGAATGCTGGACCAACAGTTGAAAACGATGGTGGTGGAAAAGTAAACAGCCAAAACAATCAGTATAAAAAATAATAAAATATTTCAGCCCATTTCGATTGGAGGAAAATAATATGCAGCAAACATTCCATTCTGCTGTGCAAAACACAAATGAGATGATGCAGCCGCCAGCGACCATAACCGTAAAAGACTCTCTTTACTTAACAGACATGCTTTCATGGAATTTACTTGCCATGAAAAAAGCACATTTTTTTGCTACTAATACAAAAGACCAAACAATAAAATCTTATCTGGACAAATGTGGACAAATGCATCAAAAACATTATGAACAGATAATTTCCCATTTAAATGCCCAACAATCTTTAAGTAGCGGCACTTACCAACAGCAATAATCGTTTGAATTAGTTATGGAGGGAAAATGATGAATCAACAACCTATTCAAAATCCAGAAACACAAGTACCTAAAACACCACAAATGAATGATAGAGATTTTATTAATGATTTATTAGCCACAGAAAAGTATATGACTGATTCTTATTCCACTGCTTTAAACGAAGCAAGCCATCAAGCATTATATCAAGATTTATTAGCAATTTTTACAGAAACACAAAATATGCAAAGGGAATTATATACTGTGATGTTTCAAAAGGGCTGGTACAAATTAGAGTCTGCAGAACAACAAAAGTTACAGCAGTCTTATCAGCAATTCAAAGGATATACTAATCAATTCCCTTATGGTCCATCGACTGTTCAATAAAATAAACTAATAATCAGTGGGAGCATTGTTTTGTATCCCACTGATTATTAATGGTTAATGTATTTGTTATCAAACTAAATATCCCCCTTTAGAAAAAAACATTAAATAATAAAACTTCAAAAAAAGATAAAAATAACATAAAAAGATTGTCCAGGTCTCTTAGTAGCATATGTTTCTTTATTTATTTTGTTTTTGTTTTTCGTTGATTTTTTTTATTTCTGCTATTATGTTCATCATTTCCTGTTTTCCTTCTGGAAATTCCTGATTCCAATGTTTCACTAAACTAGGCATAGACTTCGCCATATGGGAATACAGCATCCAAATTTCTACTTTTGTTTGGATTGCCTTGTTTTGTTGTCCCAATAACAATTGTGTATAGTCAGATAACAATCCAGCAAATTTTTTTTGAAATTCTTCTTCCATTTTTTCCTCCGCTGATTTTTTTTTGAAATAAAGATTGACACAATATATATTATAATTTATTATAATATTAAATCAATTGATAATGATTATCAATATCGTTTGATTGTCATTACTTTTTATCGATTGTTTCCTTCCCCCTCACCCAAAGGAAACAAGTAGATAAGCAAAAAAATAACCTGCCACATGACAGGTTATTTTTTTGTGCCCAGAAATTTTTCTATTTGCTTATGCACTTCATCTATCTTAAATTTTATCACGCATTAACAAGCTTTTGACCCCCACCTTAAGGTTATAAAAGAAAATGAGAAATCTAGGTGGGTAGAAACTGCCCGTAAAAGCTTGATTGTTTCAACTAACAATCCCTTGGTGGAAGGAGAACCACACGGATTGAAGTTTCACTTTATTCCCCATTTGAAAACATATATTTTCTGTAATGATAACGTATAGAGAAAATTAATCCAATGGCCAGCATATTCCCCATCAAGGAACTTCCTCCATAACTGATAAATGGCAATGGTATTCCTGTAATCGGCAATACTCCAACTGTCATCCCGATATTTTGAAATACATGGAAAGTGATGGCACTGATAACCCCTACACAAATACATGTATAAAAGGAATTTTTTGTTTCTAAAGCGACTTTTGTAATATGGTATATAAGAAGGAAAAACAAACTAACTAGCACACTCGCACCAATAAAACCAAATTCCTCTCCTATTACACTAAATATAAAATCAGAATGACTCTCTGGCAAGTATACATCTCTTGTACCCATTCCTTTTCCAGCCGTCTCGCCTGAACCAATCGCCAATAATGATTGTGTTAAGTGATATCCTGTGGAACTTTGATAATTGTAAGGGTTCAGCCAAGAGTAAATGCGTCCAAACTGATATTCTTGCACACCTAAATATTTTTCCAATAAAGCTGGCTGCCATACTACTAAATATAAGATTCCTGCTCCACATAAGGAGCCTCCCATAAATAGAGGCACTATTATTTTCCAGGTTATTCCTGATATAAAAATCATTCCAAGCATAATAGCGATAAAAACAAGGGAAGTTCCCAAATCAGGCTGCTGCATCACTAAAATGAGGGGGAAAAAAGTAATACCCACAATTTTTATTAGCAGCCACAAATCTGTTTTTAACGTTTTCGCTAAATATTTTTCTTGATGTTCAACAATAATTCTTGAAAGAGCTAAAATAATAAACACTTTGACAAATTCAGATGGCTGAAGAGAAATACCTGGAAGCTGGAACCAGCTTTTTGCTCCATTTACTTCTCTTGCGATGCTTTCAGGTGCAACAATTAATAGCAGCAAAAGAAATATGCCAAATCCATATGCATACCATGCTATCTTTTTTAGTTGATCAGAATCTAAAGAGATAACCCCTGCAATAATAGCAACTCCTACGGCATACCAAAAAATTTGTTTGACTAAAAAGTTTTCATTGTATTGTCCGGTACTTTGCGCACTAAAAATAGCAACACAACTTGCAAGGCAAAGTAGCATTAATATAAGCACAAGACTAAAATCTATTTTTGAATTATTTTGATTACGGTTCATTTATACATTACTCCTTGAGAAAATTACAGGATTAAAGTGAAATTTTATTATACTTACTGCCATTTAATCCGAAGTAATAACACAAGGCAGTAAATTTTTTGTCCATTTATAAATTAAGCATTTATTCAATTCTTCATTATATTTGTATTCTTAATAAATAACAACTTTCGACATTTATTTAACTTAAATTTAATATAAAGGTGATGTAATTGTAAATAAAAGCATGTTTCCCAAAACATGCGCTCTCTTTTTAGTAATAGGCCATCCGTGAATAGATTTAAGCAGTTAACTATAAAAGCAGTCTCATTAACCTATTATGCCTCATCTTTTTCCAAATAATAGGTTATTTAAGCAAAAGACTAAAAAAAGGTAGACTGCCTACATATGTTAGACCGTCTACCTGATATATGCAACTATTTTATTACACTTTATAGCTACGCTTTATTTATTCCACCATTGCTGGAAAACACATTACTCAAACAATTGAAAACAATAAACTGCTTGTACATAGCCTACCATTAAATGCATGATACTCTTTGTTATCTATTAATATTAAACCCCTTTGTTAAAGCAACTAAATCATCCGCTATTTGAGCAAGCTGTTTAGTTGAGCTTGTTATCTCCTCCATTGCTGCTAATTGTTCCTGAGAAGATGCAGAAACATTGATAGAATTTTGACTATTTTCTTTTGCAATGCTTGTTACTTGATCTACAGACCCAGCAACCTCCATAATATTAATCGATATTTTATTTGTAGCCTGAAGCACACTATCCATTTGATGGCTCATATCAGACATAGAATCAGAAATAAGATTAAATTTTTCTTTTGTATTATTGGTAATATTAATCCCATCTTTTACTTCCTCTGTCACTCGTTTCATGGTCTTAACAGAAGTAAGTGTATCTTTTTGGATCTCATTTACTAGTACAGCAATTTGTTTTGCTGATTGATTGGATTGCTCTGCCAACTTTCTTACTTCTTCTGCTACAACAGCGAACCCTTTACCAGCTTCTCCTGCACGTGCTGCTTCAATTGCCGCATTTAATGCAAGCAAATTTGTCTGATCTGCGATTTCTGTAATTACTTTTAAAAATTGTCCAATCTCTTGTGAACGCTCTTGCAATAAAGCAATAGAGCTATTTGATTCTTTAACAGAATTTTGAATAAGACTCATTTGTTTTACGGTGCTTTCTACCACTTCTTGTCCTTCTTTTGCTTTTACAATAGCAGCATTGGACGATTTAGCCATTCCTTCTGTACTTTTTGCAATTTCTTTAATTTCACTATTTACCAATGCAACAGAATCTACAATAATTTCCATGCCATTTGTTTGCTCTTCAGACCCTGCTGCAACACTTTGTATAGCAGAAGAAATTTGTTCTGAAACATGGCTTGTGCTAACCGTATTTTCTGATAAAATTTCTGCAGAAGAAGTAATATGTTCAGAAGTTTCATTTACTTTTATAACAAGATTTTTAATAGAATTTTTCATTAGAATAAATTCTTCTGTCAACATGCCAATCTCGTCATTTGATTGTTTCTCCATTTCAATGTTTAAATTGCCTTCTCGTATTTCTTTTGTAGAATACAGCAATTTTTTTATTGGGCGAAGAATAATTTGGTGAATAAAAAAGGATGCAATCAATGTTGTAATTATTAAATTAATAATAGTATTAATAAACATGCTGAATTCAGGACGGAACACATGTGCTTCCCTCATTATCTCGTTCAAATAAATGGAGATAGGGGTGCTAATCATAGTAGCAAGAATAATAACAAGTATTAATTTTATGTTCAAACTTTTAAACGGGGTCTTTTTACGCATAAATTATACCTTCCTCACCTTTTTATAGGATATTATAACTAATTTTGTTCGCGTTGAGAAATTTTCTCTCGTTTTATATTACATGTATCGGCTTTATTTTTCCTTTATAAAGCAGATTATTAAATTAGCATTATTTTTTATTTTTTTGATTACTTATAAACTGTAGATAATTAGACTTTATTTCCTTATAAAAAAAAGAGGTATAGTTCCTAAGAACTATACCTTAAAATGAGAGGAGGTTATGGGGTTACGGTATAAAGAGCAGCTTGCAATTACTTTCTGGAAGGTAATACAAGCTATCCTTTATACTTATTAGATATGTAATTTTTCAGAAAAAGTGTGGGCTTATCCCTTTTTTTGAAAAAAAGGGGCATTTCGCAGCAAAAACTCATGCATCTTTGTTTTGCTATCTTCTATTCTTATGTATATCGTCATACGTTTATTAAAGATGGAATGAATATTGCTATAAAGCAAAATGGAAAGAAGGTAACAAAATGAAAAATTTTTTTATTTTATCTGCTGTTCAATACTGTTTGATTTGGACCTTTTTCAGCACTTTTATTTGCTATATCCTTACAGGGTTTACAGTATACACCTTAGCCGCACTACTTGCCGGCATTACTCTTTCCTTTTTGAACCTATTAGAAGATGAAGTGATTCATAGGAAAATTAGAGGTGATTAAAAAAAATTGCATTTATTATGTATAAAAAGTAAAAAAAGGGACTACACTGTAACTACAAAGTGTAATTCCCCCTTTTGTTGAAGAGAAGTTAACATTCCCATTGAGGTATGCTGACTTCCTCTTTTTTTATTTTCAAAAAAACGACATGCCAAACTAAATAGCAGGCTTCCTTTTATTCTTGGATTAATTGTAAAAATTGTTTCGTTCTTTGCTCTTTTGGAGCAGTAAAAATAGCAGCGGGATTTCCTTTTTCAATAATATAGCCCCCATCCATAAAAATGACTTCATCTGCTACTTCTTTAGCAAACTTCATTTCATGTGTCACAATAATCATTGTCATGCCTTCTTTAGCAAGTTCTTTCATTACCTTTAATACTTCTCCAACTAATTCTGGATCAAGAGCAGAAGTTGGCTCATCAAATAACATAACTTCTGGTTCCATAGCTAATGCCCGTGCAATGCCTACACGTTGCTGCTGTCCGCCAGAAAGTTGAAATGGATAAAAATCTAATTTATCTTCTAAACCAACTTTTGACAGCAATTGTTCTGCCTTTTTTTTAGCAGCAGCTTTGTCTTGTTTTTTGACAACAATTGGTCCTTCCATTACATTTTCAAGAACCGTTTTATGTGGAAATAAATTATAGTTTTGAAAAACCATGCCTGTTAATTTTCGAAAAGTATTTATTTCTTTTTGGCCAACTTTTTTGGAAAAGTCCAGTGTTTGATCTTGGATCGCTATTTTACCTGCAGTCGGAATCTCTAGTAGATTTAAACAGCGCAGCATTGTTGTTTTTCCTGATCCTGATGGGCCAACAACTACAATCACCTTTCCTTTTTCCACTTCCAAACTTATATCTTTTAATACTTCTAATTTTCCAAAATGTTTGGACAATCCATTTATGGATATCATGTTATGCTCCTTTCAAAAAGGATGAGTTATTTCTTATTTAACTAAATGCTTGCTTAATCTTTCTTCGATATGCTGCTGAATGATCGTAAGGGGAAAACAAATAATCCAATAAAGCAAAGCCACTTCTGAATACAATAATAAAAACTCATAATTGGTGCTGGCTATTTGCTGTGCCACACGAAACATTTCTACTACTAAAATCATGGAAGCAAGGGATGTATCCTTAATTAAACTAATAAATGTATTAGATAAAGGAGGCAAAGAAACTCTAGCCGCTTGCGGTAAAATAATTCTTTTTAAGTTTTGGCTATAGCTCATGCCAATAGAATAGCCTGCTTCCCACTGTCCCTTAGGAATGCTACTAATAGCAGCGCGAACAATTTCTGAACCATAGGCGCCTACACTTAAAGAAAATCCAATAACTGCTGCAGGAAATGGATCAATAATAATATTTAAATTAGGCAAACCGTAGAATATAATAAACAGCTGCACTAATAATGGTGTTCCCCTAAAAATAGAAATGTAAATTCTTGCTAGATATTGAAGCACTTTGATATCAGACATTCTTGCAAGTGCAGTGAAAATAGCTAATATAAGACCGATGATAAAGGAAATAATTGATAGTGGTATCGTATAAAAAAACGCCCCCTTCAGCAAAGGCAGAAGGGAACTTTGGGCAATCTCCGTATATCTTTCAAGCAAATCTGGATCTGTGAATATATTACTTAAGAACATTTTCGCCAAACCATTTTTCAGAAATTTTTGTGTACGTACCATCATCAATCATTTCTTTTAGCGCTTTATTGACCGCATCTACTAGTGTCTCATTATCTTGTCGGAACATTAATCCACTTTGTGATACATCATCAGCAGAATCAACAATCTCAATCTTAGCATTCGGCTTTTGCTTTTTATAATCTAAAAAGGATAATTTATCATTAATGGTTACATCTACTCGCTTAGAATTTAATAATTCTGCCGATTGGTTAAACCCATCAACACCAACTAATTCTGCTCCATATGATTTCGCCATTTCTCCATAGTTGCTTGTTAAAGATTGTGCTGCCTTTAAGCCTTTTATATCTTCAAAACTTTTTACATCCGAATCGCTTCTTGCAATTAGAACAGCCGAAGAAGAGATATAAGGATCAGAGAAAGAATATTTTTCTTTTCTTTCATCATTTATTCCTACTTGGTTTGCAATCATATCAAAACGTTTTGCATCTAAGCCTGCAAAGATTGCATCCCATTGTGTCTCTTTAAACTCTGCCTCAACGCCAAGACGTTTTGCCACTTCTTCTGATATTTCTACATCAAAACCAGTTAATTTGCCATTATCATCATGATAAGAGAATGGAGGGTATGTTCCTTCCGTTCCCACAACTAATTTGCCATCTTCTTTTACTTTTGCCAATAAATCATTACTTGTATCTGCACCATTGGACTTATCTGATTCTTCTTTTGTACCGCATGCAGCCAGCACAAAGGATAAGCTCAATAATAATAGAATCATTATACTTAATTTCCTCATATTGTAATTCCTCCAAATTCCGATATGTCTTGTCAGCAATTGCTATCATATTATAATAAATAGGCTTTTGTCAAAGCTTAATACTTGCTTTTATTTTCACCAAAAAAGTAGGTATTAAACTTAAAATTTCTTTTTTATTTTTCAGAACAATCAGTCATCAGATTATTTCAATAAAACAAAATAAAGAGTGGATTATCCACTCTTCTAATTAACCTCGGCACCAGCAAACTGGCTATAATATAACTCTGCATAAAAACCATGTTTCTCTAACAGCTCATCATGACATCCTTTTTCTATCACCGTTCCCTCTTTCATTACTAAAATCATATCTGCATCTTTAATAGTGGAAAGCCTGTGGGCAATGACAAAACTAGTTCTATTTTTCATCAATTCCGCCATAGCTTCCTGAATCTGCGCTTCCGTCCTTGTATCTACACTGCTTGTTGCTTCATCAAGGATTAACAAGGTGGGGTTGGCAAGTAGCGCTCTTGCTATTGTAAGCAATTGTTTTTGTCCTTGGGAAATATTTGTTCCTTCTTCATTAATAATCGTGTCATAGCCATCTGGCAATGTTCGAATAAAATGATCTGCATTTGCCAAAGTTGCTGCTTGCACAATCTCTTCTTCTTTTGCATCTTCTTTTCCATAAGCAATATTATCGCGAATGGATCCTTTAAACAACCAAATTTCTTGAAGCACCATGCCAAACATGCCTCTTAACTTGCCTCGATCCATATCCTGTATGTTCACTCCATCAATAAAGATGGTTCCACTGTCCACATCATAAAAACGCATTAATAAATTAACTAATGTTGTTTTTCCAGCACCTGTTGGTCCAACAATTGCAACTTTTTGACCTGGTTTAATAGAAAGGGATAAATTTTTAATTAAGTCTTCTTCTTTTTGATAGCTAAAATAGACAGAATCGAAACGGACAGCACCTTTTGGAAAGTTAATTTCTTTAGCTGATGAAGCTATTTCTATTTCTTCTTCTTCGTCCAACAATTCAAATACTCTTTCAGCAGATGCAAGGGTTGACTGAATGATATTGGATATATTCGACAATTGCGTAATGGGTTGAGAAAACTGTCGTGCATATTGAATAAAAGCTTGTACCTCACCGACTGTAATGCGCCCTGTTGCTGCAAAAATCGCTCCGATTACGACAATCAACACATAACCCAAATTATTAATCAATGCCATTAGCGGCATAATTAATCCAGAAACAAACTGGGATTTCCAGCTAGATTCATATAACTTGTCATTAATGTCATTAAATTGATGGATGGCTTTTTGTTCATGCCCAAACGCTTTTACCATTTGATGGCCTGTAAATATTTCCTCTACATGACTATTTATTTTACCAAGTGTGGCTTGCTGGTTTTTAAACTGAATTTGGGAACGCTTAGCAATTTGAATGGTAACAAAAATACTCAATGGAATCGTCAAAAAGCAAATAAGCGCCAATATTGGACTTATTGTTAACATCATAATAATGACGCCTATAAATGTAACAACAGATGTAATTAACTGTGTTACACTTTGCTGCAGCGTATTATTAATATTATCAATATCGTTTATCGCCCGGCTTAGCGTTTCTCCATGAGGGGTTTGATCAAAATATTTTAAAGGCATTTTTTTTAGCTTTTTCTGCACATCTTGTCTTAGCTCAAAAATTGTTTTTTGTGAAATGGTAACCATAATAATTTGCTGAATATACGTAAATAATGCACTGATAATATATAATCCAACTAATAAAAGCAGGATCTTTCCAATAGCGGTAAAATCGATAGCTGCATCTGGTACCCCTTTTGACTTTGCAACAAGGCCTTCAAATAAGTGGTCAATTGCTTTAGCCAAAATTTTGGGACTTAAAATAGAAAAAACCGTACTTAATATTGCTGCAATTACTACAAGAAACAACTGAATTTTATATTTCCCTAAATAAATCAAAAGTCTCTTTAAGGTCCCTTTTGCATCTTTCGCTTTTCTAACAGGCATATGACCAGGTCCGCCATGTCCCCTTGATGGAATAATAGGATTTTTGCTATTTCCTTGATCTTTTGTCATACTGTTTCCTCCATAACACTTTGTGAGTAAACAATCTCCCTATACACATTGCAAGTTTCCACAAGTTGATGATGAGTGCCGACTCCTGCAATCTTTCCATCTTCTAGTACGATAATATGATCAGCATCTTTAATGGTTGATACCCTTTGAGCTACGATAACCATTGTTGCATGGTCAATTTCTTTGTGTAAGGCGTTTCGCAGTGCAGCATCCGTGCGATAATCTAATGCAGAGAAACTATCATCAAAAAGATAAATCAATGGTTTTCTTACAAGTGCTCTCGCAATCGATAAACGCTGCTTTTGTCCACCAGAAACATTAGTTCCTCCTTGTGAAATTGGCGCATTTATTCCTTTATTGAAATTCTCTACAAATTCTTTTGCCTGGGCAACCTCCAATGCTTTGTCTACTTCTTCATCTGTTGCATCTTCTTTGCCGAAACGAATATTATCTGCAATCGTCCCTGAAAATAAGACAGCTTTTTGAGGAACAAAACCTAATGTTTGTCTGAGTGCATCTTGTTTAAATTTCCTAATATTAATGCCGTCAATCAGGATTTCTCCTGCTTGTATATCATAAAATCGTGCAATCAAATTTAATATAGTGGATTTTCCTGAGCCAGTTCCACCGATAATAGCTGTCGTTTGACCTGGTTTTATTTGAAAAGATAGATTTTCAAGCACTGGCTTTTCTGCTTGTGGATAGGAGAACACAACATTTTTAAATTCAATTTCTCCTTTTATTGGCTTTTGCTCTCCACTATCTTCATCTGTTATGCTTGCAGGCATTTGCAGTACTTCATTAATTCTATCTGCAGAGGCAGAGGCACGAGGCATCATAACAAATATCATGCTTACCATCATTAAAGAAAACATAATTTGCATGCCATACTGAATAAATGCCATAATATCACCTACTTGCATCACACCTTGGTCTACTTGGATGCCACCAAACCATACGATTGCAACCGTTGATATATTTATGACAACGATCATGATTGGCATCGTAACTGCCATAATTTTATTGACATAGAGTGCTGTTTCTGTTAAATCCTTATTTGCCTGCAAAAATCGCTTCTGTTCATATTTTTCTTTATTAAAAGAACGAATTACTCGAAGTCCTGTTAAATTTTCTCTTAGCACACTATTTAATTGATCAAGCTTTTTCTGCAAGGATTTAAATAATGGAATTCCTTTTTTCATAATGGAAAAAATGACAAGCGCCAGTACTGGTATGGCTACAACAAATACCAACGATAATTTTGCATTTTTGCTTACAGCCATAATAATGCCTCCAATACACATCATTGGAGCAAAGGCTACCATTCTTAATATCATAAGCGTTACTTGCTGCACTTGGTTAATATCATTTGTTGTTCTATTAATTAAAGAAGATGTTCCTAAGCTGTTTACCTCTTCCAGTGCAAAACTCTCCACCTTTTGGAACATATTTCCCCGAATATCACGGCCAAATCCTGCTGCGATACGTGCTGAATAATAGCTGGAAAAGATGGCACAAACAGTTCCAAATGCTGCTATAGCAATCATCCAGCCACCGAGTTGCAGCATGTAGCTTCTATTGTTTTCCATAATGCCAACATCCACGATATCTGACATCAAGTTTGGCAAATAAAGTTCTGAAAAAGCTCTAAACAATGTTAATACAAGAACAATAATAATTCCTATACGATACTTAGTTAATTCTCGCAACAGCTTATTCATTTTAAATGCTCCAGTCCTTTTTAATTTGTTTCATCCCACTTATTACGAACAAAATAGTCGCTTACTTCCTGTAATAAGCTAATAAGCTGATCACTTTTTTTGTCCCCCAAATATTGCACAAGATGAATATATTTTTCTTCTATCTTCTGAAGGATTTCTTTTGTTAAACTTGCTCCTTTTTCTGTTAGAGCTATTCGCACAATACGGCCATCCTCTTTATCATTGATCCTTTTAACCACTCCATCTTTTTCTAAAACATTAATTACTTGTGTAACTGATGGCGAAGTAATTTTTAATGCCGAACTAAGTTGCGAGATGGTTATCTCTTTTTCATTTTTATTATTTTCTTGATGAATAATAAACAGCATAATGATCTCGCTTCTTTTATACCCATTAAAAGAGAGGTTAATATCGGCAAGTTTTCGAAATTTCCTTAATGAATGTAATAATTGCTGCGCTTTTTCTTCCATTTAAATAATTTCTCCTCCTATTAATTAGGTAAGTAACCTAATTATATATTGAACATATCGATTGTCAATTATTAAAGTATGCAAATGAACTGCACCTAATAAAAAAAGCAAAATCACTAATTCATTATTTTTGATTTTGCTTTGAGGCTGTCGACAAACGCTCGCTTTCTTCGTTGTTCGCCTTGTTCGGATACTCATTACCTACCTGGGTAACTCCGCTCCTCCCAAGGCTTCACGCCTCCAAAGACAACCGTTTTCGATCAGCCTGAAAAGTTAGCAAAATAAGCTTTGTCTACACTCTGAAAGCAAATCACTAATTCATTATTTTTGATTTTGCTTTTTTTATTAGGATTTGTGGATAAAATAATTTTTTCTTTTTCAAAAGGCGAGTTTTTTTACATATTTTAACACATAAAACAAGACAGCGAAGCATTTATTAAGAATATCCTTGATAACATGATTTAAACATTATTTTTTAAACATATTAACAGTAGTCAGCAGCTCTTCTGCCAGTACGGTTAGTGCTTTAGCCGAATGCGAAATCTCGTCCATTGATGCAAGTTGTTCTTGGGATGCTGCTGCCACTTCTTCTGCACCTTCTGCATTAAACGAAGCAATGGACACAATGTCACCCGTTTGTGATGTCACCTCTTGAAGACCTGCTGACATTTGCTGTACAGTCGCAGATACCTCCTCAATTTGTGGACCAATCACTTTTGTGCTGCTAATAATTTGTGCAAATTTATTCGAAGTAGCTTCCGAAATAGATAGACCATCTTCTGCATGTATTAAAACTTTACTCATTATTTGGACAGAATGCTCTGTATCTTGTTGAATTTCTGCAATTAAAGTAGATATTAGCTTCGCGGATTCTTGAGACTGTTCTGCTAGTTTTCTCACTTCATTTGCCACTACTGAAAATCCTTTTCCATGTTCCCCTGCTCTGGCAGATTCAATTGCTGCATTTAATGCCAGTAGATTCGTTTGATTGGAGATAGATTGGATCACTTCTATTATCTTGCCGATTTCCTTTGAACGATTAGAAAGAGAATGGATTACTTCATTGGATTGCTTTACTGATTTATTAATAAATTTCATTTGCTCAAGATTTTGAGCGACAAATTCTCCGCCGTCTTCAGCTAATGTTGCTGTTTCTTTCGATAAAGCAGCAACATTAACAGACCTATCTGCAATTTGAAGAGCACCTTTTAAAATTTCTTCTAAAGAATGATTGGAACTCTCCATTTTATCCGTTATTCCTTCTGCATCACTAGCTATTTGCTGCACAGCGGTACTTACTTGATTAGATGCTGCTGACGTTTGCTCTGCACTTGCCAAAAGTTGTTCCGAAGATGATGTTACCTGTTCCATGCTTGAGTTTAATTGTCCAATAAGTAATTTCAAATAGTTCTGCATCTCTGCAAAGCTCTTTGAAAGCTCACCAATTTCATCATTCCCAGCATAAACAATTGTTTCTGTTAAATCACCGCTGCAGATTTTTTTAGCACTGTTCGTTACTTTTTTTAATGGAGTTATAATTGATTTAATTATAATGAAAATAAGTGCCCCACCAATAATAATAGATGCCGCTATCACAATAACAGTCATGATAAATATGCTGGAAGAAGCCTGAGTAATTTCAGCATTGTACATAACCCCTGCGATTTTCCATCCTGTATCTTTATCTGTTTCAAATAACATTACTTTATCTTTGCCTTTTTCACTGAAACTTATGGACCCTTTTTCTTTATTGTATATTTCTTTATACCATGCAGCTTCTTTTGGTTTCACCCCCGAAGTTACTTGTGGATGGTACATATATTTTCCCGATTGATCTAATAAAGTTAAATATCCTTCATTCCCAATTTTAGAGCCACGAATCATATCTTTTAATGAACTTAGTTTAAGATCTATCCCAATAACACCTTTTTTATCATATGTAGTTTTTGCAAATGTCACAATAGAGTTTCCTGTTCGACCATCTTCACGAGGCTGCAGCATAATAATTTCCCCATCTGCCTTCATTGCTTGCTGATACCAGTTTTCCTTTAGTGGATCTAAGTCTTCCGGTGCATTTTGATTTGCATTCAGGAACATCTTCCCATCTTCTCTTGCGAAATACACCCCAAAAACATTTTGATTTTGTCCTAAGTATTGAGTGAAGATTCTTTGGATTTCTTCTTCATTTTCATCTAGCATACTGGCATTAATATTATTCGCCAAAAAAGTGGCGTCCTGCTCTTTTGTCTCCAGAATGTTATTTATTTCAGTATGAATGAAGGCAACACTTTGCTGTGCAGAAAGAAGCATACTATTTTCAAGTTTTTGTTTGGCACTATAAAAAGAAACTGCACCAATAATAATGCTTGGAACCAATAAAATAATCAAAAATGAGATAAGCAACTTTTTGCGTAGCGAGAAATTTAAAATTTGGTTAAATTTAATAGATAGTATATTTTCTCCTTTCTTTTTTTTATACTATTTTTTCTCCTCATATTAAATATTGCCCCTTTTAAAAACAAGTGATATTAAGTTTATCGACAATATCGAGCAGATTATTATAGGAAAATAGCCATTTTTCTGAAAAAAACACAAATAAACACTTATGATATGTTTTACTTATTGTTTTCCTATACGAATAGCCCTATATTACAATATAATCTAATGATTTATTGGCTAAATAATTTTTCATGTTTCCGATAATTACTTCCTTAATTCGATCAGCACATTCCTCCGTAGCTCCACCAATATGATTGGAGCAGAGCACATTTTTTAATTGTGCTAATTCTAAATTAGGTGGTTCACTGCTAAACACATCTAGCGCTGCTCCCTTTATTCTGTTTTCCTTGAGACAAGTGATAAGAGCTGATTCATCGATAATATCCCCTCTTGAGATATTAATTAAATAAGCACTTTTTTTCATTAAATAAAAACGTTCCTTATTAAGTAAATGATAAGTGGATTTTTTCAAATTGGTGCAAATCACCACATAATCAGATGTTTGCAGCAAATCTTCTAGCTCAGTAAATTGAACACCTAACTTTTGAGCAGCAGCATAATCTTTATGATTTCCATATGCAATAATATCCATATCAAACCCTATTGCCCTTTTTGCTACCTTTTTTCCAATTTCGCCAAAACCGATGATACCTAAGCGTTTTCCTTCTATTTCATTCCCCATTAATAGTTTCCAGCTCCCGCTTTTTACTATATTGTTTGATTCTGCCAAGTGTCTGCTTGCAGCAAGCATTAAGCCAAATACTAAATCTGCTACAGAAGAAGCATTTTGTCCTGGTGTATTAGTGACCTTAATCCCTCTCTTTTCCGCTTCTTTTAAGTCAATATTGTCTACACCTGTACCAAATTTTGCAATATACTGCAAATTAGGCGCAACATTCATGACCTCTTGATCAATTTTTTCTACCCCAGTGATAATCACTTCTGCATCCTGTACATAATCAAATATAGATTCCTTTTTTGTTACAATCGATATAACTTCCGCACCTAATTCTGCTAATTCAGCGCAAAGTTGTTTCTCTTGTTTTTTAAAAACTTCACTTAATGATAATAAAACCTTTGTCATATTGTTTATGTTCCTCTCTCCATCTATTACTTTTTCAGTATTTTATTCTCATAAATTCTCTAAATGAAAAATCCATTATTTCATGTTAGAAGATATTATTTGGCGATAATCTTTTAATAAAGGCAATGATCCAACATGTTCAGCTACCTTCCCCCCTAAAATATTTCCGCTTATCAGACACTCACTTAAAGTTTCTGCTGTAGTTGGCATTCCTTCTTCATGGATACAATAAAGAATAGCCGCCATAAAAGCATCCCCCGCTCCATTTGTGTCGATTGCTACAATTGCTTCCCCTTTTTTATGAACCAATGAATTAGGCAGCAAACCATAAGCACCTTTTTCTCCCATCGTAATAAAAACCACAGGAATTCGATATTCTGCTAATCTCTTTAAACCTTCTTCAAGAGTATCTACCTCAAAAAGAAATAGCACTTCTTCTTCCGATAATTTCAATATATCTATAGTATGGAATAATCTTTTAATGACGTTTCTGCATTCTTTTTCACTTGACCATCTTTGCAGCCTGATATTAGCATCAAAACTCACTAGCAAATTCATTTTTTTAGAAATATTTAATGCTTTTTCTGTCGTTTTTTTTGCTTCCGGATGAAAAAGTGTACCAGATCCAAAATAAAATATTTTTTTATTATGGAAAGCATCTAACGTAATGTCTTGTTCCTTTAAAACAAGGTCTGGTGTGTTATTGCTATAAGAATGAAACTGCCTTTCCCCATTAATGCCTGTATGAACATGAACAGCACTTAATTCCTTATTACAATCCATTACGCTATATTTTAAACGAACTCCTTCTTTTTCTATTTCTCCTCTTACAAACAGACTATCTTCTTTTGTTCCTAGCTTTGTCAGATAATAGCTAGGTATTTGAAACCGGCTAATATGTACAGCAACATTTACAGTTGCTCCTCCAAGCTTCTTTTCAAATGTATCGTTTTCGCTGGTTGTAGAAAAAAAATCAATAAAAGCATCTCCAATAGTAATAATTCCTTGTTTTTTCAAAATCATCTTCCTTTTTAAAAGTTTATTTATACCTTAATCATACAAAATGAATCTCTATTTCCAAAACACTTTTAAAACGATATTTTGAAAATGTGAAACTTCTTAATGAATCTTTTCGTTTTATATTAAGTGGAAAAGGAAAGAATCTATTCTCTGAAATTGGGAGTTTTTCTTTCACCAGAAATTTGTTATGATATGGTAGGACATAATGCCGAAATTAACAAATATACATATAGAAACTACAAGATTTAATAGGAGTGAATGGTTTGAACGAATTATGGAATATTATTGTCGCGGTTATATTGGGACTAGTAGAAGGATTGACAGAATTTGCACCTGTTTCATCTACAGGACATATGATTATTGTCGATGATTTATTATTAAAATCAAAGGAAATTTTCCGACCTGAAGTAGCGAATACTTTCAAAGTTGTTATCCAACTAGGCTCGATTTTAGCCGTTGTCATCTTATTTAAAGATCGTTTTTTAAATATTTTAGGTTTAAAAAAAGAAATTAATGGCGTTCGGAAAAAAGGACACAGATTAAGTTTAGTACAGATTATTATTGGATTGCTTCCTGCGGGGATATTGGGTGTGTTATTCGAGGATTATATCGATGAGCATCTATTTACCATTCATACTGTAGTGTATGCATTGATTGTTGGAGCCATTTTAATGATTGTTGCTGACTTTGTGCAAAGACGAAGAAAAAATGCAGCAATTGACACAGTAGACAAAATTACGAATACACAAGCCTTTTTAATCGGTCTTTTCCAATGTATTGCCTTATGGCCAGGTTTTTCCCGTTCTGGATCTACTATTTCCGGAGGAGTATTGCTTGGGTTAAGCCACCGTACCGCAGCTGACTTTACCTTTATTATGGCTGTGCCAATTATGGCTGGTGCGAGCTTTATCTCCTTATTAAAAAACTGGCAATATATCACAATGGATACAATGCCTTTCTTTATTGCAGGTTTTATCAGCGCCTTTGTTTTTGCGATTATATCGATTCGTTTCTTCTTAAAGTTGATTGATAAGATTAAACTATTGCCATTTGCAATTTACCGTATTGTGTTAGCGGTTATTATTATTTTAGTTTTCCTATAATAAAAAAACGATTCTTACCAAAAATAAGAATCGTTTTTTTATTCTGCCAAAGCATATAAAGGAATCACTATTTCAAATTCTGTCCCCTTTGAAGAACTTTCCTTAATGCAAATATCTCCTCGATGTTCTAAGATAATTTTCTTCACAAAAGCAAGCCCCATTCCCATGCCTTTTTCCTTTGTTGTCGTAAATGGATTAAAAACCTCTTCCAAATCATTAATTTCAATGCCTGTTCCACTATCACGCAATGTTATCACAACATTTTCCTGCAGCTCACCTACCGTAATCAAAATCATTCTTGTTGTTCTTTCAGGAGGAATGGCCTCAATACTATTTTTTATAAGGTTAATAAACGCTTGCTGAATATTTGGCTTGTTTATATACGCCTTTATATTTTTTTGCAGGCAATAGAGTTTAATCGCAGCTCTAGATTCTTTAGCACTTTTATTCACCATTTCCACTACTTCTTCTAACAGTGAGTTAACATCTTCCATCGCAAAAGTCAGCTGTGCTTGTTTCATATAAAGCGAATAATTCTCTACAATTTCTTTAAGCTGGTAGGATGCTTTATCCACCAGATCAAAAAACTCTTCATTTTTTTGATCAAGAACTGTATTTTCTTTTATTAGTTTGTGGAAGCCTCTAATGACTTGCACATTATTTTTAACTTCATGTATAAGGCTGCTTGATAAACTGCCTGCATAATCTAATTTTTTTTGCCTTTCCAATAAGCCGTTATATTGATTTGTTTTATCTACATTCATTTTAATAAATTCAAAAATAATCATGCTCGCAAATAATACAATTCCAAGACTGCTAAATAAGATTCCCGTTTGCGGGATAAAATTAAGAAAACCAGAAAAAAACAATAAAAAGGAATACATGGCATAAGCTCTTAAGAATCTTTGTACATACCGATTTTCAACTCGCTTTGCTATAATAATTAAACAAGCTAGAAATATAAGCAGTGTACTCATATGAAAAAGATAGACACTATTAAAAGAACCATATACTGGAAAATAAAAATGAAGTCCCAATGTTTCTTGATTAACTATAGACAAACCTTTAATTCCAAGGGATGTCCAATTTATAAAATATATAAAAATACTCCAAATGATATAAAGATAAAAAACCTTTTTATTAAATACGAAACGCCGTAATTTATTAGAAAAGTAATGAACATTTGAATCAAACTTATTATTATCCAATATAATGATAACGATATAAAAAATTATAGCTATTGAAAATGTAGATCCCATACGGAATAGACGAAATAAAAATAAAGCCGTTTCCTCTGATAGGATAGTTGGAAAATATAATACACTAACAGAAAACTGCCAGATGCTAATAAATAACATATAAATCAATAAAAGAATAGAAAATTTAGAACCATTAAAAAGTCTAAACGTGCCAATAGCTAATACAATAGGAATTAAACCAATCATAAATATAAATATACCAACGATCATGCATTTCTCCTTCTGTCAATAACCACAATTAGTATAAAGTGAAACTTCAATCATTGGGGGTTTTCCACGTCTCCTAATGATTGTTAAATGAGGCAAGATAGGATATAGGGCAAACAGTCGTTGCCACAGGACGTGGGTACTATAGTCTGTGTTCTTTTTTATCAGGCCTTTACTCAGCAAGTTTCTGCCCGCCTAGATTTCTCGTCTTCTCTTATACTCCCTTAGATGAGGGCAAAAGCCCGTTAATACGTGATAAGCAAAGATACATCCCATCTTCCAAAACCTCACTAAAAAGATTTTCGTTATTTTCTTCATATATAATACCACTTTTAAATTTTTCCACAATCACATCGTTCTTTTGTTTAGTCATAAAGAACTATTTTCGTAAAATGTAAGAAAAATCAAATAAAAATCTTTAGTTTTTTACAGTTTTTTGGTAACATCCTAAAAGTACCCCTATTAACAAGGGCAAAAAGATCTTCAAGCTTTAAGATGAAAAAGGATAATAAGGAAGTCTAAGTCAGAGATACAAAAGCCAGGATTATAAAACATAAACGAACGCACCCACAATTTGCAGCAACGTCTACGTTATTTGGCCTTAAGACTTTATATTAACGGCGAAGAAAAACCTCTTACTGACTGAAGTTTCACTTTATAAGGGAGTTAATTTTGATGACTGTTCTACTAGATAACAGGGAAGCTAACAATTTGTTAGTCCATATTCAAAGTTTAAGAAAAGAGTTAATTGAAATGGGACTGCAAGAGGGTTTTCAAAGCACCAATACGATTCAAATAAGTCAAAAGTTAGATACTTATATCGTGTTATATCAAAAAATGGTTTTAACCTGCGAAAAAAATCTGCATACAGAAATTAAAAAAAGCTGTTAACTGCATTACACGTTTTAAAGAGTCCATGACTAATCTTCAAAGGGTTCACTTCTTATGTTCCTGCCTTCATATGGACTACTACTTTTCGATATATGCCGTTAACAACTTTATCTACTTTTTGAGCTTACTCTTTTTTGGACGTGAATTTTTCACTTCTAAGATATCTAAAAGAAAGATAAAAATTGGAATACCTACAATTAGTCCCCATACGCCAAAAAAGTGCTCTGAAAAAATAAGGACAATAAAAGTAAAAAATACCGGTAAATCCGTTTTAGAAGACATTAATTTTGGATTCAAGATGTATGCTTCCATTGCATGGATAACAATAATTAATATTATAATTGTTATTACTTGAGAAATTCCGCCTAAAGTATACGCAATTGTGGCCAGCGGTATAAAAGAAATAATCACACCTGCAACTGGGATAAGACTCAAAATAAAAATCATTATCGCTAGGCCAAATAATTGAGGAAAACCTAAAAAATATAAAACCAATGTTGTTAATGTCGTATTAAATGATGCAATCATAAATTGGGCTTCAATTACTTTCCCAAATGTACCAGCAAATCTCTCTCCAAAATATTGAAATTCTAAATAAATGGCTGAAATTTTACTATTCTTTAGGCGTTGTGAAAACAACTTTAATTTATCTTTTTCTAATAAGTAGAAGAAACTTAATACTATTGCCATAAATAACTGTAGACTAATTTGCCCAATATTCGAAAAGTACTTTAATAAAAAAGCAACTCCTTGCTGCAAATAAGAGGAAATTTTATAATGTTTAATAATATCTACTATATAATTAAACACAACATTATCATGAGGTTTCATATAAACCCCCATAATACTCCTAATTAACTGCGTAACCTCCACAATAATGATAGGCAAATACGTGCTGATTCCATATACCAATATTCCAATAACCAATACATATAAAAATACCACCATGATATTTCGTCTTATCGGTATTCTTTTTTCAAATACACAAACAAAACGATCCATTAAAAAGGAAATAATAAACGTAAATAAAATAAGATTAATCATGCTTCTAACGGCAAAAATAATACCAATAAGAAGCAGAAGAATAAAAAATCGTTTTAAATCCTTGTTAAGGACAAGTTTTGACAAATAATCCATTTAAAAGACCCCTGACAATTGTTGGATACTATATACAATATGTAGTAACCCTTCATTTATGATATTTATTCCTTTTCCCTCATTATTTACGAATTCCATAAAAATAACAAGATATATCTCCTTAAAATACGACAAAATTTGCAAAAAGAAGAAACTCGTTCATTGACTTTTAACTTTATGCTTTCTTGGAAAAAAAGGCATAAATATGAATAATCTCTCCCTTGAATACAAATGAATAATGCTATAGAAAAAATTTTCCCACTATAACAAATAGCTTCTTTACAAGTTATCTAAAAGTTAGTAAACTAACAAAGTTATTTCTTTTTTCGACATTATTTGATAATTTTCAACATTTATCTACAACAGGAGGATTGTATGAATTTATTTCGTAAAAAAACTGTTACTACAAGCACTTCAACCCCTTTAAATCGAGTGCTAGGCGCTTTTGATTTAACTATGCTTGGTGTCGGTGCTATTGTAGGAACGGGTATATTTGTTTTAACAGGAGTAGCTGCTGCTGAATATGCTGGACCTGCGCTTATTCTTTCCTTTATCATAGCAGGATTAGCCTGTACATTTGCTGCTTTATGCTATTCAGAATTTGCCTCTATGATTCCAGAGTCAGGGAGTGCCTACACATATAGTTATGTTGCATTTGGCGAAATTATTGCTTGGATATTAGGCTGGGATCTAGTGTTAGAATATGGATTAGCTTCTGCTGCTGTTGCAAGCGGATGGTCTGGCTATTTCCAAGGATTATTAAGTGGATTTGGCATTCATCTTCCTACTTTTATGACTAGTGCTTTTAATCCGGAAGCAGGAACCTTTGTTGATGTACCTGCTATTCTTATTGTTTTTATCATTACATTAGTATTAACTCGTGGTATTCAAGAATCCTCCAAATTAAATATTATAATGGTTATTATTAAACTTGCTGTTGTTTTATTATTTATCGCTGTTGGAGTCTGGTATATAAAGCCAGATAATTGGTTGCCATTTACACCATATGGTTTCTCTGGGGTAACAACTGGTGCTGCGGTTGTTGTTTTTGCTTATTTCGGTTTTGACGCCGTTTCAACTGCTGCCGAAGAGGTAAAAAACCCGCAGCGAAATTTGCCAATTGGGATTATCTCTGCATTAGCAATCTGTACTATTCTTTATATTATTGTTTCATTAATATTAACTGGCATCGTTCCGTACACAGAATTAAATGTTAAAGATCCAGTTGCTTTTGCCTTAAATTTCATTAACCAAAACTGGGCCGCTGGTTTTGTTTCATTAGGTGCAATTATCGGGATAACAACTGTACTAATGGTAATGATGTTTGGACAAACCCGTTTATTTTATGCGATCAGCAAAGATGGACTACTTCCAAAAGCACTGCAAAAAGTTAGCCCTAAAAGACAAGTTCCAATTGTAAGTACATGGGTTACAGCTGCTTTAGTTGCCATCTTTGCAGGATTTGTACCACTAAATCAACTAGCAGAATTAACAAATATTGGTACACTTTTTGCCTTTTCAGCAGTTTCTCTTGGGATACTTGTACTTCGAGCAAAACAGCCAGATTTAAAGCGTGGATTCAAAACACCCCTTGTTCCTTTTATTCCAGCATTAGCTATTATTTTCTGCGTCTATCTAATGATGCAGCTTAGTAAATTCACATGGCAAGGCTTTGGCGTCTGGTTAGTAATTGGATTAATTATTTATTTCCTATATGGATACAGACATAGTAAGCTGAATACTAAAAACTAATAAAAAAAGCATCGGCCAATTACGGATACCGATGCTTTTTCTTCTACTCATTACACTATTCTTCTCTTTAATTATTCGGTCTCTTAAAAGGCCACCAGTTTGCTTCTCCAAAGTTTTTGACCATAACTGGTATAAACAGCGGTAAAATCAAGCATGCATATAAAGCTAAGCCAATTAAAACAATGCTTGCAATTTGCAGCAGGGAAAGCATTCCCGAAGGCATCATTGCAGCAAATGTTCCACCTAAGATTAACGCTGCAGAAAGAATGACGGTTCCCATTTTTTTCATCGCTTCTAGCATCGCTTCTTTTATAGACAGATCACGATATTCATTAAATCGATCCATTAAAAAGATGCTATAATCAACACCTAGTGCTATTAAAATAACAAATCCAAAAAATGGTACAGCCCAACTAATGCCTGTGTATTCGATTAAATTTACATAAATTGCTTCATTTATTCCCATCGCTGTATAAAAAGCTAAAATTAATGATCCAATAATATAAGCTGGCATAATAATGGAACGGAATAAAAAGATTAAAATAATGGAAATGCCGACCAGCATTAATACAACTGTTCTAGAATAATCTTGATTAGACATTGTGCGCAAATCTGCATTGGTGCTTGTAATCCCACCTACTGCCACTTTTGCATTTTCCAATTTTGTTCCTTTTGTCACACGCTCTACTGTACTTTTTATATCATCGACTTGATTCATTGCTTCATTTGAATAAGGATTTGCAGCAAATATTACGTCAATTGTCATTAATTTGCGGTTCTTTGATAAATACGTATCAATTGACTGTGCAAAATCTTTGCTTTCTAATACTTCTTCTGGCAAATAAAAGTTATCTTCGTCACTTTCCGATAAACCAGATAAATAATCTGTTGCTGATCCTATCCCTTCTGAAACTTTATCTAAACCTTCTGCACTCTGATTAAGACCATCTGATAATTCACCAATTTGGCTGCCAATGCTGCCAAAACCTTCTAATAATTGTTTCTGTCCATCATTTACATCATTCAAACCCTTTGTTAACTTCGGCATATTCGAAACAATGGTTCCTTGTCCATCTGCTAATTGATTAAAAGCTGCTTTTTGTTTTTGTATTCCAGCAATTAACTGTTCCAAACCTGTACCAAGAGATGCCTGATTTTTTAGCACTTCGCTATAGCCATTATTTGCTTCTGTCATCCCTGACTGAACCTGCTTTAATCCGTCATTTAATTTATTAACGCTTGCTGCTATTGTTGGCAGCTGCTCTTGTGTGGTCAAAACCCCCTGTTTAACCCCAAGATATGCAGCTTCTTCACCTAATCCAGCATATTTTTGTTCTAAATAAGTGAATGATTCTTTAGGAATTTGATTAAGCCCTTTTGATAACTGCTCAACACCTTCTCCTAATTTTTGATACTGGGACACAATTGCCGTTAAATTGTTCTCTATTTTCTCATAACCTGGTTTTATCTTTTGATGTGCTGCCAATAACTGATCTGCACCGGATTCTGCATCTTCTAGTCCTTTAATAATTTGATCAGAGCCAGCCGTGCCTTGACGAATTCCATCTTCTATTTTTGCTAAATTTGTCTGTATTTGCGATAATCCTGTTTGTATATCAGACGTGCCTCTAATTAAATCATTAATTCCATCTGATGCACTGTTTAACTGTGGTTCTGATTTAGAAAGCTCATTTCCTGCATCATCGAGCCCTTCCTTAATCTTATCAATCCCCTCTTTTCCTTCTCCAAGTCCCTTTTCTAGCTCTTTTGCTTGTTTCGCTAAATATAAATCTTCAATCGGCTCTCCTGTTGGGCGTGTAACCGATCGAACTTTATCCACAAGCTTAATCTTTTCTAATTCTTTACTAATATTTTCTGCTAAAGCCATATATTCTGCCGAATTCATTTTTTCATCATTTTTTATAACAACAGTTGTTGACATTGCTTCTCCAGGTCCAAAGCTATCAGCAATTGCATTAAATGCTTTAATGGAGGCTACATCCCCCCCTACTTCATCTAATGAATTAAATGAAAGCTTTCCATCATATGTAACAAGAAATGGTACACATACAATCGCTACAATTGCCAAAGCAATAACCGGACGTTTTAATGAAAATCTTCCTGCAAACTCCCATAATTTACTATCATTATGACCGGCTGCACCTTTTGATGGCCAAAAAATCTTATGCCCTAATACAAGCATAAAAAATGGAACAACCGTAAACAGAGCAATTAGCAATAAAGCAACACCAACAGCTACTGCTGATGCAGATTGGTATAATTTAAATTGAGAAAAACCAATGGCTGCAAATCCAATCATAACAGCAACACCACTAAAGAACACTGTTCGTCCCGCATTTTTATATGTTTTTATTATGGCTTCCACAATACTTTCTTCATGCTGCATCTCTTCTTTAAAACGTGATATTAAAAGAATGCAATAATCTGTGCCTATCCCAAATAATACAGCGACTAAAAATATTTGTGTATAATTAGAAATCGGAAAATTAAATTGATCTACCAATATTGCTACAATCGATTGAGAAGCCAAATAAGAAACTCCAACTGTTATAAGGGGAATTAGAGGAGCTACGATGGAACGAAAAACGATTAATAAAACTGCCAAAATAAAAACAACTGTAATTCCTTCTGTTTTCTTTAGCCCCTCTTCTGAACTTTTCGTTAGATCAAGATCAATCATCCAATTGCTCGTATAATAATGCTCTACATTAAACTCTTTAATTTCCTTATATAAAAGATTATTTAATTCTTCTGCTTCTCTGTCATTCCAGCTGACAGAGAGAGAAACCAGAATCGTTTTTCCATCTTTTGCCACAAGTTGGTCTTTTAAATTTCCATCTTTAAAATGTGTTAATATGTCTGTGATTCCTATTTGTTTTTTATTTTTTTCTAATTTTTCTACTGCCTTTTTGGCTTCTGCTATTTCTTTGTCTGTCAGTTTTTTATCATCATGGAACACAAGCGCAACCGTAGACTGGTCTCCTATGTTTTTTTGATTTTGAATTTCATTTATTAGTCTGCTTGCCTCAGAAGAACTATAAGTGCTAGGTGCACTAACTTGCCCTTTTTCTCTCACAAGATCAGCTATATTAGGTGCTGTCATAAATAAGCCGACAATTATAATAACCCAAACAATTGGTATAAACCATTTGCCTCTTAATATAGTCCTCACAGCTCCTCCTCCTTATGGATTTCTTTGCTTCCATCAATTAAGCGATTTAATTTTTCAAAGGTTTTCAAAAATGTTTGGATTTCCTCATCATTAAATTGATTGATAATCGATTCGACTAGACGTTGAATACGCTCTTCCATTTTAAAAAACACCGTTTCTCCCTTTTCTGTAAGCGTTAAATAGATGACTCTTCTGTCCTTTTCATCTCTCGTACGATTAATTAATTCTCTTTCAAAGAGACGATTAATAATAGAAGTAACGGCACTTTTATTCACTCCAAAAACCTGTGCCAATTCAGATGATGTACATAAAGTAGCTTGATTAATATAACGCATTGTATAATGCTGTTCACATGTTAGGGTATCTCCTATTTCCATGCGAATAAGATAATCAAGTTTTCGGTTTACAGAAAAGTTAATATCCACATAACGATCTACTACTTCTTTAATATTATGTTTACTAATAAGAACCCACCTTCCCGTCAATTAGTTAAAACTCTTAACTATTAAACAGTTTAACTAATCAAATATTTTTATGTCAATAACTTTCTTATATTTTTAACTACATATACATACCTTATGCCTGTTCTTTATGCTATAATGTATCGCAAATATAGTGGATTCTTTGGAGGCCTAATTGAATGTTTCAAATAAATAATACATTGATGGAAGCATTAGGAATAGAAATAAAAGAGGTAAAAGCAGATGGAACTTGCATCGCTACTATGCCAGTCGATCACCGCACTAGACAGCCATTTGGCTACTTGCATGGTGGAGCATCTGTCGCACTCGCCGAAACAGTGGCCAGTTTAGGAGCAGCAAGCTTAGTTGATCTGCAAGCAAAAGCAGTATTTGGGCAAGAAATAAACGCTAATCATATTCGCTCTAAAAAAGATGGAATTGTTACTGCTATTGCAACAGTAATCCATAAAGGCAGAACAAGTATGGTCTATGAAACAAAAATCTTCGACGAGCAAGAACAATTAATAAGCATTTCTCGTTGCACAATTGCGGTTGTAGCTAAAAAAAAATAATAAAAAAGGATGAAACTAACATGCTAGCTTCATCCTTTTTTACTGATCATTGTATTTTTCTGCAACAGGATTTTCTTTCAATCATTTTTGCTGGTACTGTAATTCTTCTGGGCAAAAAGTCATCTTCTTTCAATAATTCAAGCAAGTATTTTGCAGCTTCTACTCCCAGCTGATAGATATTAATCTCAACTGTTGTTAAGGAAGGCTTTATATACTTTCCTATTATAATATTATTAAATCCTACAATCGAAATATCATCTGGAACAGCAATATTTAAATCCTCTGCATAACTGATTAGTTCAATTGCGACAAAGTCATCGGCCGCCACAATAGCTGTTGGTGGATGCGGATCTTGCAAAAGTTTAGAAAATTGCTCCTTCATCCTATTTTTTAGTTGAGCATCGTATATAACTAAACATTCATCAAAAGAAACTCCTGCTTGTTCTAGCGACTGCTGCAATCCTTGTAAACGGTCAATTGTATACACCATTTCCATATTTGCCCCAACAAAAGCTATTCGAGTATGTCCAAGCTGCAATAAATAATCTGTAATTTGTTTTGTTATATAAATATTATCATTGTCTACATGTGTAATTCGCTCTGCATTAATAAAAGGTCTTCCTATGACAGTAAAGGGAAATTGCTCTTTCAGTAAGTAATCCATAATATAATCGTTTGTTTTACTATATAAAAGAATGATGCCATCTACCCTTTTTCCTTGAACCATTTGAACTACTTCCTGATAGATTTCGTCAGCTGATGCTCCTGTTGTTAAGTATATTCCATAATGACTTTCTCTCGCTTTTAAACTGATGCCCCGCAGCACTTCAGGAAAAAAAGGGTTTTCAAGTGCTAATTCAGCAGAGTTTGGCATAACTATTCCGATTGTATTAGTTGATTTTACGACAAGACTTCTTGCCTGCAAATTTGGATGATAGCCCAATTTTTCCATTGCTTCACGAACTTTTCTTTTTGTTGCTTCACTTATTTTTGGATGGTTTGCAAGCACGCGAGAAACAGTTGATGGAGAGACATTCGCCACTTTTCCAACATCTTTAATCGTAACAGCCACCATTTATCCCCCCCTTTTAAAATTTATCATCTAGAAGATTTATATATAGGAATATTTTCAAAATTTTAATTATATTGCTTTGTTTTTTATATAAGTTTCAAAAAATGCATCCTGATCATATGCAAACGCTTGCATTCACTATCGAAAATATAACATAACAAACTGAATGATGCAATAAAGTGAAAATTCAATCGGTGTGAGGCAAGTTAATGCGTGATAAATCATGGCAGTTCCCTAAAAAACCAATCATCCAATTTTGTATTCATAAGGCTTTAGCCAAAGTTCACTAAAGCCCTTTTATCTATTATTTTATTTCTTTAATAGCAGGCGGAGTATCTAACACCGTATCCATATAATTTCTTCCCCATTTATACATGCTATCAAGAATTGGCATCAAACTTTCTCCTTCTTTCGTTAAAGAATATTCGACTTTTGGAGGAACAACTGGATAGACTACTCTTTTTACAATCTGATCTTCTTCTAATTCCCTCAACTGATTAACAAGCATTCTTTGTGTAATTCCTGGAATTAAAGCTTTTAGCTCTCCAAATCTTTTTGTTCCTTCTAAACCTAAGTGCCAAAGAATTAACATTTTCCATTTCCCTCCAATAATACTCAATGTTAATTCTTTTTCACAGTTGAATTCTTTGTTTTCCATTCTTCCCATTATTAAACCTCCATTCCTTTTATAACACATAGTATACTTTTTGACACTATATAAAAAAAAAGTGCGTACTTACTTAAAAAAATTATAAGTCGTATAATCAATTTTGTACAGAAAATGAAATCAGCATTTTTAAAATACTTAATATAAAAAAGGAGTGTGCTAATAATGAAATTACAATTAGCTTTAGACTTAGTTAATATCCCACAAGCAATAGAGGTAGTATCTCAAGTACAGGAATATGTAGATGTTGTAGAAATTGGTACACCTGTGGTTATAAATGAAGGATTAAATGCTGTTAAACAATTAAAAGAGGCATTTCCTAATACGACTGTATTAGCTGATTTGAAAATTATGGATGCTGCTGGCTACGAAGTAAGTCAAGCTGTTTCACATGGTGCAGATATTGTAACTATCCTTGCTGTTGCAGAAGACGAATCTATTAAAGGTGCAGTAGCAGAAGCAAAAAAACAAGGAAAAGAAATCCTTGTAGATATGATTGCAGTGAAAGATATTAAAACACGTGCGAAAGAACTAGATGAGTTCGGTGTAGACTATATTTGTGTTCATACAGGCTATGATCTGCAAGCAGTAGGAAAAAATTCTTTTGATGATTTAAAAGCAATTAAAAGTGTTGTGAAAAACGCAAAAACTGCTGTTGCAGGTGGAATTAAACTGGAAACATTACCAGAAGTTATTGCAGCTCAACCTGATTTAGTTATCGTTGGCGGCGGAATTACTGGTAAAGAAAACTTAAAAGAAACAGCATCTCAATTCAAAGAACTTATCGCGCAAGGTTAATATCTATGAAGTCAACTGACTATTTACAAGAAGTGCTAAAAGAGCTGGACCGAGCCTCCAAACTTGTATCCGATCATGATTTAGAAGAATTAGTAACCAGTATCCTCTCTGCAAAAAAAGTACTGGTTGCCGGTGCTGGAAGATCTGGATTTATGCTAAAGTCATTTGCAATGCGAATGATGCATATGGGCATTGATGCATATGTTGTCGGTGAAACCGTAACGGCTAATTTTGAAAAAGAAGATTTGCTGATCATCGGTACAGGATCTGGAGAAACAAAAGGGCTTATTTCCATTGCAGAAAAAGCAAAAAGCATTGGCGGAAAAGTAATTGTTGTAACCATCTTTCCTGAGTCAACAGTTGGAAACCTAGCCGATTATGCGGTTAAGCTTCCAGGTTCGCCAAAAGATAATACAGACAGCGACTTTTCTACCATTCAGCCAATGGGTTCTTTATTTGAACAGCTTTTATTGCTTGTGTTAGACAGCGTCATTTTAAAGTTTATGGAGAAAAAAGGGCTGGATTCTAATACAATGTATGGAAAGCATGCAAACTTAGAATAATAACAAGGAGAAGAAATGCCTTAAAGATTAGGTCATTTCTTCTCCTGTTTTTCATGCACTTTGGTAGATTTATAATAGAATTTCTTATATATTAAAGTTTAATATTGATAAAGGAGTGTTTTAAATGGCATCAATTAAAGGAAAAGTAGCATTAATAACAGGTGCTGGCAGAGGAATTGGCCGTGCAACTGCCATCGCCCTTGCACAAGAAGGCGTCCACCTTGGGTTGATTGGATTAACGTCAACAAATTTAGAAAAGGTGGCTGACGAAGTAAAAAAATATGGTGTAAATGTATCAATTGCAACTGCAGATGTTGCAAATAATGAATCTGTTATCGAGGCAGTCAACCTTATTACAAGCGAATTAAAGCAAATAGATATTCTAATTAACAATGCTGGTACTGCCAAGTTCGGCGGATTTCTTGACCTTTCTACAGAAGATTGGGAAAAAATTATCCAAGTAAATCTTCTTGGTACATACTATGTAACAAAAGCGGTTCTTCCAGGCATGATCGAAAGAAAAGCAGGAGATATTATTAATATTTCTTCTTCAGCTGGACAAAAGGGAGCTCCTGTTACAAGTGCATACAGTGCCTCTAAATTTGCTGTATTAGGATTAACAGAATCACTGATGCTTGAAGTAAGAAAACATAATATTCGTGTAACAGCACTTACACCAAGTACTGTCGCTACAGATTTGGCAATTGATACAAATTTAACAGACGGCAATCCAGAAAAAGTAATGCAGCCTGAAGATCTTGCAGAATTTATGGTATCTCAGTTAAAGTTAAACTCTCGCGTATTTATTAAAACAGCTGGCATGTGGTCAACAAATCCTTAAATAAAAAAAGTAATCTCTCATTCTGAGAGGTTACTTTTTTAGCATGTTATTTCCAAAAGAAATAGTGGAAACGACTCTTCTAAATTCATACAGGAATATTAAGTTTCAAAATGGATTGTTACACCGTATATTGAACAATATCTCCTGATTCATTCACATAATCAATCACAGACTTATTTGTTTGAAGATTAATATATAATGTACAATGCTTTTCTTCCTTTTTCCAAGATAGGAGAATTTCATCTGCAGCAGATTCTAATACTTCAAATTCTCCATTAAATGCAGCATATTCATTTCTAAAACGGATAAGTGTTAGCAATCTTTGTACTACTTTTTTGTCTAGGGACTCTTCAATTTCCTTGAAACTAAAGTTATGGCGATTAATTTCACGGCCTTCTCCTGTTTTTTGGACATTTTCCACATCATTTTCTCCTGCAAGAAGTCCTACATAATATACTTGAGGAACACCTGGTGCAAAAAATTGGATTGCTCTTGCTGCTAAATAGGCATCATCGTCGCAATTAAGGACCGAATAATAAGAACATCTAATTTGATGCACATCAAATCCATCTTCTGCTTTATGCTCATCTGATAATATAAGACTAAGGTTGGAGCCCCTTTCTAAGCAAACATCTACTAATGCTCTCGCCTCTTTCGTATCAATAAGATCATCCATATCTGGTTTAACTGGAATGCCATCATGACAATCAAGCATTGTAAACTGTTTATGTGGGCGGTTTTTTAAATAATCAAGCAATTCATTGCTGGTCTTATTGATTAAGGTATCAAGAATTCTATATGGCAAAATAAAATCATAAATCCAACAGCCATGTTCTGCTAATTTATATTGAATTGAATAATGGGAATGAACTTCAGGAAGCAATTCAATATCTAGTGAATTAGCTAGCTCCATCACCCAGTCAAGGAATTCATATATTTCCGGCTCTACAAAAAAGCAGCTTGTTCCTAGTTTTTTAATAACATAACCTACCGCATCTAGTCTGACTATTTTAACATTTTGTTTTTTAAAATTAACAAAAAAGTCTGTAAGCAGCTGTTTTACTTTTTCTGATTTAATATCTAAATCAATTTGTTCAGAAGGATTTGTTTTTCCAAATGTTGTCCAAACCTTCTCTTCTTCTCCAGTTTCTTCAATAGTAAAAGTAGAATATGGCAAAGGTCTGCGCAAAAACATTTTATCAATATCTTCTTGAACAGGTTGTCCATCTTCCCACAGTTTATCTAATGTGATAAATAAATCTGCATATTCAGATTTTCGTCCTTTTTGAAGAAAATCTTGAAAATAAGCTGATTGTCTAGAAATATGGTTAACCATTAAATCGACTAATACATCAAAATTTTCTCCAATTTGTCTGATATCCTCCCAAGTGCCGAAACTCGGTTCAATCTCCAGATAGGTTAGTGGAGCAAATCCCCTATCTCCTGAAGATGGAAAAGGAGGAAGAATATGAACTCCGCCTTCAAAAATATCAGAAAAGTGTTTTAAAAGCACTTGATTAAGAGTCTTTAAATCCCCTCCTAATGAATCTGGGTATGTGATAAGCTGCACTTGATTTTTCACTGCCATTATTAATTCCTCCTAATATCCATACATTTCTTGAATTGCTTCTAATTTTGGCAAATCTACTACCGCACCAGTGTATTTTAACTTATAGGCACTAACTGCAAAACCTAGATTTAATGCTTCTCTTATCGAATATCCTTTTACCACTGCTGTATAAAATCCAGACCAGAAAGCATCTCCTGCGCCTGTTGTATCTACAATTTCTGTTGCCAATGTATGAAATCTAATGATTTCTTCACCATTTGAAACAATGGCGCCATCTTTTCCTAATGTCATAATAACAAGTTTTGCACCGAGTTTCAGAAATTTCTCTAGTTGATTTTCTGGAGTATCTTTCCCAAACAATCTTTCTGCATCATCTTCGGATGGTTTGATAATATCTACTTTGCTGATAATGCTTTTCACATACTCGACACCATTTTCTCCCTTTTTCCATATCATTGGATGATAGTTAGGATCAAAGCACACCAATATATTATTCTTGTTTGCTGCTTCGATTACCTTTTCAATTGTATGGCGAACAGGCAGCATAGAAATAGGCCAGCAAGAAAAGTGAATAATTTTAGACTGTAATAATGCCTCTTCCAACTTAGAAGTATAAGCTATTCTATAGTCTGCCCCTCTATAAAAAATTGGAATAGGAGTGGATTTACTTTTAGTTACTACAACTATACTTGTGGAATAATCGACTCTTTGCACACAGTTTGTATCAATGCCGGCCTTTTGCAAATGATTTATTAAAAAGTCTCCTAAACCATCCTCCCCAACAGCAGATGCCACTATAGAGTTGATGCCTAAATTCTTCACATTCATTGCAATATTGGAAGGAGACCCTCCAAAAAATTTATGATAAGCAGTACTCTCAAAATTTTCAGCATAATCTTCAGATATCATATCGATAAGAAGTTCTCCTACCGTTAAAATATCATTATTTTTGTCTGAAAACTCAATTTTTCCATCCAGCTTGAACATGTGTACTCCTCCAAAATAGATTAATAAATATTTGCTAGAGTGTATTTATCTATTGATAGTAAAATCTATCTTCAGCTTTCAAACATTTCATAGTAAACAAAACTTCAATCAGTGAAGGTTAAAAACACTAAAATAGGAATAAAGATTTCTAAATACCTCATTGGTACCGATTCCATTTTTGACTGTAAATAAGGAAGTATCTTCTAATACATATATAATATAAAACGTTTTCATTTTTTTAGAAACTATGATAATAAACCACTATGAAAATGATAGCCTTTTAAATGATATCGTTTTCATAAATAATTTATCATTTGCTTTTCTTTCTGTCAATTATTTTTCTTTATCGGTTTCACAAAAATAAGAACCAAAATAATGCTTTCTTTTTTTAATGTATCTACTTTTTTCCTCAAAAAACTCCCACAAATAGTTTTGTGAGAGTTTTTTGGGGGATAAATTTATTTTAAAATAGTAACTTTAACTGTTTTTCTTCCCCATGCTATTGATTTGCTGTTATTTGGCATCAATACATCAATTTTATGTCCTTTAATAGCTCCGCCAGTATCCCCGGCAATAGCCTGACCATATCCTTCTACCCAGACTCTTGTGCCCAATGGAATAACAGAAGGATCAACTGCAATCAGCTTCATATTATTGTTCTTTTTTATATTATAGCCAAGTGCTGTAAAATCTGACTTTGTACTTTCATGGCTATAGGCCGTTGCAGTAACGTATAATGTTTTGCTGCTGTCACTGTTCTGTTTGCTGCTAGCTGTGCTGTTGCTATTGCTGCCATTATTGTTGCTGTTGTTATTTATTTGATTATTGTTTGGCTTGCTGCTTTCTTTTTCAGTAGACACAGCTGCCACATTTGTTGTTGCACTTACTGCTTCTTCTTCTGATTCCTTCTTCGCTTTAGCAAGTGCTTTTTTTCTTGCCTCAGCAGCTTGTTCTTGTTTTTTCAAATTAATTTGCTCTTGTTTAATTTGATCTTGGATAGCTGATTTTTCATTTTCAGCAAGTGTAATCTCTTTGGAAATATCATTGTATTTTGATTGTACACTAGCAAGTGTTTGTTGGCCCTTTTGCAGATTTTTTTCTAATTCTGCTTGATTGACAGCCAACGTTTCATACTGAGTTTGCAATACTTTCTCTTGCTCAGCAACCTCCTGCTTTTCTTTTTCAATTGTTTCTAAATCCTTTTGCTGCTGTTCCAAAATATCTCGATCTGTATTAAATATAACAGAAACAGCTGTTGCACGATCTAAGAAATCAGATAAATCTTCTGCATTCAGCAAGACCTCCAAAAAGACGTTTGTTTGGTCATTATGCTGAAGTGTAACAAGTCGCTCTTTCATTACCGCTTTCCGTGCAAGTACTTTATCTTCTAATACAACAATTTCTTTTTTCTTTTTATCTATTAAGTTTTGAGTTTCTTTAATTTCTTTTTCCAAAGCAGCTATGTTTTCTTTATTTTTTTCTGTTTCGTTCTTAAGATCTGCTAAATCGTTATGTACAGCCTCAAGCTCTTTCGAAACCTCTTGTTTTTCTGCTTCTTTTTCTTGAATCAACGCTTCGTTTTCCTCAAGTTTGTTTTGTTTTTTCTCTAGTGTTTCTTGATTCGTTTCTGCATGAGCCATCATAGAAGTTGACAAAAATAAAATACTTGTCAGAGAAATGACTATTATTTTTTTTAAGGAACGCATCTAAAAACCCCTTTCTGTATCCTTTATAACACAAGTAAAGAGGGTGTATATTACAATTCTATTAAATTACTAAGTCATTTAGCTTAAAATTACTATATTTACAGAAAATTCAAACTATATAATCAGTAAAATATGGGTATAATAACTATTTATTTTCTTTATTTTTCCATTAAAATTATTATTTTTATATCATTTTTTTATCCCATTACCTTCGTTGCCATTATACAGAAAACACGCACTGTAAAGGGATTTGTCTACTAATATTTTCGATAAAGCTTTTCTATCTTTCCACAATATTAATAAATGAAAAAGAAATATCAAAATAAAAAATATCAATATTCACTCTATTTATCTTTTTTCTTTGCCTCCGCCTTTTTAACTATATAATAAAAGATAATCTATGTTTATTCTATATATAATATAGAGCCTATTGAAGCAAATAAAAAACATATCTTATACTGTGGCATTCTAATGATGAAGCAAATGTCGATATAGTAATAGATGCTTTTAAAGAACCATTTGCAAAACACGGAAGCGATCAGGAAAGGAAGTATGGATAATGTTGCAATCACTTTTAGCAAAAAACATTATTTTAGAAGTTAAAAAATGCTTAAATGAAGATCTCATTATTACAGATGTAAATGGGATAATCATTGCAAGCACCAACGACAGTCGAGTTGGTGCTTTCCATGAAGGAGCCCTTATTTGTTCACATAAACAAACAAAAATTACCATTACAAAGGAAGATCAGAAGATATTAAAAGGAGTTAAATCAGGGATTAACCTGCCTGTTTTTTTTAGGCAGCAAATTATTGGTGTAATTGGCATAACAGGAGATCCTAGAAATGTGTCTCCATATGGAGAAATCATCCAAAAAATGACCGAATTGCTTGTTAAAGAAAGTTACTACTCAGAACAATTAGAAAGAGAAGCCCGTACATTAGAGGCCTTCGTTTTTGATTGGATTCAACCGAAAGACTGGTCCGAAACTTTTCAAAATCAAGCTGAATTATTAGGCATTGATTTACATATAAACAGACAAGTAATTATTTGCCATTATTTAAGCAGTAAAAAGGATTTAATGCAAACTAATATTTTGCAAGATATACAACAAACATTCAAAATGACTGCTAACGATATTTTTGTTCGCTGGGGAAATCAACATTTTGTTTTGCTTCATGCAATAAATAAAAAGGATAACAAGGAGCGTATATTGCATTTCCTAGAGCAGCTGCAAACATATCTGCAAGAGAAATACGCCTTACATACATCATTTGGGATTGGACAAACCTGTTCCCCCAAACAGGTTTGTCCATCTTTTAAGCAAGCTGAGCGTGCTTTAATTGTCGCACAAAAGACAACTTCTATTATATTTGATGATCAATTGCTTCTTGAAATGTGTTTGCAAGAGATCAAAAAAGAAACACGTATAGAATTCGTTAACCGCACAATTAAAAATATAATAAAAGATGCTGAACTGCTTTCTACATTGCAGACATTTTTATCGAAAAATCAATCTTTTAAACAAACAGCACGAAAACTGCATATTCATATCAATACCCTCCATTATCGCCTAAAACGTATAGAAGAACTGACAAAACTGAATCCAAAAGACTTTCAAGATTTGACTACTCTTTATCTTGCTATTCAATTTTTGGATGATTATCTAAAAAAGACTAAATGAAACCGTTTAAATTTCAGTTGTTTATCTATAGTCAAACACCCTTCTGTTTTTTATTATTAATACAAATGGGTGGGAAAGATTACGGATTTTGTTTTTCATCCTAATAAATGGGGGGATGATACATTGATAACTAAGGAAATAAAAGCATTATTTTGTAATATAGTTGATGCTGAAAATTATGATGACTCAAAAGTTGGCCGCCTTGTTTATTCATATGATGCAACACCACAATATCAATCGATGCCAGACGCGGTTATTGCACCAAAAAATACAGCAGAAATATCGGAAATTATAAAAATATGCAATAACTATAAAATTCCGATTGTGCCAAGAGGCTCTGGAACAAACCTTTGTGCAGGGACATGTCCAACAGAAGGGGGAATTGTCCTTCTTTTTAAACATATGAATTCTATTTTAGAAATTGATGAAGAAAATTTAACAGTAACAGTCGAACCTGGCGTTATTACATTGGATATGATTGCAGCAGTGGAAAAGAAGAGGCTGTTTTATCCTCCTGATCCAAGTTCTATGAAAATATCAACAATTGGCGGCAATATTAATGAAAATTCCGGAGGCTTAAGAGGCCTTAAATACGGTGTCACTCGAGATTATGTTATTGCATTAGAAATTGTTCTTCCAAATGGAGATATCATTCAAACTGGAGGAAAACTTGCTAAAGATGTAGCTGGCTATGATTTAACACGCCTATTTGTTGGCTCTGAAGGGACCCTTGGCATTATAACAAAAGCAATATTAAAGCTTATCCCAATGCCAGAAACAAAAAAAACCATGCTTGCACTTTACCAAGACTTAGAGGCAGCTGCAAGAAGTGTTTCCAAAATTATTGCCAATAAAATCATTCCAACCACACTAGAATTTTTAGATCAGCCAACATTAAAAGTAGTAGAAGATTTTGCACAAATCGGTCTGCCGACAGATGTGAAAGCAGTCCTCCTTATTGAACAAGATGGTCCGCTAGAAGTAGTGGAACAAGATATGAAGAAAATGGCAGAAATTTGTAAAGCAGAGAAAGCTATCTCCGTCCAAGTAGCACAATCTGAAGAGGAAGCAGAAAATCTGCGCACAGCACGCCGTTCCGCTTTGTCAGCTTTAGCAAGATTAAAGCCTACTACTATTTTAGAAGATGCCACCGTGCCTCGTTCTGAAATCGCCCAAATGGTTACAGCAATAAATGAAATCGCTGAAAAATACAGCCTGGATATATGCACATTTGGTCATGCAGGAGATGGTAATCTTCATCCAACATGTACAACAGATGTACGTAATCATGAGGAAATTGAGAGGGTCGAACAAGCTTTTGCGGAAATTTTTCAAAAAGCAGTGGAATTAGGTGGAACCATTACAGGGGAACATGGTGTTGGCATGATGAAAGCACCTTATCTTCATTTGAAACTTGGAGAAGCGGGAATTGCGGCAATGAAAGCAATGAAGCAGGCATTTGATCCAAATAACATTATGAACCCTGGAAAAATTTTTGCGAAAGATACCAGAAAACGGGTGGTGGTGGAAAAATGATAACGATAAAAGAACAAAAAGTGATTCAAGAGCAGTTTAAAGAACGGCTTAGTGAAGATGATCTTCTCAACTGTATGCGTTGTGGTTTTTGTCTCCCTACTTGCCCTACATATATTGAATCTGGTTACCAGGAAGCCCATTCTCCTCGTGGAAGATTGGCTATTATGAAGGCGGTAGCAGATGGTCTGATAGAACCGGATGAAGATGTAGAGCGTTCTCTTAATATGTGTTTAGGCTGTAGAGCTTGCGAACCAGTTTGTCCATCTGGAGTCAATTATGGTCATCTTTTGGAAGATGTTCGTGATATTATTAATCAAAACAAAAAACATTCTCTTCCAGTAAGAACGGTTCGCAAAGTGGTATTTGATGGACTATTCCCATATAAAAACCGAATGCAGTCATTAACAGGACTAATTGGCTTTTATCAGCGATCAGGACTTCAGACTATTGTTCATACAACAGGAATGCTAAAGCTTTTGCCAGATAGTCTCTCTTCTATGGAAAAAGTTCTTCCAGCCATTCCAACAAAAAAAGAAATGAAAAATCGCCCAACCCACCTTTTAGCACATGTTGAAACGAAAAAACGGGTAGCCTTCTTTTCAGGCTGCTTAATGGATACGATGTTTATGAAAACAAATGATGCAACATTAAAGTTGCTACAACTTGCTGGATGTGAAATCATTATTCCATCAGAACAAGCATGCTGCGGGGCTCTTCATGGACATAGCGGGGAAAAAAACACTGCAAAAAAATTAGCAAAACAAAACATTACGGCATTTGAATCTCTTGAAGCAGATTATATTATTACAAATGCCGGTGGCTGCGGTGCCTTTTTAATTGATTATGACCATCTTTTAAAAGACGAACCCGAATGGGTGGAACGAGCAAAAAAATTCACTGCTAAATTAAAAGATATATCCAGTATTTTAGTGGACTTGCAGTTCCATAAAAAAGTACATTTGCACCTGCCTCATCAAGTAATTACCTATCAAGATTCTTGTCATTTGCGCAATGTGATGAAAACATCCTCTGATCCTCGAACATTAATAAAGGCAATAGGTAACATAGAGTATCGCGAAATGAAAAATGCAGACAGCTGCTGCGGTTCTGCCGGGATATATAATATTGTAGAATCAGAAATGTCCATGAAGATTCTAGATAGTAAAATGAAAGCAACGAAACAAACGGAAGCGAAGACAATAGTAACAGCAAATCCTGGCTGTTTGCTGCAAATGAAATTGGGAATTGAACGGGAAGGATTAACAGATAAAGTTCGTGCTGTTCATATTGCCGATCTTCTGTTGGAGGCATCTTTACAAACTTCCTCTGACTAACATTTTTTTGTTTCTTTCTATTATATATAGATACCATTTTAAATAAAGGCTATATCCAGTTTTACCACATAAAAGAGAAACTGCTCTTTTATTATAGAAGGAATTAAACTAACCCATGTGGATGAACTGGATATAACTTTCCATTAACTGCAAAAGAAATTCGTCCAGTTTCTTCTGAGACAACAAGCACAAGTGCATCTGTTTGTTCACTTAACCCAATCGCCGCCCGATGTCGTGTTCCTAATTTTTGTTCCCCTCTATATTGCTTGGATGTTGGAAAAATATTTCCTGCTGAAACAATCGTATTTTGGTCAATTAATACACCCCCATCATGAAGGGGATTTCCATTGTAAAAAATGGCTTCTATCAGTGAATATGATAGTTTTGCATAAATGGGAACACCTGAATGGATAAAAGCTTCGACATTAGCTTGTCTTTTAATAGCAATTAACGCACCATGCCGCCGATTTGATAAATGCTGTACCGCTACCGTTAATATGTCAACTTCATTTGTAAAAGTGCGAAGGTATGTTTTTAAATAATGGCTTGCTGCCGTTGCATGAATTATTCCAAAAATAACATTTATCTCTTCAAAATCATTTAATATACAACAGCTAGACTCTTCTATCATTTTTTCTAATGCAAGCATTCGCTCTAATAATTGATTTACCTGGATTTTCAACATGTCTCTTATTGCTTCCGGCAGTTCCACCTTACTGATTTCCACCAAAAACACCTGCCTTTTTTTCCTCTTAATTTTTCCTTTATTATATATTTTATTCTCATTTTCTATAAGAAGAGAGGATGAATTCCGATAAGCATGGAAGGGATAGATTTCTCCTTCTCCAATAAAAATTATGATATATATGACTAAGAAAAGGAGTTGGAACAGATTAAGAACAAGCAAAAATAACATTCAGGATCTTTCCTGATTTAGACATGCATGGTAATGGGGATTTCTATAAAGAGGTCTTTGGCATTATAGTATTAATTTGAGGATAATTCACCGTTTATCTCCTTACATATTTTCCAGCACTATTCCAATAATTTTTGAAATAGTGCTAATTTCATTTAAAAAAGGGGGTTCTGATTAAAAAAATTAGGCCATTTTGTTTCATTATTGTATCGTTTATGAAAAATATGTGTAGCAGCTGGAGACATTGGCGGAATAAGCCAGGCCCAATTCCCGGTAATATCTCTCCCCTTACTTTCTTCTTTTTGCTTAAATATTTTAAACTGCTGTGCTGCAGTGTGATGATCTACTATTGCTACACCATCCTCTTGAAAAGAGTGCAATACAGCAATATTTAATTCTACTAATGCTTTATCCTTCCAAAGTGATGCATTTTTCCGCTGATTCAATTCCATCATCGAAGCTATCTTAGGAAGCATATTATAACGATTATCATCTGCAAAATTTCTCGCCCCAATTTCCGTTCCCATATACCAGCCATTAAATGGAGCTGCCGTATAATGAATGCCCCCTATCTCTAGGCGCATATTTGAAATAATTGGAACAGCATACCATTTCAGCTGTAAATCTTGGAATGCTGGAATTTCCGGATGACGGATAGGAATTTCTAAGATTAACTTTTCTGGAATAGCAAACCATTGTGGTTTATCCTCATTTATTTGGACTACTAATGGGAGTACATCAAAATAAGTGCCTTGCCCCCTCCAGCCTAACTCTTGACAATACTTAGTAAAGTTTAGCGAATCTGGATCTCCAACTATGCCATTTTTTGTTTCATATCCCGCATATCTGATTAATTGATGATTTAAAATTCGAATGTTTGTTTGCTCTGTTGATGGAGGAAAGATGGTAATGGTTGGTTTAATTTTCCCGCCATTTGTTGCATATTCAATATGTTCTAACAAAGCCTCTTTAATATCTGCAATTGTAGCTACTTCCCGTTTATCTATTACATGCAGCGTATCCCAAAACAATCTTCCAATACAGCGATTATTATTGCGCCAAGCCATTTTCGCTCCATATGCCAGCTCTTCTTTTGTATGGACATAGTGTCCTTGATTTTTTATTTCTTTTTCAATTTCTTTTAAACGCTCTTCTATTTGCTGTTCCTTTTTATTTAATTCTTTGTAGCATTCCTTAATAAATGCTGTCGCTTCATGAATGATACCTTGTTTGCTATTCAAAAAAAATCCTCCCTATTGAGATAGAATTATCCTATCATAAGCTTATTTGAAGGAAAAATAATAGACGTTCACTTTAATAGTTTTCGTATAATGTTTAACTTCTTTTCCGTATAAGGAGGCTGCAGTATTGTCGTATTTATTCTATTGCTTTTTTTCAATACACTTCTTTGATGAGAAAAAGTAAAAAAGCTATACTTGCCATGATATGCTCCCATTCCAGAATGTCCGACACCGCCAAAAGGCAGTTCTGGATTTGCCAAATGAGTAATTGTATCATTGATGCTTACACCGCCAGATGATATTTCATCTAGGATCGTTTCTTCTACTTTTGCATCTGCAGTAAATAGATATAAAGCTAATGGTTTAGAAAATTCATTTATGGAAGCAGGCACTTTATGTATATCTGTATAAGTAATAATCGGCAAGATTGGTCCAAATATTTCTTCTTCCATTGAAGGAGAATCCCATTTCCCATGAATCAAGGTTGGTCCAATAAAACGGCTATTCTCATGAGTTATTCCCCCATGAATAATCGTTTTATTTTCTTGTTCCCTCTGCAATATATTTTGCAATCTTAAAAAATGTTTATCATTCACAATCCGTCCAAAGTCTTCTTTTGTTTTTAAAGAATCTCCATAAAAAGAGTGCAATGTTAATTTCATTTCTTGAATGAGCTGATCTTTTACTGTTTCATGCACTACTACATAATCTGGTGCAACACAAGTTTGCCCAGCGTTTACCGTTTTCCCCCAAATAATTCTTTGAGCAGCGATAGCAATATCCGCTGTCTCATCTACTATTGCAGGACTTTTCCCTCCCAATTCAAGCGTGATGGGAGTAAGGTTTTTCGCAGCTGCTTCCATCACTATTTTTCCAACCCTCTCACTGCCTGTAAAAAAGATATAATCAAATTTCCCTTCAAGAAGTGCAGCAGTAGCAGAAACTCCACCTTCTATCGACCGAATATATGCAGAATCAAAAGTAGCCTGAATAATTTTTGTAATAACTGCGGAAACAGATGGAGTCATTTCTGATGGTTTAATGACAGCCCCATTTCCCGCAGCAATGGCTCCAATTAATGGTTCAACTACTAGCTGAAAAGGATAATTAAATGGGCCTATAATCAGAATTGTTCCTAATGGTTCATAACGTATATAGCTTTTGGCTGGAAACAAAGTAAAAGGAGTTTTTACCTTTTTTTGTTTTGTCCATTTTTTTAAATGCTTCATTGTATATGTAATACTGCTTAAAACAAAACCAATTTCCGTTGTATAGCTTTCAAATGGATGTTTTCCTAAATCTTTTTGTAATGCAGCGATTATTTGTTCCTCATACTCTTTGATTTTTCCCTTTAGTTTAAGTAATTGCTGCAAACGAAAATCAAGTGACCTCGTTGCTTTTGTATAAAAAAATTGCTGATGCTCTTTTACTAGTTGTTCAACATCAGCATTTGTTAATTTATTCTGCAATTCATTCACTCCTTTCCGAAATGTTAAATAGAGAAAAACCAGAACCGACTACCTTATGCCTGTTCTGGCCTTTCCTCTTTTATCCCGCATTAACGAAGCCCCCATCTCAAAATTATAAGGGGGCAGGAGAAATCTAGGTGTGGGCTAACTGCTCCTAAAAGCCCGATTGGTTCAACTAACAATAAGTGGGGATGAAACCCCACACTTATTGAAGTTTCACTCTATAAAGAATGATGCAATATTTCCAATACTTTTTTCAGCTGATCTACAGGGATTTGCCCAGGTGCCGAAGCTTTTTTTGCTGCAGCAAATGTTACGTCAGATCCGAACAACTCTCCTGCCATGCGACTAATGGAACCTGTCCCTGCCATCGCCATAGTGATAATAGGGCCATTTGCATACTGTTTTTTCATCGTATTGGTCGCATCCAATAATGTAATGACGTCTTCTGCATTTTTTGGCATAACTGCCATTTTCGGCAAATCTGCACCTAAACTTTGAGCTTTGATAAGCCTTTTTATTATTTCTTCTTTTGGAGGGGTCTGCTTAAATTCATGATTGGATATAATAACAGCTACCTTTTTATTATGGGCAAATTCTACAAGTTCTTTTATAGATGCTTCTTCCTGTAATAGCTCTATATCAATTATATCAGCCATACCAGTTTCAACTATTGCTCCATTTAATGCAAAATAAGAAGCTGTTTCTAATTCTCTTTCTCCTCCTTCTTTTGCGCTTCTAAAAGTAAAAATAAGCGGTTTATCTGGAATTACTTTTCGAATTTCATACAGTGCCTGTATAACCATTTCACTATCTATATGCTCAAAAAAATCAACACGCCACTCAATTATATCTACATTTGATGTTTTTAAAAGGGCTGCTTCTTCCTTTAATTGCTCCATGGTTTGTCCAATCAGCGATACGCAGATTTTCGGCATCCCTTCTCCAATGACAATATCCTTAACTTTTACTAATTTTCCCATTCTTATTCACTCCACTTTCAGAGATTGATAGAAGAAATTCATAGAATTATCTGTCAAAAAGGTAGTTTATAATCTTTTTGCATGGAATATCATTTTCCTCCACTTATTTTTCATCATTTAAATCCCAAGCTAACTTTAATGACTCTACAATATAATTTGCTACTTCCTCTATTTCTTGCTGATCTGTCAGCACTTTAGAATGATGATCAGCATAAATTTGTTTTCTTTCATAAAATAATGCTTCCATTTCTTCTATTGATTTCCCTTGTAAAACCGGCCTGCTGTCTATAATCATATGAAGTCTTTCTTTCCAACTTTCCCAAGTTAAATCTAAATAAATCACGATACAATTTTCTAAACAAGCTTTTTTTATCTCTTCTTGTAAAAAAGATCCTCCACCTAATGAAATAATGTGCAGCTTTCTTTTGCATAGATTAATAATTAATTCTTTTTCCTTTTCGCGGAAAGTTTTTTCCCCAAGCTGTGCAAAAATTTTAGACACAGGCATCTCATATTCTTTTTCGATTTCTTGGTCTGCGTCAATAAAATCCCGATATAATTTTTTTGCAACTGCTTTGCCAATGCTTGTTTTTCCTACTCCCATAAAGCCAATAAATACAATGCTTTTTTCTCTTAATGAATCGTTTCGATTAGCCAAAAGGAAAGCCTCCTATATCTTTATCTGAAATATAATTATCCCAATTTTTCTTTCCCTATTATAAGTCAAATAGACACTTTATCATAGAACTTAAATGAAGAATAACTCCATCATGTTATGCATATGGATAAAAAGGATGGTGCACTCAAACCAAAAGATTTCTAAAACTTTGCACTATCTCTTTTTACCTTACGTTTCCTTACCTTCTCATTTAAATTCTAATTAAACACTAATTTTTCCTTATTCCATTATTAGTTTCTTTCCTTTATTTTCACCATTTTCTCCTTTTTTAGTAAATAATCGCCGCTATTAATGGTTTTATAGCAATAAAAAACTCTTTATTTATAATAATTATAAAATAGTATTGATTTTTTTATTATAGATGATATTATTATGTTATTAGAATAAATTACGAGGTGATTTTCATGTCCAATAATAAATTAACGACAAGCTGGGGAGCTCCAGTTGGAGACAATCAAAATTCCATGACAGCAGGACACCGTGGTCCAACTTTAATTCAAGATGTTCATTTGCTAGAAAAATTAGCTCATTTTAATAGAGAACGTGTTCCAGAACGTGTGGTACATGCTAAAGGTGCGGGAGCTCATGGCTACTTTGAGGTAACTAATGATGTATCAAAATATACAAAAGCTAATCTTTTTTCAGAAGTTGGAAAAAGAACTCCAATGTTTATCCGTTTCTCAACAGTTGCTGGGGAACTAGGATCTGCTGATACAGTACGTGACCCTCGTGGATTTGCTGTAAAGTTTTATACAGAAGAAGGAAACTATGATATCGTGGGAAATAATACACCTGTATTCTTTATTCGCGATGCAATCAAATTCCCTGATTTCATCCATACACAAAAAAGAGATCCAAAAACACATTTAAAAAATCCAACAGCAGTTTGGGATTTCTGGTCACATTCTCCAGAATCATTGCATCAAGTATCCATTCTTATGTCAGATCGTGGAATTCCAGCTACATTAAGACATATGCATGGCTTTGGAAGCCATACATTTAAATGGGTAAATAAAGAGGGTGAAGGTGTCTGGATTAAATATCACTTCAAAACAGAACAAGGTGTTAAAAACTTAGCTGTTGATGCTGCAGCACAAATTGCTGGGGAAAATCCTGATTATCACACAGAAGACTTATTTAATGCTATTCAAAACGGAGACTATCCTGCATGGACTCTATATGTTCAAATTATGCCATTAGAAGATGCAGATACGTACAAATTCGATCCATTTGATGTAACAAAAGTATGGTCTCAAAAAGACTATCCATTAATTGAAGTTGGACGTATGGTGTTAGACCGCAACCCAGAAAACTATTTTGCAGAAGTAGAGCAAGCAACATTCTCTCCTGGAACACTAGTGCCTGGAATTGAAGTTTCTCCAGATAAAATGCTGCAAGGACGTTTATTCGCATATAGTGATGCGCATCGTTACCGTGTTGGCGCTAACCATAATGCATTGCCAATCAACCGTCCGAAATGTCCAGTTCACAATAATCAGCGTGATGGCCAAATGCGCTTTGATGGAAATGGCGGCGGTTCTGTCTACTACGAACCAAATAGTTTTGGAGGACCAACAGAATCTCCTGCAGATAAAGCGACTCCATTTGCTGTATCAGGTGTCGCAGATAGCGTAGCTTACGATCATTATGATCATTATACACAAGCAGGAGATTTATACCGTTTATTATCAGAAGAAGAACGTACTAGATTAGTAGAAAATATCGTTGGTGCTATGACACCTGTTGAATTAGAAGAAATCAAATTGCGCCAAATTGGCCACTTCTACAAAGCAGACCCTGAATACGGTACTCGTATTGCAGAAGGTTTAGGATTATCCGTACCTGAAACAGTAAAATAAAAATTTTCAAATGAAAAAACCTAAAAGTCTACGCTTTAGACTTTTAGGTTTTTTCATTTTAACTTCATCATTTATTCTTCGATTGACTTTTTATTGGTAGATGCCCATTGATTATTTGTTTCGCTTTTATGATTTGTTTTGGATTTTTCTGTTACATCTACATTTGCCCCTGCCCATTGATTATCATTTTGCGATTTTTTTGCTTTTGTCATCTTAATTCCCTCCATTTATCTTTATAGTGAAAACTCCCTACAGACTTACAAAGATAGTATGGATGTAACTCCTTAAAATTATGAAACAATATTTTGATTTCAACCTTTTTTGGCATTTAATATATTGCTCCTTCTGCATATCTTCTAAGAAGAAAAGTTGCCTTGTTGCTTCCTTTTTCTCATTTTTTCTTCAATTTCTCCTTACTTTTGTTCAAAATTTTTTAAATGGCTATTTTTTGGCTCAGCGTCCTCTGTTTCTAAATAATATTCCTCTTGATAACCTACAATTTTATTTTTTGCAGTCGCAGCGCGTTTAATACAACGGAAACTGAACTGAATGCCATTGCCGCTCCTGCAAGCCAGGGTGCTAAAAAACCGAACGCTGCAAATGGAATGCCAATCACATTATAAGCAAATGCCCAAAATAAATTTTGTTTAATATTCGTCATCGTTTTTTTACTTAAAGCAATACTGTCTGCAACGCTATTTAAATCTCCTTTCATCAAGGTAATATCGCTAGCTTCCATTGCAATATCTGTTCCTGTTCCAATTGCCATGCCAATATCGGCTAATGCAAGTGCAGGAGCATCGTTAATGCCATCCCCAACCATTGCAACTATCTTTCCTTGCTTTTGCAGTTTTTTCACTTCATTTGCTTTTGCTTCTGGAAGCACTCCTGCAATCACATGATCAATCCCCGCTTCGTTTGCGATAGCTTTTGCTGTTCGTTGATTATCGCCCGTAATCATAATTACTTCCAGTCCAAGTTTCTTTAATCTATGGATGCTTTCTTTCGACGTTTCTTTTATCGTATCTGCAACAGCAAGCATCCCTGCATACTCCCCATCAAAAGCGGCAAGCATCACTGTTTTCCCTTGCTCCTCTAATACTTCCATATCCGTTTGGATCATTGAAATATTAATATTATTTGACTCCATTAACTTACGTGTACCAACTAGCACTAATTGATGATCCACTGTTGCTTTGATTCCAAATCCAGGAATAGACTCGAACAAAGATACATCTAACATAGAGATATTTTTCTCTATCATACCGTTGACAATCGCCCTTGCAAGTGGATGCTCTGATTGATTTTCTGCCGATGCGACTAATGCCAAAAATCGTTTTTCTTCATAATCGGTTCTAATATCGGTTAAAACTGGCTGACCATTTGTAACAGTGCCTGTTTTATCTAATAAAACAGTTTGAACCTTATGCGTTATTTCCAAATATTCGCCGCCTTTAAAAAGGATGCCATACTCTGCCCCGCGTCCAGAACCAGCCATTATAGATGTTGGAGTTGCAAGTCCGAGTGCACAAGGACAAGCAATAACTAATACAGCTATTAACTTTTCTAATGCAGCAGCAAAATCAAATAGATCTACTGCAAAATACCATATGCCGAAAGTAAGAATGGCTAAAGCAACAACAACTGGTACAAAAACCCCAGAAATTTTATCAGCGAGCCGCTGTATGGGCGCTTTTGAACCTTGAGCTTCTTCTACTACTTTAATAATTTGTGCAAGCGCCGTTTCTTTTCCAACCTTTGTTGCTTTTACTTTTAAGAATCCATTTTTATTAATGGTAGAGCCAATCACTAAATCAAAAGCTTTTTTGTCAACAGGTATACTTTCCCCTGTAATCATTGATTCATCTACTGCCGATATTCCCTCTATTATTTCACCATCAACCGGTATTTTTTCGCCAGGTTTAACTAGTACGATATCTTGCACTTTGACTTCTTCTAGCGGAATGACAACTTCTCTTCCATCTCGCCATACTGTCGCTGTTTTTGCTTGCAATCCGATTAATTTTTTAATGGCCTCCGAAGATTTCCCTTTCGCTTTTGCTTCTAATAATTTCCCTAAAATAATTAATGTAATCAGTACTGCACTTGTTTCAAAATAAAGTCCTTCTATATGTCCATGGTGACCTATCGATTGAATAGCTAAAAATAGACTATAAAAATAGGCTGCTGATGTTCCTAATGCAACAAGTACATCCATATTAGCACTAAAGTTTTTTAATGCTTTATATGCACCAATATAAAATTGTTTTCCAATCATAAATTGAACAGGTGTCGCAAGGAGAAATTGAAACCATGGATTCATCAAAATATCTGGAACATATAGAAAGGATGTAAGCTGAAAATGACCAACCATTGTCCATAACAGTGGCAAGGATAAAATAGAAGAAAGGATAAATCTTTTCCTCTGTTTTCTAAATTCTTTCTCACGATAATCATCTGTTTCCTTATTATTTTTCTCGTTGCTAATGTTCGCACCGAACCCAAGTTTTTCTATCTTTTCTACCATCTCTTTTGGTGAGGTGATGGACGGAATATAATCAATCGCGGCTTTCTCAAGTGCTAAGTTAACTGAGGCGCCATTAACTCCTGCTACTTTTTTTAATCCTTTTTCAATACGGCTTGCACAAGCAGCACAACTCATTCCCGTTATGGAAAGTTCTACCTTTTCCTGCCGTACACCATAACCTAAACCCTCTACTTTTGATTGAATATCCAAAGGCGTTAACAAATTTTCTCTATAGTGAACAGTTGCTTTTTCTAAAGCTAAATTTACATTGGCATTTGTTACTCCGTCCATTTTTTTTAATCCTTTTTCAATTCGATTTGCGCAGGCTGCACAAGTCATCCCAGTGATTTCAAATTGGCTTTCTTTTACTGATAGTTCCATTTGAGCGGATGTATGATCTTTTTCACTCATTTCTAACACTCCTTATACCTATATGGGGTATATATTCATTTAAAAAAAAAGCTGTTTTCGTATAGATTGTTTTTATTTAACCCGTAGGATGAATACACTTCGCTTTCCGCGGGGCGATCTTCGAGCCGCTTCGTCGTTTGGTCTCGCCTGTCTCGCTAATCCCGCAGGAGTCTACGTATATTCATCCTGCTCAGTAATTCTAAAAGGTTTATCACCTTATTCAAAAAAGCACCAAACTTTTTGAAAACAGCTAAAAAGAAAGAGGACTCCATATCATCGTATGCACCAAAAGCCCCCTGCCTTTTTCATTCACTATACTCGCTTTATTTACTTTATATCATAGCCTTGATCATCAATAGTTTCCTTGATTGCTTCTACACTTACTTCTTTTTCATTAAACGCTATATCAACAAGCCCATTTTCTAAATCAACTTTTACTGCTTTAATGCCTGCAAGTTCTCCTACACTGCTCTCTACTGCTTTTACGCAATGCCCGCATGACATTCCTTCTACTTTTAATGTTATTTGTTCCATATTTAACACCTCTTATTTTTTCATTAATCTTTGAATGGTTGTGAGTACTTCATCGACTACTTCCATGTCGCCTTCTTGAATGCGATCCACTACACAATTTCGCAAGTGCCCCTCTAATAAGATTTTAGCCACACTATTTAAAGCAGATTGCGTAGCAGCTATTTGTGTGATGACATCATCACAATACGTGTCTTTTTCAATTAGCCCCTTAATGCCCCTTATTTGACCTTCCACTCTATTTAAACGAGTAACTAAGTTTTTTTTGACTAAATCAGAATGATGGCTTTTCCTTTCAGAAACAGTGTGGCAATGTGCTTCTTCCTCAACAGCCGCTCTTTGCTTTTTCTCCATTAAACCACTCTCCTTTAACAAAATAATACAATACCCCATTGGGGTATATCAAGATTTTAATATTGAATACTTTGTGACAAATTCCATCCTTTAAAGAAATGATTCTGCCATTAAAGAATAGGAATTAACTTTATCTTCAAAATGATATAGATTGCAAAGAATCATAAATTCTTCTGTTTGATACTGTTCTTGTAAACGAAGCAATTCTTCCCGCACCTTTTCCTTTGTTCCAATAATCATTCGCTTTCGATTTTCTTTTATGAATCTTTTATCTTCATTCGTTAATATTTGCTGTTTAGCTTCTAAATACGATGGAATTTTTGTATCTTTCCCTTTGCTGACAGAAAGCAGCCATAAATCTTGACTGAAAGCAAGTTGTTCTGCTTTTTCTTGTGTAGAAGCACAAACAACAAAAATACACACATTTGCTGTCGGCTTCTTTTGGGCACTAGAAGGTGCAAAGTTTTCGTAATAATGCTGCAATGCTCTTTTCCCATTTACCGGCGATATAAAATGTCCGTATGTAAAAGCAAGCCCATTTTCAGCTGCGAGTCGCGCTCCCCTATGTGTAATTCCGAGCACCCATATTTTTGGAATACTTTCAGAAATAGGGTAGGCAATTACTTGCTCTGTTTCTTTATTATTATGTAAATATCTTTGCAGATTCTGCAATTGCCGAGGAAATTCATTCATACTTTTGCGTATTCCATCTGTTAATGCTAATCTTGTTTCTAGAGACCCCCCTGGAGATCTGCCTATTCCAAGATCAATCCGATTTGGAAAAAGAGCTTCTAGCACTTTAAAATTTTCTGCTACTTTATATGGGCTATATTGGGGAAGCAGCACTCCACCAGATCCTACTTTTATTGTTTTTGTATGTGATGCGATATGAGCAAGCAAAACTTCTGGAGATGATCCTGCCATTCCATTCGAATTATGATGCTCTGCTACCCAAAAACGAGTAAATCCCATTTCCTCTGCTAACTGTGCTAATTTCACCGTGTTTTGCAATGTGGTTCTTGCAGTAGACCCGTTGCTAATAACGGACTGATCAAGTACACTAAGTTTCAACTAAATTACCTTCTTCCCTTTCTATACGTTGCATACGATAATCATACAGCAATACTTCAGCTATTATCCAAATCATATATTGTTAAAACAGATATCTACCGATTAGATTCTTAAATCACTTGCAATAGCTAACAGGAAAAAAGGAATCAGTTAAGCTAACTGATTTCCCCTTTGAATTGCTGCCATATATTATTTCTTCATCCCTGTGTAAATATGAATAGCATCTCGTAAAAATTCTGCACTGCCTGGCTGTTTTTTATCATAATATGCTGCAAACCTTGCATCATCCACGTACATTTGCGCCAAATTCGCATGCGCTTCCTTACTGTATTTGCTCCAAGAGAACAGGAGCCATTGTTTATGCAAATCTGCTGCCTTTTGAGCGATATCACTAGCAGGATCCCTTGTTTTATATGCTTCTGCCAATGCAGCCAGCACTTCTTTTTCTAGATCTATCATCTTTTTATAATCTTTCTCTGACATATTCCTAAATTTTGCATTCGCTTGATCAATGGTCTCATCTCCATATTTTTCGCGAATCTCTTTTCCATATTTTTTTTCATTTTCTTCTATTTTATTTTGTTTAAATCCTTCAAACTTCTGTTTATTGCTCATATTTCTTCTCCCTTCTGATTTTGCAATAGTTTTCTCTACATTCTGTATTAATGCATCTAATTGCTTACGTTTTTCTAAAAGTTTCACTCGATGATCCAGAAGCGCTTCCTTCACATTAAAGGATGGAGACAAGATAATACTTTTTATCATTTCAAGACTAACACCTAACTCTCTATAAAAGAGAATTTGCTGCAATCGGTCTACTTCCTCTTCTCCATATATTCGATATCCAGATGAATTGACTCTGGCTGGCTTAAGAATACCGATTTCATCGTAGTACCGTAATGTTCTTGAGCTTACTCCCGCTAATTTAGCAAGACTTTGAACAGTATATTCCACTGCCTCACCTCCTTATAACTACATGATAAAGGTTGACGCAACGTGCATGTAAATAGTTTTTTCTATAAAGATTCTAATTTTCTCTATATTAGGAAATAGTTATCTTTCTAGCATTTCTTATTAGATAATTCCGAAAATTTAGGATAACTTCAAATATAATTGTGTATAATAGAAGTAGAAAAAACTTTTATTTTCCCCTAACCTCATTAGTAAAATCCTTCCACATCACATGTCCAAAAATGTTTAGGCTTCATTCAGTTGGCTTCTCGAACATCATTCCACCGGTCGTATTTATTGATGCAGCCATTTTTAAACCAAGCTTTATTTCTATAGCTTATACAATCATTTTCATCGTATAAAAATAGTCAATGTTTCCATAATAAAAAGAAAAAGAAGGGAGAATATAATGTATCCAGAAAAAAATGAAATCATTTCAGATGAGTTTTTAGATAAGATTGCAAAAGAGATTAATGAAATGTATGGATGGCATACAAAACTTCAAACGGAAGAAGAAATAGAGGAGGAAAAGGAAATTTAACTAGGTAAAATCAGATTTTCCTTTTCCTTGTTTTTATACTACAACATGCTTTGGCGTTTGATTATTTAATGCTGCAAGTAAATTTTCTGCAGCTAATGTTGCCATTTTTAAGCGGGTATTGATACTGGCACTTCCAATATGAGGAAGAGCTACTACATTGTTAAGGGATAAAAGTGGATGATTTAATGAAAGTGGCTCTTCTTCAAAAACATCTAAACCTGCTGCCCAGATTTGTTTTTTTAATAAAGCCTGATATAAATCTGCTTCGTTGACAATACCGCCTCTAGCTGTATTAATAAGTATCGCTGTTTCTTTCATCATTTTTAGTTCTTTTGCTGTTATTAAATTTTCTGTTTCTTTAGTATATGGAGTCATAACGCAAACAAAGTCTGATTGCTTCATTAAGTATTCTAATTCTACATATTGCATATCAAACTCTTTCTCCAAATTTAACTTTTGGCTGCGATTATAATATAAAATATTCATATCAAAACCTTTGGCTCTTTTTGCCAATGAAGCGCCAATTCTCCCCATACCAATAATGCCAATTGTTGCTCCAAAAACATCTTGTCCAGTCAATTGCATAGGGGACCATGTTTGCCACTCTCCATTTTTCAAATAATCCCTTGCTTCTACTAGTCTTCGTGCTGTTGACATAAGCAGCGCGAATGTTAAATCTGCAGTAGTTTCTGTTAAAACGCCTGGTGTGTTCGTTATGGTAATCCCAAGATCCTCAGCTGCCTGTATATCAATATTATTATAGCCAACTGCCATATTGCTGATTACTTTTAAATTTTTTGCTTTTTCCATTAAAGCTCTATCAATACTTTCTGTCAGCAGGCAGAAAAGTCCATCCACTTCTTTAATTTCCTTTTCTAATACTTCATAAGGAACTGGGACATCCTCTTCCTGCCACATTTTAATACTGCATAGACTTTCTATTTGCAAAATAATCTCCTTAGGCAATTTTCTTGTGATAAATACTTTCGGCTTCACCTGTACCACTCCTTTGCATCATAGATATTGACACTAACTGCTGTATCCTAGTTTCTAGCATACTATTATTATAAAGGAAAAAATCACCTTTTAGGAAATCAAAAGAGCGTGATAAGACTTTTCAATAAAATCGCAGAAATAATAACTTTGATAATAAAGTGAAACTTCAATCAGGCTTTTACTCAACAAATTTCTATCCACCTAGATTTCTCGTTTTCGCTTATCATCCCTTAAGTCAAGGTGGGCATGCGCGATAAAAAAGATGGCCTTTAAAGAGCCATCTTTCTACCATACTATGTAATTACTCTACAATTTCTCCATTCGAGGCAATAACCTCTTTGTACCAATTAAAGCTCTTTTTCTTATATCTTTTTAAATCTTTTAAATCTTTTTCTCCTCTATCGACAAAAACAAATCCATAACGCTTTTCAAACTGTCCACCAGAACTTAATAAATCTGTTGATCCCCACGTCAGATAGCCAATAATATCTACCCCTTCCTCTATCGCTAACTTCATTTGTTTAATATGTTCATGCAAATAAGAAATTCGATAATCATCTTCTACAGTACCTTGTTCATTTAATGTTTCTTTTACACCAATTCCATTTTCAGTAATAAAAATAGGAAGGCGATAGCGTGCATACATATCCTTTAAGCAGACTCTTAAACCAATTGGATCAATTGCCCATCCCCATTCATTTGTTTTTAAATGTGGATTAGGTGTTACTCCAGAAATAATGGATTCATTATTTTGTTTATCGCTGCTTACTGTTTGGCTTTGATAGTAGCTAATGCTTAAATAATCTACCGTATTCTCTTTAAGGAGTTTAGCGTCTTCTTCTTCAAAGATTGGCATGATGCCTTTTTTCTTTAAATCGCTTGTTATATAAGTTGGATATTCTCCATGTGCAAATACATCAAAATAGAAATCTACCAACCATTCTTTTGCTTTCATATTAGCAATGGCATCTTTTGGCTTGCAAGTGTTTGGATAGGTTGTCAGATAAGTAACCATACCAGCCATTTTTCCTTCTGGCACAATCTCATGCAATGACTGTACAGCCTTAGCATGTGCAATAAAAGCATTATGTGCCACTTGATAAAGAAGAGCTTCTTTATTTTCCGCCTGTTCTAAATTTACACCCCAATATTCAGGCTTTGTCAGCACTAAATTTTGTTCATTAAAAGTCAGCCAGTATTTTACTTTATGACTATAACGTTTAAATACAGTACGTGCATAGTGATCGAATAAATCTACCACTTTTCTTGATGCAAACCCATTATATTTTTTTGCCAAAGCAAGGGGCAGATCAAAATGATATAACGTAATAACAGGCTGAATGCCATTCGTAATCATTTCATCAAATAAATCATCATAAAATTTTAGCCCTTCTTCATTTGCTTCTCCTTCTCCATCGGGGAAAATTCTTGACCAAGAGATGCTTGTACGATATGCATTAAACCCCATCTCTTTAAATAAAAGAATGTCTTCTTTATAACGATGATAAAAATCTACAGCAACTTTCCAATCAGAATGTCCTTCCTTAATAGGACGAGCATCTACTAACGATAGCCCCTTTCCCCCTTCATTCCAAGCACCTTCCGTTTGAAAAGATGTTACTGCCCCTCCCCATAAAAAATTTTTTGGAATAATAGTAGTCTTTTTCTTTTCCGTCTTAATTACCGCCTCTCTTTTTTTAATCGCTTACATTTATTATAAAGCAAACCTTTTATATGTCTATACTTTTTACTTAAAAAGAAAATACATATAAAAGGTTTATTATCATATTTAACCTGCCGCATGCGCTGCATATTGAGATTTATATAATTTCCAATAAGCTCCTTTTCTTTTCACCAATTCCTCATGAGTGCCTTCTTCTATAATCCTTCCTTTTTCAATATAAAAAATCCGTGATGCATTTTGAATCGTCGATAACCGATGAGCAATAATAAAGGATGTTCTGCCTGCAAGCAAAGATTCAAGCCCTTTTTGCAGCGCTATTTCTGTTTCCGTATCAATAGAAGATGTCGCTTCATCTAGGATGAGTATGCGAGGATCTGCTAATAATGTTCTGGCAAATGAAATTAATTGTCTTTGCCCAGCCGATAACCTTGTTCCTCTCTCATTCACTTCTGTTTGATACCCTTCTTTTAATCTTCCAATAAAGGAATCTGCCTGGACAGCTTTTGCTGCATTCATCACTTCCTTATCTGTAGCATCCAAGCGTCCATACCGAATATTATCCATAATAGATCCAGAAAAAATAAATGGATCTTGCAGCATAATTCCCATTTGTTTTCTTAAAGATGGAATTGTTACAGATTGAATATCTACCCCATCTATTTTTATATAGCCGCTGTTTAAATCATAAAAACGGCTAATCAAATTAACGATAGATGTTTTTCCAGAACCAGTAGCGCCGACTAAAGCAATCGTCTCCCCTGGATTTACTTGAAAATCGATATCCTTTAAAACTCTATCTGCTCCTTCATAGCCAAAATCAACATGCTCAAATTCTACCTTTCCATCAACAAGGGGCAATTTACGGCTATTAGGATTATTTATGACTGTTGGTTTTTCATCCATCATTTCAAAAATTCTTTCCAAGTATGCCATTGCGTTAATGATGGCATTATAAAAATTCCCTATATTAGATAAGGGAGTCCAAAACATCCAAATATACCCGATAAACGCTACTAAAGCCCCAACTGTAACACCTTGGCCTATCATCGAAATTCCTACTATATAAATGAAAGAAACAGTAAGAACAGAGATATTCTCAATCGAAGGCCAAAGCAAAAATTGGATACGGACAGCTTTCATCCAAGAGTTTTTATATCCTTTTGAAACTTCCATAAAAATCTTTTTATTTTCATCTTCTCGAGCAAACGCCTGTGTTACCTTTATGCCATTAATACTTTCATGTATATAGGCATTCATATTGGATTGCTTATTGCTTAAATCTTGCCATGCCTTTCGCTGAGCATTTTTAATCAAGAAAATGATTGCCGCAAGCACTGGGAATCCAATCATTGCAAGAATAGCAAGCTTTGCATTAATAGCAAACATAAATCCAATAATAACAATAAGACTAAATATATCTGTAATTAAATTAATCATTCCATTTGATAAAAGATCACTGAGTGAATTAACATAATTGACAATTCTTACAAGTATCTTTCCATGCGGCCTATTATCATAAAAGGAAAAAGATAGCGACTGAATATGAGTAAATAAATCTTTGCGGATATTCTGTATCACACTTTGCCCAATTTCAGACATCATCCTAATTCGATACTTCATGCAAACAGCAATTAAAAACAGTGCAATGACATATATTCCTGCTAATAAAGAAAGTTCTCCAATATCTTTTTTTGGTATAGCTGAGTCAATAGCATGTTTAATTAAATATGGACCTGTTAATCCAGCTGCACTAGCCAAAAGCATAATGAAAATAGTAAATAGTATTTTTCTTTTATATGGTTTAATATATTGCATGAGCCTTTTTAAATGGCTATAGCTGAAAGGAGTTTCTAATTCCTCATCAACATCAAATTTATTCCGAGCCATTTATATCACTTCCTCACCAATTTGCTTATTCTCAAAATTCCCATATTGATTCATGTACACGTCAAAATAATAGCCTTTTTTCTTTAATAATTCTTTATGTGTTCCCCTTTCCATAATCTTTCCATTATTCATGACTAAAATGATATCTGCATCTTTAACAGAAGAAATTCGATGGGCAATGATAAAACTTGTTTTTCTTTTTTGCAGTGATTTTAGCGTATTTTGAATTTTATATTCCGTTTCCATATCTAAACTGGATGTTGTATCATCTAATATAAGAATCGCAGGGTCTTTTAATAAAGCTCTCGCTAAAGCAATTCTCTGCCTTTGTCCGCCGGATAAACCAACCCCTCGTTCTCCTACCACTGTGTCATACCCTTCAGGCAATTTAGAAATAAAGTTATGTGCATCTGCCATTTTTGCAGCATTTTGCACAGCCACAAGCGAGGCCTCTGGATTGCCGTATGCAATATTCCCTTCAATGGTATCAGAGAATAAAAATATATCTTGCATAACAGTAGCCATGCCATTGCGGAGTCTTTGTATATCCCATTTTTTCACATTTACGCCACCTATTAACACCTCGCCAGCATCTGCATCATAAAAACGGCTAATAAGATTCACTAATGATGATTTTCCAGCACCAGTTGGACCAATAATTCCAACCGTTTCCCCTGCTTTTACAGAGAAGTGAATATCTTTTAAGACTGCTTCCTCTCCATAGCTGAATGAAACATGTTGAAACTCTACCATCCCAGTCATTTTTGCTGCAACTGGCTGGTTTATATTAATTATTTTTGATTTCGTTTTTAATAAATCTTCTATTTTTTCAGCAGAAGCAATAAAACGTTGGACATCATTAAGAAGCCATCCGGCCATTTTCATTGGATTGCTGATAGCCCATATCAGCGAATTAAACATAACCAATTCCCCAAATGTCAGGGTTCCTTTAATTACCATAAGTCCTCCACCAAAAATCATTAATACAGTTAGTACTCCACCAAGTGAATCAAGTATAGGTAAATACTTTTCCCATATTTTAGAAGACTGCAGGTTTTTTTCCTTAAATCCATCATTTTCGATGGAAAATTTTTTTATCTCATAATTTTCTTTTGCAAATGCCTTTACAATTCGATTTCCGCTAATATTTTCTTGTACAACTGAATTTAATTTAGCAAATTGGTTTCTAATTTCTGTAAAAGTTGGTTTAACATCTGAAGTTAATCGAAAAGCGAAATAACCTATAACTGGGGTGACAATCAATAATGTAAAAGCAAGCGGCGGGTGAATATAGAACATAAAACCAATAGCAAAAAGAAGAATGGCGACGTTTTCAAAAATCATGTAGACAGTCCATGCGGTAAAGTGCCGAACCGCTTCTAAATCACCTGTCATTTTTGCCATGATATCGCCTGTTTTCGTTCGATCATAAAAACTAAAATCAAGATGATGCAGCCGTTCATACATATGTTCCCGCATCTTAAAAATTACATTTTGGGATAAACCTTCAAAAACCAATTGATAGCTATAACGAACTATCGTTCTAATAAGTGTACCTGCTATCATAATACCTAGAAATATCCATAATAGATGGTTTTGATCTCCCAAAATGACTTTATCAATTATCTTTCCTGCTAAATAAGGATTAACCATATTTAAAGCAGAAACGATTAATGCCATTATTAATCCAACACATAATCTTCTCCAATAGTGATATAAATATCCCCAAATCCATCGTAAACTTTGCAAAAGAAACACACTCCTTTCTACGTGCAGTGAACTTTCACAGTAAATACACTTTAAGGAATCAACAATTTATTATGGAATGAACACCTCCTTTTTTAAAATGCACTAAATAATCTTATTAGGCTAAATGCTTTTCTATGTATGTATTTTATATAACTGCTACTCTCATTTTTAAAATTTAATAGTGCTACTGTTATCACAGAAGGAACAGACAGTGAAATAATAATTATTCCAAAAAAATGCCTATTGGTTCACATCTGCCTAAGTAATCTAGAAAAAAAAACGGCTTTAAATAGGCCGCTTTCTAATTTATTTTATTTAGTTGATTAAAATCCATTACTCTCGGCAACCGTCTTAAACCAATGTCCGCTTTTTTTAATTGTGCGTTCACCATCTTGATTTAGATTAACCGATACAAAACCATATCTGTTTTTATAGGCATTTGTCCAAGACCAATTATCCATAAATGTCCATAAATGATAGCCCTTCACATTAGAGCCTTCTTGAATTGCTTGATGCACCCATTTCAAATGATCTTGAATAAACTCAATGCGATAATCGTCTTGAATTATTCCATTTACATCTCGAAATTTTTCTTCTCCCTCAACACCCATTCCATTTTCAGAAATAAAACATTCTATATTCCCATAGTTTTCTTTTAGATTTACGAGAATATCATATATTCCTTTTTCGTAAATTTCCCAGCCTCTATGTGGGTTCATTTTCCGTCCAGGCATAATATAATTATCAAAATAGCGGTCTGGCATAAATGGACTTTCAGGATTTGGCAAATGTTCTTTTGCTTTTACTCGTCTTGGCTGATAATAGTTTACACCTAGAATATCTACCGTATTATTTTTAATAATCGTTAAATCGCCATCTTCTATTGTTGGCATATATCCCTCTTCTTGTAAAATCTCGACTAATTCCTTTGGAAATTCTCCTTTTACAGAAGGATCTAAAAATGATCGGTTAAAGAAAGCATCTGCCAGTACAGAAGCTTTAACATCGGCAGGGTTTTGGCTTCTTGGATATGAAGGCGTCAAGTTAAGGACGATTCCAATTTTGCCTTTTTGTTTTTGTTCTTTATATGCTTTAATTGCTTTAGCGCTCGCTAATATCGTATGGTAGCCTACTTGAACAGCTTTTTTGAAATCTACTTCATTAGGATAATGGAAATCATACAAATATCCTCCTTCAACAGGCACAATCGGTTCATTATGAGTAAACCATTTTTGAACACGATCTCCAAATAATTCAAAGCAAACTTTTGCATAAGCTTCATATGCATATACGACTTTACGGTTTTCCCATCCGCCAATTTTTTGCAATTCCATTGGCATATCAAAATGAAAAAGACCAACAAAAGGCTCTACTCCGTTTTTAATAAATTCATCTATGACATTATTATAAAATTGCACAGCTTTTTCATTTATTTCGCCACTGCCGTTCGGTAGTAATCGGGACCAAGAAATAGACATACGGAATGAATTATGACCTATTTCTTTCATTAATTTAATATCTTCTTTATATTTATAATAAAATTGAGAGGTATTTTTTGGCCCCACACCGTCAAAGAAACGCTCTGGTTGTAGCTCATACCAGTAATCCCAAATATTTTCCCCTTTTCCATCTATATTTGCCGCTCCTTCTGTTTGTGTAGCGGAGGCTGCTGATCCCCACCAAAATCCTTTTGGAAATTTATAGTGTAATTCACTCATTTTATTTCTCCTTTCCATCTAAAAAGCATATTCATTTACAAAAAACAAGCAGGCAACATGTACTAAGAATAAACACATGGTTTACCCGCTCCATACTCATTTAAGAAGCTTTGTTTACTTCTTCTTCTTCTTCTTTTTTCATATTAACTCGATCAATAATTTTTAAGAATGGGAACCAAATAACAAATACAATAGCCATATTTACAAGTTGTAAAATTCCTCCTGCAATTGAATTTGTTGCCATCATCCCATTAATAAATACCGGAACTGTCCATGGAACCGTTACTCCAGTTGGAGGCGGCACTAAACCTGAAGCCATGGAGAAATAAGAAACCAAAGTAACAATCATTGGAGAAATAATCCAAGGAACAGCAATTAATGGATTCATTACAATTGGCAATCCAAAAATAATCGGCTCATTTACATTAAACAAACCAGGTCCTAATCCAAGTTTAGCTACTTGCTTCATTTGCTTACTCTTCATAAAAACTAAGATTGCCAGTACAACAGCTAATGTCATGCCTGTTCCACCCATACCGACTGTATAGATTTCCATAAATGGTTTTGAAATAATATGCGGAATTGGCTCTCCATTTGTATACGCATTCAAATTTTCCACTTGCAATGTATTCCAAATTGGGTCCATTACTGAGTTAATAATAATTTGGCCATGAAGACCAAAGAACCACAAGATTTGGATAAAGAAAATAGCGATTAATGTTGGAATAATCCCGCTTCCCAGTCCAACTAGCGGAGCTTGGATTGCTTTATAAATAACATCATGCATATTGGTATTAAACACTTGAGTAACGATTACATTTACTAATAAAAAGAATGTTAAAGTAATTAATGCAGGAATCAATGCTGCAAATGATTTCGCCACAGCTGGCGGAACACCTGGAGGCATTTTAATCGTTATATTTTTTTGAATAACTTTTCGGTATATTTCAGCAGCAATAAATGCTGTAATCATTCCTAAGAACATACCCTTTGCTCCCAGCCTATCAACTGGAATAACACCCGTTACCATGTCTCCTTGTTCAGGCTGCAATACAAATGGTGTAAGCAATAAAAAGGAAACAAGGGCAATAGCACCACCAAATACTGCTTCTACCTCATAACTTCTGGATAAGTAATATCCTATGCCAAATACGACAAATATGGACATGATTCCCATTGTTGCAGATGAAGCGATTCCAAACATGGATTGAAAAGAACTAATTGCACTATCGCTCATTAGCTTGTTCAGAAACGGCAAATTAGTTAATACAACAAAAATCGAACCAAAAATGGTTAAAGGGAACGATAGCATAAATGCATCCCGCAAAACAGTTAAATAGCGATTATTATTCAATTTTCCTGCAATAGGTATTAAATATCTGCTTAATTTATCAAACACTCGGTTTTCCTCCCGACCTATTAAACTATAATTTTTTTTCTTTAAATATCTCTAATAGTTCTTTTACAAGTTCCTTCATGGATAAAGTAGACATTAGATGATCTTCTGCATGCATGAGGAGCAATGCAAATTCCACCTTATTTCCTGATGCTTCCTCCTGAACCATCTTAAAATGTATCTGATGAGCAGCATGTAAATCAGATTCTGCCTGTTCTATCAACTGATCTGCCTCTTCCTCCCTGCCTGCTCTGTATTCACGCAATGCCTCAATAATCTTACTGCGCGCGTTTCCGCTATGAAGTATTAACATAAAATTAATTTGTTCTGCTGATAATGTATTAAGATCTATATTTTCCATTATTTATCACCTATTAATTTATTTGCTTGTTCATATGCTTTTTTTCCATCTGCCATGCCATACGCCATCATATCGATAACATCCACATTTATATTATACTTCTGCGCTTCTTTTTGAAATTCTCCTTTAAGGAAGCTCATTTGTGGTCCTATCAATACTACATCAGCATTTTCCATTTCTTTTTTTGCTTGATCTTGTCCAACCGCCCAAATTTTTGCATCTTCGCCAATTGATTTCGCATATTCTTCCATCTTCGTCACCAAAAGACTAGTAGACATACCTGAACTGCAAGCTAATAATATTTTTTTCATAATAATCAAACTCCTTTATAAAAGTATATAAATTAATAAATCGCTTTCAAAAATCGCTTACAATCTTATTATAAAAAGTTTGCATTTATTTGTCTATACTTTTATAAAAATTAATATAAACTTTTAAAATAAAAAAAAGAGACATTATAAAATGTCTCTTTTTTGCAAAATGAAAACCTTTCCTGCCTTAGTTGCTACCATCAACCCGCCATTTACATGAATTGTTTGTCTTGTAATATAGGCTCCATCCTAAGATGCCAACAGTACATATACTAATGCAACTTTATCTTTTAATTTTCCAGTTCCAATATAATTTGGATTGTTATAGATAGGAAGTGGAGTCATAAGATATCCAAGCCTACTCTGCCAATATTGCTGTTGTAGAGGCAAATTCAGTGGAATTTATTCACATTTTTTCTCAGTTCCATAATAAGAATTTTTAGGATTTTTCACCATATACTCCTCCTTCATTACGATTGTTTCTTTTACTATATTCTCCAAGCGCAAATTAGATGAAAGCACTAAACTAGCTGCAATAAAAAGCAAGCACTTCACTTAGCACAAAGCAAGTCTCATAAAAAGATTTTCTTATTCTCACTATGTTATTAATAATACGAAAGTTACCTTAATTAAAGTGGTTGCACTTACACCAACTTCTAGTTCTAGCTCTTTTGCAGCTCAAGAGAACATCCGAACCAATCATTAATGATTAAATACTGGTAAAACGATAATTCCAAAAAAAATTCACTAGGTTGGTTGCATATTATAAAAGATAGATTAGATAATAAACTGTAATTCGACTTATATCTTTTATATAGTTATAAATTTCAGTACAAAAAATCATTTTTTCATAAAACCTTCATTTTCACATGATATAGTGACAATGAATTTTTATTCGTCTACAAATTAATTAGGGGTTGCATATGAATACTCAAACATTATTGCAAATGAACACTATCTTTATAAGCATTGTGATAGAAGCCCTGCCTTTTATCTTAATAGGGGTTATCATTTCTGGAATCATCCAAATATTTGTATCAGATGAAATGATTGCAAAATTCATTCCAAAAAACACCTTTTTATCTATCTTATTAGCCTCTTTTTTAGGAAGCATTATCCCTGCATGCGAATGTGGAATTGTGCCAATTACTAGAAGGCTTATCTTAAAAGGGGTACCGCTGCCAGCTGCGGTTGCCTTTATGATGACAGGACCAATCATTAATCCAGTTGTGCTTTTTTCTACTTTTCTTGCTTTTGGGAACAGCTGGTCGATGGTTTTCTATCGAGGAGGATTAGCTTTAATTGTCTCCATGATTGTTGGGTTTATCTTAAAATTAACCATCAAAGATTCTCCATTAAAAAATAATCATCACCACCCTGTTCACTATCGCTCCATAAAAGAGCGAATCAGTGCCATGCTAGAGCATTCTATTAATGAATTTTTTTCTGTGAGCAAATATTTAGTTATAGGGTCATTATTAGCAGCAATCGTGCAAACATATGTTAAAACATCTACGCTTGTTGCAATTGGCAATGGCCCAATTTCTTCCCATGTCGTAATGATGGGGCTGGCTTACGTTTTGAGCTTATGTTCTCAAGCAGATGCATTTGTTGCTGCAAGTTTCAGAAGCAGCTTTTCTACAAGTTCATTACTCGCATTTTTAGTATTCGGACCAATGCTTGATATTAAAAATACTTTTATGCTGCTAAGCACCTTTAAAAGTAAATTTGTTCTTTTTTTATGTACAATCATTACAATCACTGTGCTAGTGGTTACACTAGTTTTTTAATGGAGGTTTGAACATGTTTCGGATATTAGTGCTTATCGGATTTACTTATTTATTTATGCATCTTCATGCCTCTGGAAATATCTCTAAATATATTAATATGAAGTATTCCTATATATCAGAGTCGGCCATCTATATTTTTATCTTCTTTACACTAATCTGCATTTACTTTTATGTAAAAAAAGATAATGAGCATGATCATAACCATTGCGGTCCAGATTGTGGACATAATCATGACAATGAAGATAATACTTGGTGGAAGAGGGGATTTACCTTTTTCGTGCTGATACTTCCTGTAGCAACTGGCCTATTTCTTCCTACTGCTACACTGGATTCTAATATCGTTGCTAAAAAGGGACTGTTTTTTTCCGCTTATAAAGAAGGAGATGCATATAGCCAGCGTCAGTTTCTGCAGCCAGATACAACGAGTTATTATGGAAAAGATGACTATTCCGAACTAATGGATAAAGGGGTAAAAAAGCTGCAAAAACAGGAAACCATTACATTAGGAGAAAATAACCTTCTAAATGATTTAGAAACCATTTACAACTATCCAGGCCAGTTTATAGACAAACAAGTAACAATAACTGGCTTCTCTTACAGAGAAAAAGAACTGAGCGAAAATCAAATTTTTCTACTGCGCTTTGGGATTATTCATTGCATTGCTGATTCAGGAGTATATGGAATGCTTCTAGATTTACCTAAAGATTTAAAAACTAAAAATGATGAATGGCTGCAAGTTAGCGGTAAACTAGAAACGATTTATTATCAGCCGTTCAAAAAAACCATTCCTGTACTTAAAGTTACTTCTTGGAAAAAGATAGCACAACCCGAGGATCCTTATGCTTATAGAAGTTATTAAGACCGCTCAAACTTTTGAGTGGTTTCTTCTTTTACTAAAAATGCTTCTTTTAATAGCGCATTATTAAGAGGAATAATATTATTAAAGGGAAATTAAGAAGGGAGATGCTTAAATAATGGATTTCATTCATCCAACTACTAAAGAGATTGCTCAAAATCTATTAGGAAAACTGCTTGTACATAAGACTAACACTTGCATCTATAGCGGCTTTATCGTAGAGACAGAAGCATACCTAGGCATTGAGGACATGGCTTGCCATAGCTATGCTGGAAAAAATACGCCTCGTCTGCAGTCTATGTACAAAATAGGCGGAACCATTTACGTTTATACGATGCACACCCATCATATGCTCAACATTACAACAAAAGAGCCAAATAATCCTCAGGCTGTTCTTATACGAGCAATAGAGCCTATAGAGGGAATAGAACAAATGGCTGCAAACAGACAGCAAACCGGTATCCTCATCAGCAATGGTCCAGGAAAATTAACAAAAGCAATGGCTATTACAAAAGAATTAGATGGAAGGATGATAAATGAAGGAGCATTATATATAAATCAAGAAAAAAGCAAAATCCCAAATGAAATTATTACAGCACCTCGCATTGGAATACCTAATAAAGGAGATTGGACACTTGCTCCATTACGTTATTATGTAAAAGGAAACCCATTTGTTTCAGGGATGGCAAAAAAAGAAGTTCTCCCACCTTTAAAAATATGGAGGAATATAATATAAAAAGGAGTTTATCTTTTCAAAACTCCTCTCTTCCTTGCTATTTTTCTAAATATTCATCTAAACAAACAAATTGAGAGGACATCCCCTCAACAACTCCCATCTCCATTACTTGCTGCAAATCCTCTGGAGTTTGAAATTGAGAACGTATAATTAACTTTGTTTTCTCCTCTTCATCCATAAAAAGGATTGTCATTTGAGTGCTTGGCGCCTCTGGATTAATATCGCCATCCTGATCAGAAAAATAGTCTAAAGCTACAATCTTCTCTGGCACAATAATCTCTTGAAACACCGATTTCCCCCAAGATTCCATACCGAAAAAATCGCCTTGGTTTTCATCGCTACATGTCATACAGTAATGCCATACCCCGCCAGGCACAAATTCAAATTGCTTATTCTTCGTTTCCCACCCAAGTGGCCCCCACCAGCTAGCTAAACTTTCCGATTCTGAAAATGCTGCAAATACAACCTCCCTTGGTGCATGAAAAACTCGCTCTATTATAAGATTTTTTCCTTCCACACTGGTCTTCATTGCTTCAGACATTCTCTTTTCCTCCCATTCGTTCACTGATTAAAATATTCAATTTCCTCTGTAGTATAACATGGGGAAACACCCTCAGTGAATAAATGACATAATATTTAGACTATTTTTATAGTGACTCTATTAAAAATAAGTTGAGCGATTAAATCAAAAAATAAATAACAGTAATTTCCTATAAACTTCAACGGGCTTTTGTCCTCTATCTTGAGATGATAAGAGGTGATATAAATATCTAGGTGGGGATGCAGAAATCCCCACTAATTAAAGTTTCTTCTTATCTGAAATAAGCTTACAATAAAAATTTGCAGAAAATCATTAATCAAAATGTTATGAGTCCAATCAAAATTGTCTACGGATTAATAGAAACTTGTTTCCTCACTATCTTCTTTATAACTCTTCCGTTGTTTATAAAATTCAATAGTTCCTAATAATTCATTAGAAAGCAATTCCATTTTTTCAAGATCAGCTCTTGTGACCACTGGATCTTCTGGATGCCATTTTACTGTTCGAACAAAATAATAATTTTTAATGGGATAAAGAATGACTTTAGATTGAGGAAATTTATTATAGATAAATTCCATCGTTCCTCGTTTTTTATAAGAATGTTTAATAATTTCCATACCCATCCTCTTTTCGCTGCTGATTCATTTATATACCCTTATCTAAAACAAAAAATCTTTAAAAATAATATTTGAAGCTTTATTTATTGCGATGTTTATAACACTGTTTTACTGATTTTCACAATATATAGGACAAAATACTTAAAGCAGTCCCCACTTTTTTAAATCCTTTTCCTTTTTCTTAAGATTATTGAGGTTTCTTGTGTAATCCTTTGCATAGATAATTGAAAATAGTGTATCTAGGATATACTCAAACGATATTTGTGAAGAAAATGTCCCAACTTTGAAGAAGTCATATTCATCATGTGGGACCTCAATTGTCAGCTCGCATAATTTAGACATAATCGATTCAGAATTACCAGTTAACATTATTGTAGGAATCTTCATGGAAGCTAGATATTTTAAAATTTTTATGTGAGAAACCGAATTACCAGCATAACTAATAAAGATTGCACAATCCATTTTGTCCATACTCAGTGCATTCCATGTTGCTTCTCCATATTCATCAGCGATAATAAGGTGCTTGTTAATTTTAATAAATTTGTTTTGATAGCTACGAGCACGAATCTGAGAGTCCCCGGTGCCAAAAAGATAAATTTGTTTGGCATTTCTAACAAATTCTACAGCTTTATTTAATTGGTCCTTATCCAGTTTCACTAAAGTTTCTCTAATAGTTCCAATCATTAAATCAGCCATTTTTTTTGCAATATTTATAGAACTATCAGTTGGTAGAAAAGGAAAATTAGGATCAACATGTACAATAGTATGTTTATTGCTTTGAATTTCATGGATTAATGCTACTTTGAAATTTCTATAACCTGAGAAACCTAATTTCTGACTCAGCCTAATAATTGCAGAGTGGGATGTAAATGTGTTTTCTGCAAGCTCTTGAATATACATATTCGGAACATCTTCTAAATTTATTAAAATGAAATCAGCAATTCTTTTTTCAGTGTCCGTAAAGCCCTGCTTTTGTTCCAGTTTCTTTAATAATGTCATTTTTTCCTCCATTTGTTTTGACGATAAGCAATTATTTTTATTTATCAAATAAGGTAAGACACTCCCTGCACAAAATGATTACTCTATCAAATATATATCATAATTAAACCAGAAGTTCACATCAAGAAAACAATGTTGCAAAAACTCTCAGATAAAACATGAAATATATAAACCTTCTTTAGTCAATAAAGTAAGATCTCCTCATTCCATTCAAACTGAAATGACAACTTGTGTGATAAAGCCTAGGAAGCAAAAGTTTTTTAATTGTCAGATCATTAAAATGAGCACCTCTTTAAACATTATGTTCAGTGTATTATTACCAATTCTAAGTATTGGTGATAATAAGATCCTATTTAACATAAAAGCGTTTTTAATCCTTAGCACCTTTAATATAATCAAGCTACTAAAAGAGAATTGGAGGAATTTTTTATGTTAACTATTGCCTATATCGGAAACGGAAAAAGCACCAACCGTTATCACTTACCTTTTTCATTAAAAAATGAAAAAATTCGTGTGAAAACAATTTACTCCCCGCGAAATAACAGTGTTTGGGAGAAGGTACCAGGTGTAAATTATGTGAATGATTTAGATAAAATCTGGAATGATGAAGAGATTCAACTGGTCAGCATTTGTACTCCATTAGCAAATCACTATGAATATGCTAAATTGGCTCTAGATAAAGGTAAACATGTATTAGTCGAAAAGCCATTTACACAGACTTCTGACCAAGCGAAAGAGTTATTTGCATATGCAAAAGAAAAGAATCTATTTATTCAATGTTATCAGAATCGCCGATTTGATTCAGATTTCTTAACAGCACAAAAGGTTATTAATAGTGGAGTTTTAGGGGATATTTTAGAAGTTGAAATGCATTATGATTATTTCAGACCTGAAATACCTATGTCTGTAAAAGGTTTTTCTAAAGAATTCAGCTATTTGTATGGACACGGATGCCATACAATAGATCAAGTTTTGTCTTTATTTGGTAATCCAAATAGGATTACTTATGACGTTAGACAACTTCTTGGAAAAGGACGTATGAGTGACTATTTTGATTTAGACTTCTTTTATGACTTCAAAAAGGTTTCTATTAAATCTAGCTATTTCCGTTTGAAAGAACGTCCTAGCTTTGTCGTATATGGCAAAAAAGGTGTTTTTGTTAAGCAGAAAAAAGATAGACAAGAAGAACACTTGAAACTATTTTATATGCCTACTAATAAGGATTTCGGAATTGATTTACCAGAGCACTACGGCGTTCTAACTTATGTGGATGATGATGGAAAATATCACGAAGAGCAAGTCATTTCTGAAGTTGGTGACTATGGGCGAATTTATGATGGTATTTATGAATCCATTATTAATGGAAAAGAAAAAATTGTTAAGGATGAAGAAACTATACGACAAATTGAGATTTTAGAAGAAGGAATGATGCAAATCAAAGAATAATATTTAGGAGGAATCATCATGCGTAAAATGACGGAACTTCTTGAAGATAAATTAAGCCCAATAGCGTTAAAATTGGATAACAATCGATATCTAAAAGCCATAAAAAATAGTTTTATGTCGGCAATGCCACTTCTAATCATCGGGTCGTTTTTTGTCTTGTTCGCTTATTTGCCAATTGATGCGTATACAGAGTTTATGCAAAATACTTTTGGGGATAATTGGCAACGCATTTTAACTATTCCAAATGACATTTCTATGAGTATGATGACTATTTACGTTGTTATTGGAATGGCAAGCGAACTGGCTCAATCGTATAAGTTGGACAGAATGGCAGGAATTTTCGCAGCTCTAGCATCCTTTTTCGTAGTTACTCCAATGTATGGCTTTTCTGATGAGAGCTTAGGTTTAGGTATACCATTAGGTAACTTAGGTGCAGCAGGACTATTTGTAGGGATCCTAATTTCTATTCTTTCAATTGAAATTTTACGATTTACGGATAAAAAAGGATGGAAAATTAAAATGCCTGATGCCGTTCCTCAAAATGTTTCAAATTCTTTTTCAGCATTGATTCCTATATTAATTATTATTTTAGTATTCCACTTGATTAGAATTGGATTTGAACAAACTAATTATGGAAGCTTACAAGCATTTATTTTTGATAACCTACAAACTCCATTAACGGCTTTAGGTAGTTCATTAACAGCCACTATAATTGTAATTCTAATTGAAGGAATTCTATGGGCGTTTGGACTGCATGGAGCTAACATTGTTGGTAGTGTTATGCAACCGATTTGGTTAACATTAACTGCTGAAAATGCTACAGCAGTGGCAGCAGGACAAGAAATACCAAACATTGTAAATTATCAATTTTATAGCAATTTTATTAAAATTGGCGGATCAGGAGCTACTTTCGGCTTGTGTTTACTACTTCTATTCCTAGCGAAATCAAAACAATTCAAGGCGCTTGGTAAATTGTCTATTGCTCCAGAAATCTTTACAATAAATGAGTCTATTATTTTTGGGTTACCTATTGTTTTAAACCCGATTATGCTAGTTCCATTTATTCTTACGCCTGTTCTATTATGCATTATCGCTTATGTTGCTATGAGTACTGGGTTAGTACCATATACTAATGGGATCAATATTCCTTGGACTACTCCACCAATTATAGCCGGTTTCTTAGCCTCTGGATGGAGGGGAGCTGTTCTTAATGTTGTACAAATAGTTATTTCCGCTCTTGTGTATTTCCCATTCTTTAAAGTAGCAGATAATCTTGCGGTTAAGGAAGAAATGAAAAATGAAGAAAATTCGAATATTAGTGCTGTAGAAGTATAAAAATAATTTGTTTGTACTAAAGAAAGAGGTCATTCATGTGAAACTTGCAATAATAGGTTCTGGAAAAATAGTCGCTGATTTCTTAACTATGGCTGGAGATTTACCAGATACAGAATTGGTAGCCATCTTTGGCACTGAAAAAAGCATACAAAAAATAGAAAAAATGAAAAATGAATATAGAATTAGAAAAATATATACAACATATGAAGAATGTTTAAAAGATACAGATATTGATACAGTGTATATTGGATTACCAAATCATCTTCATTATTCTTTTACAAAAGAAGCATTATTAAGTGGAAAGAATGTTATTTGTGAAAAACCATTTACCATAAAACTTTCTGAGCTTACTGAGCTAAAAGATATTGCTAAAATCAATAATCTGATCTTAATAGAAGCGATAACAACACAGTATCTATCAAATTACTTATCAATTAAAGAATCTGTTAATACTTTAGGAGATTTGAAAATAATAGAGTGTAATTATTCTCAATATTCTTCTCGATATAATGCTTTCAAAAATGGAGAAATCTTGCCAGCTTTTAATCCTAAAGCAGGTGGAGGAGCATTAATGGACATAAATATATACAATATTCACTTTGTTGTTGGAATTTTAGGTAAACCAAATTCGGTAGCTTATCTCGCAAATGTTGAGAGGAACATTGATACATCTGGTATTCTATTATTAAACTATCCGAACTGCAAAGTAGTTTGTATTGGCGCAAAAGACTCGACAGCACCTATAAAAACACTAATTCAAGGCGATCAAGGATCCATTGTTTTAAACGGACCAGCTAACGCTTGTGATTCTTTTGAAGTGAACATAAATGGCCAGGATAGCCGTATAATTGATAACAAAGTGCACCCTCACAGAATGTATGAAGAATTTTGCGAGTTTGCAAGAATTATCAAAGAAAGTGATTTCTCTAAAGCAAATCAAATGTTAGAACAGAGCCAACTTGTGATGGAAATTGCAGAAGAGGCTTTGACTGATGCAGGAATTAAATTAGGCTAATTTTATTCGATGATACTAGGCTAGGGTTGCTAGCTTGCAGAATATCGAGTAGGAGAGTATGACTCTCCCACCACCTACGTACAAGTTCCGTATACGGCGGTTTTATCTAAGTTCAACGCATTGTTTGATATCGATTAAATAGACTCTTTAGCCCTTGATTTGTCTAGCATTGGACATCAAGGGTTTTTGAATAGGCTGCGCTCTTGGCTGCTCACCAATATGTTTTCCTAGTGTTTGCCTATTTACATTGACCAAATACCGATTTCGTTTGGCGAAGCATCCTCTCCATTTAGGAAAAATACATGGCCAATTAATTGACATACAATTTTTTGCTTTAAGTCATAAAAAAGCAAAAAACCACCAAATATGTATTTGGTGGAGACGGAGGGAGTCGAACCCTCGTCCAGAAACATCGTCACTTAAGCTTCTACGAGTGTAGTCAACATATTCGCATTTCGCTCATTCTTCTGCCTGTTGACTGGCGTCCGATGAGCTAGTCTGATTGTTCTCTTCCTTCATCCTCAGACGGTGGAATCCGGCGTAGCCCACTTAGAGTGAGTCCCTTACCCTACCACATGGGCAATGGAGGGAGGAACCGCTAAGCGCTATTAAGCAGCTAAAGCGAAGTTGTTTTGTTGTTTGCCAGTTATAGGCTTTGACGTTTTAACGAGGCCGATCCCCTCGACTCGCAACTTAAGCTCGAACTATCCCTGTCGAATCCGTAACGTCCCCATTAGGATAAAATCTTGCAATTGTTACATTGCACGATTCACGCAATATGCGTTCACGTTAGGAAGCTCAAAAATAGGAGCTTAAAAGTTTGCATGTCTTATCGACATAATTTATTATAGCATAAACTCAGCAAATATCAATTGTAAGTTTTTGGATTACATTTTTTGTCTTTCACGCAATGCTCGTTCGATATTCCGGTTTGCTTCTTTCTTTTTTAATGTTTCTCGTTTGTCATAATTCTTTTTACCCTTACCAAGTCCAATTAAAACCTTTGCAAACCCATCTTTTAAATATAATTTTAATGGAACAAGGGCATAACCAGCTTCTTTTGTTTCTCCAATTAATTTGGCAATTTGCTTTTTATGAAGCAGCAGTTTTCTTGTTCGCAACGGATCATGGTTATATCGGTTCCCTTGCTCATAGGGACTAATATGCATGCCATATAAAAATACTTCTCCATTATGAATGCGGGCATACGATTCTTTTAAATTAATTCTTCCAGCACGAATGGCTTTAATTTCTGTTCCTTGAAGAACAATGCCAGCTTCGTATGTTTCCTCTATAAAATAATCATGATTTGCTTTTTTATTTTGGGCAACTACCTTGCCTTGACCTTTAGGCATTTCTCTTCCCCCTTACTATAGCACTATTGTAGCAAAAAAAACGATTGCAAACAAATAATCGAAAATGAGAAGCCACTTGGGGGAAGCTATTCCCCCCCTCTTTTAGCGGCGCTTCTTTTTCCTTTTCGCTTTTGGTGCATTTTCAAAAAACTTTCTTTCTTTTTTCCCTCTACGTTTCCCATCTCCATTGCCTTTTGTACCTTTTCGGTCTTTATCTGTACTTTCAGATTTGCCTTTACGTGGAGAACGGGCAGTGCTTCCTGTAGAAAATACTCTGCCTTCTTTTTTCGGATCTTTCCGGCGAGTTCCCTTCATGCCAACAATTTCAAAGTCGATAGCCCGCTCATCTTTATTGACATTAACAACACGAACCGTAATTTCATCCCCGATGCGGAATACTTTACCTGTTCTTTCACCAATCATCGCAAAATGACGCTCATCGTAACGATAATAATCATCTGTCATATAACTTACATGCACTAATCCTTCGATTGTATTAGTCAGCTCAACAAACATTCCAAAGTTTGTAACTGAACTAATAATGCCATCATATTCTTCGCCAATTTTATCAAGCATATATTCTGATTTTTTCAATTCATCTGTTTCCCGTTCTGCTTCCACAGACCTTCTTTCCATATTCGAAGAATGCTCCGCAATATCTGTTAGTTTGCTATTCCATTTCTCTTGTGTTGGAGCAGTAATATCCCCTTCGATTAAATAGGTGCGAATTAGACGGTGAACAATTAAATCAGGATATCGTCTAATTGGTGATGTAAAATGGGTATAAAACTCTGTCGACAATCCAAAATGGCCTAAACTATCTGGGTTATATTTCGCTTGCTGCATAGAACGAAGCATAACCGTCGAAATCACCATTTCTTCTGGCGTTCCTTGAACTGCTTCAATGATTTCTTGAAGTGCTCGTGGATGCACTTCATTCGCCGTTCCTTTTACAACATAGCCAAAATTCGTAATAAATTCAAAAAACCTTCTTAATTTCTCTTCTTTTGGATTTTCATGTATTCGATAAATAAAAGGAACTTGCATCCAATGAAAATGTTCTGCAACAGTTTCATTTGCAATTAACATAAATTCTTCAATTAATCTTTCCGCAACAGACCGTTCTCTTAATACCACATCTTCTGGTTTTCCATTTTCATCTACAAGCACTTTCGATTCTTTAAAATCAAAATCGATGGCACCCCGAATCATTCTTTTTTTACGAAGAATTTCAGCAAGCTCTCCCATTAATTCAAACATTGGTACAAGATTCTCATATTTATTAATTAGTTCTTCATCTTTGTCTTGAAGGATAGCTTTAACATCCGAATACGTCATACGTTCCGTTGTTTTAATCACACTTTGAAAAATCTCATGAGAAACGACTTCCCCTGTTGAACTGATTTCCATCTCGCATGATAAGGTTAATCTGTCTACTTTAGGATTTAAAGAACAAATCCCATTTGAAAGACGATGTGGTATCATTGGAATAACTCGATCAACTAAATAAACACTTGTCCCTCTGTCTGCTGCTTCCACATCAATTGGGGAAGATTCTGTCACATAATAGGAAACGTCTGCAATATGGACGCCTAGTTTATAATTGCCGTTATCCAATTTTGTTACTGTAACAGCATCATCCAAGTCTTTTGCATCTGCGCCATCAATTGTAACTATCGTTTCATTCCTTAAATCACGACGATTCTGGATTTCTTTCTCATCAATTACTTCAGGTGTTTGATTTGCCTGATCTAGCACTTCTTCCGGGAAAGCTAACGGCAAACCGTGTTTATGTATAACAGATAAAATATCGACACCAGGATCATTTTTATGGCCTAATATTTTAACGACAGCACCTTCTGCATTTTTTCTTCCTTCAGGATATGCGGTTAATTTAACAACCACTTTATGTCCTTCAATCGCTCCTTTAGTGCTTCCTTTTGGGATAAATACATCTGTCGCTATTTTCTTATCATCTGGAATAACAAAACCAAAATGTTTACTCTCAGAATAGGTTCCGACAATTTGCTGTATCCCTCTTTCAATAATACGGACAATCGTTCCTTCTCTTCGTTGACCAGAACTTTCTGAAGTAACACGAGCGAGAACAATATCTCCATTCATTGCTGTATTTACTTCATTTGGCGGAATAAATACATCGTCCATTCCTTGTTCTTCTGGAATAACAAAAGCAAAACCTTTAGCATGTCCTGCTAATTTCCCTCTGACTAAATTCATTTTCTCAGGCAGTCCGTACCTATTGCTTCTAGTTCGCACAACTAACCCTTTTTCTTCCATTTGGACCAATGCTTTGACAAAATCTTTAAATCCGATAGAATCTTCAATTCCAAAGGCATCTTCCAATTCTTGTACTGTTAATGGCTTATATGCTTCATCTTTCATATATGTTAACAGCTTATCAATATGTTGCTGAATTATTTCTTCCAAATTATAAACCCCCTTTAGATTCTTTTCTATTATTCTGTCCAATCTAGTTTCTTTAAAAACGCATAAAAATCGCTAAAAACAGCATCTTTTTCTTTATCATGTGTAATAACATGACCAGAATTTTCATACCACTTTATTTCTTTTAATTCAGATTCTACTTCTTGATAGATAATATTAGCGCTGTCGGTATTGATCATATGGTCATGCCGCCCCTGAATAACAAACACTGGCGAATAAATTAAATCAACCGATTGACGCACATCTGCAATTAAATCTCGCAATTCTTTTAATGTATTCATAGGGGCAAACTCATCCATTTCCTTTTCGACTATATCCTTTGATTTGCCTTCCCGAACTTTATAATTCCGAGCATATTCTAATACGCCTTCATACATCACTTCTTCACTTTTCAGATACATCGGTGAACACATCGTTACAATACCCTTTACAGGTACAGTGTAACCTAATTTCAAGGAAAATACGCCGCCAAGGGACAAACCGCCAACTGCTATTTCTTCATATCCTTCGTTTTTTAAAAATTCGTATCCTTCCATCACATCTTGCCACCAATCTTTTGGGCCATATTGCACTAAGTCTTCTGGTGGAACCCCATGTCCTTTATATAAAGGAATATGGCAAGTATATCCTTTCGTATTTAAAAAACGCCCTAACATTCGTACATCTGATGTATTGCCAGTAAATCCATGCAATAATAATACTGCTCTTTTATTATCACCTTTGAATGTTAATGGTTTTTGCTGAACTACTTTCATTATCTATACTCTCCTTTTCTTATACTTATCGTGCCCTAAGTCTTTTTATTCACTACATTTTCATTAAGCAAATTTATATAGAAAACAAATAATGAAAATACTGCTAAATCTATTCAAAAATATTAGGTACTCTTTATTTTAGTCAGAGACGGAACAAACAATCCAGTATTATGTTTTCTTCCATAAAACTGATTATCATTTTCCTTGTTTTACCATTAAATGAACTTCGAAAAAAAACCTGACCTTTATCAGGTCAGGTTTTTTACTCTATACCAGACTATTTTTTATAAATCAAAATAACTTACCGCAATCGTTAATACAAAAAACAAAATAGATAAAACAATTGTAGTATTGTGAAGAATTAAATCTAAGCCTCTAGCTTTCTGTTTCCCAAAAAGCTGCTCTGCTCCACCAGAAATAGCACCAGATAAACCTGAGCTTTTTCCTGATTGAAGAAGTACAACAGCAATAAGCGCTATAGCAACTATCATTAATAAAATAATTAAAACAGTGTGTAGCATATTAACACCTCCATTAAGACGAACATTACATTAGTATTAATGTAACATATTTTAGAAAAGGGAACAATAGCAGGTCCTATTAAAGAGAATCGTTTTTTATTATTCTTTCCTTCTAAAAGTAGAGTCTTCAAAAATAAGCCAGTCAATCCCATGGTGTATAATGATTGTCTATTCTCCATATTCCATTCAATTGCCAAAAAGAACCTATTCTATACAGTTTGTCGTTCAATCAATTTGACAGCTATCTCTTCATGAGAAATGATTGAACTGTTAATTGCCTGGAGAAATAATTTTCTTCCAACTGCCGTTAATGGGATTTCCAGCGTAGTTATATTCATCACTTTTGCTATTGGCTGATTGTCAAATCCCATTAATGCAAGTTCATTTGGTACATGAATATTGTGTTCCTTGCAGCAAGTTAAAATGCCAGCTGCTACCTGATCGCTTGCAACTAATAATGCTGATGGTGGATCGTTCATCTTTATTAAACGCTGCATTATCTCTTCTCCATCTTCAAAGTTAAAACACTCATAGAAAATATAATTTTGTTTCAATTCTTCCTTCCATTTATAAAGAAAGTCTTTATAAGCAGATTCTCTTTGTTTACTGTTAGTACCCGTTTTTCTGCCTACACAATAACCAATTTTATGATGGCCCTTATTATGAAGATATTCTAAAGCTTTCGAAAAACTTTTATAATGATCGATATAAGTCGAAGATATATTTTTCCCCAGTGTATCTTCACATAAAATAATCGGTCCATAAGCTACGTACTCCTCGATAATATCCCAATTACAAATTCTAGAACAGATAATTAAAGCATCTATTTGCTTATGCTGCAACATTTTTAAAGCTTCCACTTCTCTGTCTTCCTTATAGTTGGTTTGAAACAAAACTAATTTATAGTTGTTCTTTACTGCTTCATTAGAAATGCCCTCTACTAATAAACCGAAATAAGGATGATTAGTGAAGGGAATAACCACACCGATTAAAAATGTTTGCCCTCTGCTTAAATGTACAGCATTGATATTACGCTGATAATTGCATTTCTCTATTGCCAGTCTCACTGCAGCTTTTTTTTCAGTACTTACATATGGATGATTATTTAATACACGTGAGACTGTTGTTACCGACACTCCCGCCATCTTCGCTATATCTTTAATATTTGTCATAGACTCACCTTCTAATAAAACTTTCCCTTGCTCTGAAACGGGTTTCACCATTTACGCTTATTTTAAAGGGAGGAATGTTAGATGGAAATAATTTCAGGTATACTATGCTTAATTTTCTTATGCAGTTCCATACTTATTTTATCATCATTACCGATAGCTCTTTACCCAAAAAAACACTATACAAAACAAAGTTCACTAAAAAAACATAAGGACTATTATTTTTACTTATTTGATGTATATTCTGACACTAATAATAAGTAATCGCTGCTTACATCTCTTTATTAAATTACTTTTATTAATCTGCAACAAATGCAATTACTTGTTCTCCCCCAAAATGCACATAGATAATTATAAACAAATAAAAACCTCTTACTTATATAAAATATATATAAGTAAGAGGTTTTTTTGACCCTATATTGTATAACTAAATTCAAAGAAACAATCCTTTAAATTTATTATTTTTTAAGGTTGTAGAAAGATTTTAAACCGCCATATACTGCTAAATCGCCAAGCTCGTCTTCGATGCGAAGAAGTTGGTTGTATTTAGCGATACGGTCTGTACGAGATAATGAACCAGTTTTGATTTGGCCAGCGTTTGTAGCAACAGCAATATCAGCGATTGTTGCATCTTCTGTTTCACCAGAACGGTGAGAAACTACTGCTGTATAACCAGCACGTTTAGCCATTTCGATAGCTTCGAAAGTTTCAGTTAACGTACCAATTTGGTTAACTTTGATAAGGATTGAGTTAGCAATTCCTTTTTCAATACCTTCAGCTAATTTTTTTGTGTTTGTAACAAATAAATCATCACCAACTAATTGAACTTTAGAACCGATGCGGTCTGTTAATAGTTTGTGACCTTCCCAGTCATTTTCATCTAATCCATCTTCAATAGAGATGATTGGGAATTCGTTTACTAGCTCTTCATAGAAAGTCACTAATTCTTCAGAAGTTAAACCAGTACGGCCTTCTCCTGCAAGATCGTATTTGCCAGTTTCTTTGTTGAAGAATTCAGAAGAAGCAACATCCATTCCTAAGAATACATCTTTACCAGGCTCGTATCCTGCTTTTTTGATTGCTTCGATGATTACTTCTAATGCTTCACGGTTAGAACCAAGGTTTGGAGCGAATCCACCTTCATCACCTACAGCAGTATTTAAACCTTTTGCAGATAATACTGATTTTAATGCATGGAATACTTCAGCACCAGTACGTAAAGCTTCTTTAAATGATGGAGCACCTACAGGTAAAATCATAAATTCTTGGAAATCTACGTTGTTATCAGCATGTGAACCACCATTGATAATGTTCATCATTGGAGTTGGCAATTGTTTTGCATTAAAACCACCTAGGTAGCGGTATAATGGTAAACCTACTACTTCAGAAGCAGCATGTGCAGCAGCCATGGAAACACCAAGGATTGCGTTAGCACCTAATTTACCTTTATTTTCTGTTCCATCAAGTTCGATCATTGCTTTATCGATTCCAGCTTGATCTGTAACGTCCATACCGATAATTGCTTCAGCAATTACTTCATTTACATTTTCTACAGCTTTAAGAACACCTTTTCCAAGGTAACGAGATTTGTCACCATCACGTAATTCTACAGCTTCGTATTCACCAGTTGAAGCACCTGATGGCACAAGTGCACGTCCAAAGAAACCTGATTCTGTTAAAATTTCTACTTCTACTGTTGGGTTACCGCGTGAATCTAGTACTTCACGAGCGTATACATGTTGAATATATGGCATATTAATTCTCTCCTTTAAAATAAATTATTTTTTAATAATAGATGTTCCAGTCATTTCTGCTGGTTTTTCTAACCCTAATAAATCTAACATAGTTGGAGCTAAATCTCCAAGAATACCATCTGTACGCAATTCTGCATCTTTTTGAGTGACAATAACTGGTACAGGATTAGTAGTGTGAGCTGTCATCGGTGTGCCATCTAATGTTACAACTTCATCCGAATTACCATGATCTGCTGTAATGATAGCTTTACCACCTTTTTGCTCAATCAATGTGATAATTTTCCCTAGACATTCATCAACTGTTTCAATTGCTTTAATCGTTGGTTCAAGCATTCCGGAGTGCCCAACCATATCAGGATTTGCAAAATTCAAGATGATAGCGTCAAAATTATCTGCTTCGATTTCTTTTAGTAATGCATCTGTTACTTCATATGCGCTCATTTCAGGTTGTAAATCGTATGTTGCAACTTTAGGTGAGTTGATCAAAATACGTTTTTCTCCTGGAAATTCTGCTTCACGGCCACCACTCATAAAGAAAGTAACATGAGGATATTTTTCCGTTTCTGCAATACGAAGTTGTGTTAATCCATTTTGCGATAATACTTCACCTAAAGTATTATCAAGATTTGTTGGCTTAAATGCCACATACCCTTTTACTGTTTCACTAAAGTGAGTCAAACATACAAAATAAAGATTCTTTGGATGATTTTCTCCACGATCAAATGAACGGAAGTCTTCGTTTGTAAATGTATTAGAGATTTGAATTGCACGGTCTGGACGGAAATTATAAAAAATCACTGAATCTTCGTCTTCAATCGTTGCAACTGGTTCTCCATTTTCTTTTGTGATTACAGAAGGCAATACAAATTCATCAAATATACCGTTGCGATAATTATCTTCTACAACATCAAGAGGATTGGAGTAGCTAGGTCCTTCTCCATATGCCATTGCACGATAAGATTTTTCTACACGATCCCAGCGTTTATCTCTATCCATGGAATAATAACGCCCTGAGATGGTAGCAAATTCGCCTACGCCATATTCTTTAATTTTTTCTTGAGTTTCTTTAATGTATTTTTCAGCAGTCTTTTGGCCGACGTCTCGCCCATCAAGAATTCCATGAATATATACATTTTCGATACCCTCTTCTTTTGCAAGACGCAGAAGAGCAAACATATGATCAATATGGCTGTGTACTCCTCCATCTGACAGTAAACCAAAAAGATGAAGATTTTTGCCTTTTTCTTTTGCATTTTTCATTGCATTTACGAAGGTTTCATTTTTCTCAAAACTTCCTTCTCTGATTGCAACATTCACTCTAGTTAAACTTTGATAAACAATACGACCTGCCCCAATATTTAAATGACCAACTTCAGAGTTACCCATTTGTCCCTCAGGAAGACCTACTTCTTCACCACTAGCAACTAAAGTTGCATGTGGATATTCATTCCAATATTTATCAAAGTTAGGCTTTTTTGCTTGAGCAACGGCATTTCCCATACGTTCGCTTCTTAAAGCAAAGCCATCCAATATGATTAATGCTACTGGCGATTTACTCATGCTTTACCTGCCTCCAATAATTGAAGGAAACTTTGAGCTTCTAAACTAGCTCCGCCTACTAATGCTCCATCAATATCAGATTGAGCCATGTATTCTTTAATATTTTCAGGTTTTACACTGCCGCCGTACTGAATGCGAATGCTTTCAGCAACTTCTTTAGAAAACTGTTCACTTACTACTTTACGAATATGTGCACATACTTCGTTAGCGTCAGCTGAAGTAGAAGATTTCCCAGTTCCGATAGCCCAGATTGGTTCATATGCTACAACTGTAGATTTTAATTGATCCGGTGTTAAACCTTGTAGAGCTTTAGTTACTTGAGTCGCAACGAAATCATTTGTTTCGCCATTTTCTCTTTGTTCTAAAGTTTCTCCACAACAAACGATTGGTGTTAAGCCATTTTCAAATGCAGCAATTGTTTTTAGGTTTACATTTTCGTCTGTTTCATTAAAGAATTCACGACGTTCTGAATGCCCAAGCACAACATATTTTACACCAATATTTTCAAGTGCTACTGGGCTGATTTCGCCAGTAAATGCACCATTTTTTTCAAAATGCATATTTTGTGCACCGATTTTCACATCAGTACCGTCAGTAAGTTCTACTAATTGTCCAAGAAATAATGCAGGAGCACATACTACCGCGTCTACATTTTCACTTGAAGGAATAGAACCTTTTATTTCTTGAATGAATTCAACTGCTTCAGGAAGCGTTTTATTCATTTTCCAGTTACCTGCAATTATAGGTTTACGCATGTTTCATACATCCTTTCATGCTATGTTTATTATTGCTTACTTATCGTTTAATGCTACAACGCCTGGAAGTTCTTTGCCTTCCATAAATTCTAATGATGCACCGCCACCAGTGGAAATATGACTCATTTTATCAGCTAAATCAAATTTTTCAACTGCCGCCGCAGAATCTCCCCCACCAATTACAGAGTATGTATCTTGAGATTCAGCAAGTGCTTCTGCTACTGCTTTTGTACCTTTAGCAAATGTATCCATTTCGAATACACCCATAGGTCCATTCCAAATTACTAATTTAGAGCTTTTAATTACATCAGCATAAATTGCTGCTGTTTTAGGACCGATATCTAAAGCTTCCCAATCAGATGGAATTTCTTCAATAGAAACTTGTTTGATGTTTGCAGATTCTGAAAAATCGTCTGCAATTGTAACATCTACAGGCATATAGAATTTCACGCCTTTTTCTTTTGCTTTTTCCATGTATGATTTAGCAAGTTCAATTTTATCTTTTTCTAAAAGAGACAAACCAACTTCATGTCCTAGTGCTTTCACAAAAGTATAAGCTAAACCGCCGCCAATAATTAGGTTATCTACTTTTTCAAGTAAATTTTCGATAACACCGATTTTATCTTTAACTTTTGCTCCACCAATGATAGCAGTAAATGGACGCTCTGGATTAGATAAAGCTTTTCCAAGAACATCTAATTCTTTTTGCATTAATAAACCTGATACTGCAGGAATATGATGTGCAATACCTTCTGTTGAAGCATGCGCACGGTGTGCTGCCCCAAATGCATCATTTACGAAAACGTCAGCAAGTTCTGCATAGTTTTTTGCTAATTCTGCATCATTTTTTTCTTCGCCAGCATTGAAACGAACATTTTCAAGAAGAAGAACATCTCCTTCAGAAAGTTTGCTGATTTCTGCTTTAACTGTATCCCCGTAAGACTCGTCTGTTTTCACAACTTCTTTACCTAAAAGCTCTGAAAGGCGGTTAGCAACTGGAGTTAAACGTAACTCTTCTACTACTTCACCTTTTGGACGTCCTAAGTGGCTAGCTAAGATAACAATTGCACCTTTTTCTACTAATTCATTAATTGTAGGAAGTGCAGCTTGGATTCTTGTTTCATCCGTAATTGTTTGATCTTTCATCGGTACGTTGAAATCTACACGGACAAATACTTTTTTTCCTTTTAATTCGATATCGCGGATTGTTTTCTTGTTCATTATAGATACCCTCCACTTACTATTTTTTTAAAATAGCGGAAACAAGATGTTTCCGCTGTTTGATTAAGAGTGTAGTGCACTACACTCTTAATTTTAGTAAGGCCTAAAATTATTTTGTAAGTTGTGCAAAATGTTTAACTGTTCTAACAAGTTGGTTAGTATAAGACATTTCGTTGTCATACCAAGCAACAGCTTTAACAAGTTGTTTGTCGCCAACAGTAATTACTTTTGTTTGAGTAGCATCAAATAATGAACCATAGCTAATTCCGATAATATCAGAAGAAACGATTTCATCTTCAGTGTAGCCAAAAGATTCGTTAGCTGCTTCTTTCATAGCTGCATTTATTTCTTCAACTGTTACGTTTTTCTCAAGAACTACTACAAGTTCAGTTAATGAACCAGTTTTAACAGGAACACGTTGTGCAGCTCCATCTAATTTACCTTGAAGTTCTGGTAATACTAGACCGATTGCTTTAGCAGCACCAGTTGAGTTTGGAATGATGTTTTCAGCTGCTGCACGAGCACGACGGAAGTCACCTTTTGGATGTGGAGCATCTAAAGTGTTTTGGTCGCCAGTGTAAGCGTGAATTGTAGTCATTAAACCTTCAACGATACCAAATTGATTTTGAAGAACTTGTGCCATTGGAGCAAGACAGTTAGTAGTACAAGAAGCACCAGAAATAACTGTTTCAGATCCGTCAAGAATCTCATGGTTAACATTGTAAACAATAGTTTTCATTTCGCCAGTAGCTGGAGCTGAAATTACAACGTTTTTAGCTCCTGCTGTTAAATGAGCTTCTGCGCTTTCTTTTGTAGTGAAGAAACCTGTAGATTCGATAACTGTATCTACTTCAAGTTCTCCCCATTTAAGATCTGCAGGGTTTCTTTCAGCAGTTGTTACTACTTTTTTACCGTTTACTAGGAAGTAGCCTTCATGAACTTCGATATCTCCTTGGAAAGTTCCTTGAGATGAATCATATTTTAAAAGATGTGCTAACATTTTAGTGTCAGTCAAATCGTTGATTGCAACAACTTCCAATTCAGGGTTTTCCATAATTTTTCTAAATGCTAAACGTCCGATACGTCCAAATCCATTAATACCAACTTTTACTGTCATTATTATTTCCTCCTCGAATTTTAAGGATATTAATATATAAAGGGAATTCCCGTTATATCAAACTTTTTGCGGCTCCTTCATCTGTAATTAATATAGTAGAAGGGGGTGCTTTTTTTAAATATGCACGTATAGCCTTTGATTTTGATGAACCTCCAGCAACAGCTATTACATTTGGCACTTCTGATAAATTTTCAAGTCGAATGCCTATTGTTTCTACTTTATGGACGACTTGACCATCTTCGTTAAAATAATAACCAAACGCTTCGCCAACTGCTTTAGCTCCTTTAATTATGTCCATATTACTAGCACTAGTCTTTCTGCGCTGTGCCATGGTAATAGCCTCACCAATGCCATGCACTAATAAATCAGCCGATTTTATCAGCCTTAGCACTTCACTGATATGAGGGTCTTTTATGATGCTTTTGTACATTTCTTCGCTTACCTCATCGGGAACATATAAGACACGATGTTTACTGTCTGTATGATCCGCCATCATTGCGCAGATAGTATTGGCTTGGTTTTTTACATCTTCCCCTATACCACCCCGGGCAGGAACAAATAGTAAGTCTCCATCCGCAACATCAGGGGTTAGCATTTCTGCAACGGAAGCCATCGTAGTGCCACCGGTAACCGCGATGATATTATCTCCTCTTAGAAGAGTTTTCATACAATTTGCTGCAGCAAGACCTATCTCTTTTTTCACCCATGGAGAATGATCACTGTCACCAGCAACAATTATTACTTTGCTGATGTTAAGTTTTTTATGCAGTAATTTCTCCATTTCATTAATACCCGTTACTTCTCTCATTACACTAGAAAGACTTTCCAAAGTTTCTTTGCCGATTGAAGTGAGTGACATTCCAATAGTAGAAATCTGTATGAGTTTCTGTTCTTTTAAAAACTCCACTTCTCCTCGCAAAACTCTTTCAGTCAGACCTAAACTTCCTGCCAAACTTCTTCTTCCAACAGGCTGCATATTATTCATGTATTGAAGTATGTAATATCTTTTTTGCATAACTGTAAGCAAATCAGGTAATAATCTTTTTTGAATCTCAATAAATGACAACATTGATGTAGCTCCTTCACTTACAGTGGTCATCGAAAGTCCCACATAGACATATTATGTCCCAGTGGATGCAAAAAAAAACATTCCTGCTACAAAATTATTCTAACACCAGTGTTAGAGATATTCAACTTAAATGAGTCTATTTTTAGTGAAATTTGGCGAAAAAGTGAAGTTTTCTCTTTGATGCAAGCCCTATATGCAATCTTATCTTTTTATCATCGGCAATTCTCTTCTCACTTATAGCTAGCATCAAAATAATAAAAAACACCTTTTTGCTATGATGGCAAAAAGGTGTTTTTTATAGTAGCGCCCTCGGAGGGAATCGAACCCCCATTTCAAGAACCGGAATCTTACGTGCTATCCGTTACACCACGAGGGCAACATAAAATGATCCACATATAGGTTTTACCTTCCTATTATATGCTAAATCCCCTCTGTTTGCAAGGTTTGAATTGTTTAAAATTATTGTGAGTGGGTATGCTGATAAAGACAATATAATTTATCAGAAACTATATACTTTCACTTTTTCAGCATATAATTGTACTAATAGATGGGCTTCGAATGATTATTCTTAACTTATAGTAGTAATCGTTTGACCTTAATTGACCATCCGTGTATCATTATGATTACATACAGCATAGAAATTTCATTCTATACTGACAGAAACAAATACTTATAACGTGAAATGATTTCAAAGGAGGATTTGCAATGAATTTAATTCCTACAGTTATTGAACAAACAAATAGAGGAGAACGTGCTTATGATATTTATTCTCGTCTATTAAAAGATCGCATTATTATGTTAGGAAGCGCAATTGATGATAATGTAGCAAACTCAATTGTATCTCAGCTATTATTTTTAGAAGCGGAAAACCCTGAAAAAGATATTTCTATTTATATCAATAGTCCAGGTGGAAGCATCACTGCTGGTATGGCTATTTTTGATACAATGCAATTCATCAGACCAAAAGTGCAGACTATCTGCATCGGAATGGCTGCTTCTATGGGTGCATTTTTGCTTGCAGCAGGTGAAAAAGGCAAACGCTACTGTCTTCCAAATAGTGAAGTAATGATTCATCAGCCCCTTGGTGGAGCTCAAGGGCAAGCAACAGAAATCGATATTGCCGCAAAACGAATTCTATTCTTGCGTGATAAATTAAACGGTATCCTTTCTGAGCGTACTGGTCAACCACTTGAAACAATTGGACGTGATACAGAACGCGATAACTTTATGACTGCAGAAAGAGCAAAAGAATACGGCCTTGTAGACCATATCATTACACGCAGCACATTAACAGAGAAAAAAGAAAACGATAAATAAACTTTATTGCAAAAGAACACCTCGCTTTTAAAAGCGAGGTGTTCTTTTACAATAGCTCACTAAGTTCTTTAAGCGCTTCCATCTCATCGCTGCCTTCAATAATTAACTTAATAGTAGCACCTGAATTAATCGCTAGCCCCATAATGCCCATTATACTTTTTGCGTTTACTTTTCTTCCATCCTTCTCAATAAATACTTCCGATAAATAATTGGATGCTTCTTGCACAAATATTGCGGCTGGGCGAGCTTGCAGGCCTGTTTTTAACGTAACAACTATTTCTTTTTCCACCATCTTTTCACAATCCCTCCTGAAAACGTTATTATTCTATATTATACAAGTAATCAATCAAAACATCATCTATTAATATAGATGCCATTTAATTATTATTATCCATGCAAAAGTTCACCTCCTTTTAGACATCGCTAAAAGGCATAAAGTGATTTGTCGCCCTAGATAAAATATTCCTTGTCTTTCTGAAACTGATTTTTTGTTAATCTAGTCTATTTTTAAAGGCAAGTCACCTTTATGACTCCTCCTTTTAATGAGCAATCCTCTAATAGGGCAACTTGCCTGTTTATATAGTATGAAAAAAGATTAAACTACACTTTCTCCCCTTCGCAAAGCTTCGGCAATTTCATCAATTTTTCTTAGACGATGATTAATGCCTGATTTGCTTATATTTCCAGAAGTGACCATCTCTCCTAGTTCCTTTAATGTAACATCCTGATATGCTACTCGTAATTCAGCGATTTCACGAAGTTTTTCTGGCAATATTTGCAAACCAACTGTCCTATCTATAAAACGGATATTTTCGACTTGTCTTAATGCGGCCCCAATTGTTTTATTTAAATTAGCTGTTTCACAATTAACCAGCCTATTCACTGAATTTCTCATATCACGCACAATGCGAATATCCTCAAAACGAAGAAGTGCACCATGCGCACCAATAATATTTAAAAATTCGGTAATTTTTTCAGCTTCTTTTAAATAAGTGATACAGCCTTTTTTTCTTTCTAACGTTTTACTGTTTAAATCAAAGGTATTCATTAACTCACATAATGCGTCAACATGTTCTTTATATAATGAAAAGATTTCCAAGTGATAAGAAGATGTTTCAGGATTATTAACAGAACCGCCAGCTAAAAAAGCCCCTCTTAAATAAGATCGTTTACAGCATTTTTTCTTGACAAGTTCTGCTGATATTTCATGTGTAAACATAAAATTTTCTGTTAATATTTTCAATTCTTCCAATATCTCTTTTGCTTTAGTTGAAAGTCGCACCATATAAACATTATTCTTCTTTAGCCGCATTTTTTTTCGTACAAGAAGTTCTACTGGAATATCAAAATACCTTTTAATCAGCGTATAGATTCTTCTCGCAATTGCTGCATTTTCGGTTTGTATATCCACCACTAATTTTTGATTAGAAAAAGATAAAGTACCGTTCATTTGGATTAACGCAGACAGCTCCGCTTTTCCGCAGCAATTTTTGACTTCAATTGTAGTTAGTTCCTTTTTTGTCTCTGAAGCGAAAGACATTTCCTTCACCTCCATTAAAAAACGCAATATTATGTAATCCACGTAGATTATTAATATAGCGTTCAAAATTATTTAAAGAGCAGTACCTAGTATACTCTTTTTTTATTTTTAGGTTTTTAAAATATTCCTGCATTTTCATTATAAGCTGTAATCCGCTTAATCAATAGACTACAAATTATGGTTGATACTCCTATTCGCTTAAAGCGTCCTTGTCTAAAAGAGAATAGAGTATTTTTGCTACTTCTAATGTATTGTGACGTATTGCTCCCTCATCTAAGCTAATAATATCTCCCACAATGACATTTAAGCCAAGATATTTCAACTGATCTGTATCAAAAAATACAGGTTTCGCTTTTTCTTCATTGTATCTTTCCTGTACAATCTCAGGGATGTTTTCTTTATTCACAAGAATCGTATCAAGAAAGGAATTCTTCATATGTCTATAGATTGCTTTGACATGATCGCTGGCGGAATAATTTAATGTTTCACCTGCTTGTGTCATAATATTGCAGATATATATTTTTTTAGCCGATGCTTTTACTAGTTCCTCTGCAATTTCTGGAACAATTAAGTTAGGCAAAATACTTGTATATAAACTGCCAGGTCCAATTACAATTAAATCTGCATGACGTATCGCCTGCAAAGCTTCTGGCAGCGGTGAAGAATCTTTTGGAGTTAAAAATACTTCTTGAATTTTCTTATCACTTTGGGGAATTCTTGATTCGCCACTGATGATTGTGCCATCCTCCATTAAAGCATTTAATACAACACTATGATTGGTTGCTGGCAATACTTTCCCACGAACATTTAATACCTTGCTCATTTCTTGTATAGCATACGTAAAATTCCCTGTTATAGAAGTCATCGCTGCAATAATCAAATTTCCTAATGAATGCCCATCTAAATCTTTGCTGTTTGAAAATCGATGCTGAAACATTTCTTCTACTAAAGGCTCCACATCCGATAAAGCTGCCAATACATTTCTTATATCACCAGGTGCTGGGATATCAAGATCATCTCTTAATCTTCCAGAACTCCCTCCATCATCGGCAACTGTTACAATTGCTGTAATATCAACAGGATACTTTTTTAAGCCTCTTAGTAAAACCGATAGACCTGTACCGCCACCGATGATTACTATTCTAGGCTGTTCATTTTCACTCATGCATATTAATCCTTTCTCCTCTTCATATCACGATGAGTTATTGATACATGATAATCTTTTTCAAAATGATGCCCGATGTGTTCTGATAAAGCAACAGATCGATGCTGTCCGCCCGTACACCCTATTGCGACAACTAGCTGGGATTTCCCTTCTTTTTTATAATGCGGAAGCATAAACGTCAATAAATCAATTACTTTCTCAAGAAATTGATTTGTTTCAGTCCATTTTAATACATAACTTGACACTTCTACATCAAGACCTGTTTTCGGGCGCATATGCTCAACGTAATGAGGATTTGGTAAAAAACGCACATCAAATACTAAGTCTGCATCAATTGGAAGACCATGTTTAAATCCAAAACTCATAACATTCACAGTGAAGATAGAATCTTTATTGCTAGAGAATTCCTTTAAGATTTTTTCTCTTAATTCCCTCGGAGAACTTTGTGATGTATTATAAATTATTTGAGCCCGGCCTTTTAATTCTTCTAGCAATTCTCGTTCCAATTTTATGCCTTCTAAAGGGAGACCCGATGGTGCGAGAGGATGAGATCTTCTTGTTTCTTTATATCTTCTTACAAGGGTGCTGTCCTCCGCATCTAAAAATAATACACGGGGCGCCACCCATGATTTTGCCATTTCATCAAGAGCACTGAATAAATGGTCAAAGAACTCTCTTCCTCTTAAATCCATAACTAATGCGACTTTATTCATCTTATTCTTGGAATCCTTCATTAGTTCTAGAAATTTTTGTAAAAGAGTTGGCGGCAAATTATCAACGCAAAAAAAGCCTAGATCTTCAAAGCTTTGTATCGCAACTGTTTTCCCAGCACCAGACATTCCAGTAATAATGACAAGTTGTGTTTCATTCAATCCACTCGCACTCATGTTTATTCCCCCTATAAATTCAGCTTGGATCTAATCGATAACTAATCAATTTAAAATCAGGCGTATACGTAAAGGTGCCATAAATAAGCCCATTGCCATGGATCATATAATCTAAAATATGATAATCGCCCTCAGCCATTGGCAAATTTTTTATTTCTTCTAAGTCATGCCATACAATTTTTCCTTCTTCTGATTCTTCTACATGAATGCCATCAGAATTGGTAGAAAAAAAGGTAAACATCATCCATTCAGATACTATCTTATCGCCATCTTTTATAATAAAAGTAAAAATCCCTTTAATATTAGGATTTCTTAAATAGATACCAGTTTCTTCCCTAAATTCACGAATACATGAGTCTCTTACTGATTCTCCTGGCTCCATTTTCCCTCCAGGAGCAACCCACCAACCACGCCTAGGTTTTTGTAATAAAAGTACTTTATTATCCTTTAATAATAAACAATTTGTCACTCGCTGCATTTTATTCACCTCAAACTTTTATAAGTAACTTATGTAGGCAAACACACTCCATTCCCTTCATTATACTATTAATGTGACACACCCACAATAAAATGACATTTGTATTTAAAGGGCAGCAATCTAGTTTTTGCATCAATCATCTAAAATTGTAGGTAGAAAAAGAAAATAGAGGAGAGTATTGCAAATCTAACTCTAAATACATCTTTTTAATGCCCCTGCTTTTCCAATTGGACAATATTTGATTAATCTATTCATTAGCATTGCTTTTGAATAAAAGTTTATTCCTATTTGACAGGCGGTAAGTCTCCATTAACAGATTGAAGGCGAGCTAAAAAGACCACTTGCTGAGAGGACATACAGTGGTCTTTCTGCTTACTCACTATTTCTGTTTAGTCTTTTTCCCGCTGTTTTGATCAAACAGACTAAAATTTACTAAATTCCATTATTTCGACTGACTTCTTTCATCCAGTAGCCAGATTTTTTGATTGTTTTCGTTTGAGGATGAATATTATTGGAAATAAATCCATAGCGATTGCGTTAAGCATTTTTCCAGACCCTTTATAGCTGCTATATCCGCTAACCACTTTCTCCTTTTTCATAAAGAAGACCTCCATGCATGTTATCGCTTCTATTACAATGTATATACTTATATATATAAAATAAATCATCTATCTTTCCAAATAATAATCGTTATTTTGTTTCTATAACTCTTCACTTTTCTATTTTTTTCATTAGTAATAAAGAAAATGGGTTTCGCGAACATTAAAAGAAGGAGATGATTTTCAGGCACAAAAAAAGCATAGGCTGATCACCTATGCAAAAAATATATATCTTAAAGGGGGTTAATTCTACTTGTATATTACCCAAAAAATGTTTCACTTTTATTACAGCAGAATTAAAAGAGGGTGACACTTTTTCGCATCTCCCTCTTACAAACCTAATTACTTAGCTTTTTCTTTTAATGTCTCCAGCAATTCTTCTACATAGTGCTGAACACTTTGTGCGGCAATGCTTCCATCACCTGTAGCTGTCACAATTTGACGCAATGATTTTTCACGAATATCTCCTGCTGCAAAAATGCCTGGAACTTTCGTTTCCATTCGTTCATTTGTCTCAATATAGCCATTTTCATTAGTAACACCAAGATTTTCAAAAGGTTTTGATAAAGGAACCATGCCGATATAAATAAATACACCATCTGCATCTAATTCCTGTTCTGTATCATCTACTGTTGAAACAAGTGTCACACTGCCAACTTTTCCATCTTTTTCATTAATGGATTTAATCGTATGATTCCAAATAAAATCAACTTTCTCATTATCGAATGCTCTTTGTTGAAGTATTTTTTGTGCACGCAGTTCATCACGGCGATGGACGATGGTAACTTGTGATGCAAAACGAGTTAAATATACTCCTTCTTCAACAGCTGAGTCTCCTCCACCAATGACAAATAGGCGTTTATTTTTAAAGAATGCTCCATCACAAACAGCACAGTAAGATACTCCACGGCCGCCAAGTTCTTTTTCACCTGGTACGCCTACTTTTTTATATTCTGCTCCTGTTGATAGAATAACAGCTCTTGCCTTATATTCTTTAGAACCTGCTTTTACTGTTTTATATTCTTTTCCATCCACAACTTCTTTAATATCGCCATATGCATATTCTGCTCCAAATTTCTTCGCATGATTAAACATCTTATTCGATAAATCTGGACCTAGGATGCTTTCAAAACCTGGGAAGTTTTCAACATCCTCTGTGTTTGCCATTTGTCCTCCAGGTATGCCTCTTTCAATCATAAGTGTCGATAAATTAGCGCGTGAAGTGTAAACTGCTGCTGTCATTCCTGCAGGACCTGCACCAATAATTATAACATCATAAATTTTTTCATCTGTCATCCTATTCTCCTCCTTTTTAATAGGCTTTGTTAAATAGTTTTTTGATAAAACATGTCGGTTCTGTATTATGAAATCTATAGTTATAAGCCTTTCAGCTAAAGCAAAGGCTTTTTCTCATTCAAAATTACCAATGTTTATGAACATAAATGTCCATATATTTTATCAAGTATTTTTTCCTTTATATCATCTATAGTATGTTTAGTACGTTAACATTATATTTTTCCTATAAGAAAAATACCTTCTAATGCCATAATAAAGTATGTGCTATTTCTACTATAAGTATGACCATCTATTACTATCCTATAAAACAAACTGCTAATAGTCCAAAAATCTGCTCACTGCAGAACCTGTTAAATGAATAATGGATACTATTTGCTTATCCTAAATAATCTGTTACTAATTTAACGTATTTTTGCAGTGTGGAAGTAGAAAGATCGTAATAAGCTGCTGCTTCTTGTTGTGAAATTTTTTCATTTCTGTACTTATGCCATATATATTCCATGGCAGCAGCAAAAGCCAGATTATTTTTCATAGAAATTCCGTCTTTGTGCAATCCAATAAAAACAGAAAACCACATTAAATATAACCCTGCCTCAGAAGTTCCAATTGGGTGATGTTTTTTATACATCAATAATGCTGTATTATGTGCATGCATAAGTGTCGGCTCTTTCATTTGAAGACCCGTTTTAATGTAAGAATAATATTGTTCTTCCAGCGGCGATAGACCAAGATATTCTGGCATTTTGATAGAGGAAATTATTTCGTCTTTATAAGAAGAAACGCTTGTTAAAAACCATGCAAATAATCGCTCTTCCAAATGATCGCTTTCTAATCTTTTGCGAATAGAATCTACATGATCTTCAAATCCAACAACATTATTTGTCATTTTATTCCATGGTTCATGCCCTTTTTTCTCAGGATTTTCTTGCAACACTTTCTCCCAAATGGATGTAGCAAAATTCTCTCTTCCTGTAAAAAAAGCCGCATAGGCTAACCAATAATGGAAAGAAGCATCTCCTGAAAACCCCTGTTTATAAAGTTTCCGCAGCCAAAAGAAAGCTGGAGTATATTCTCCTACTAATGCAAATGTTGTCCCAAGCTTATATTGATGATCAACGGACATCGGATTGATTTTTTTTAGCATTTCCGTTAATTGCTGTACATTTTCCTTTTCATCTTCATAAAAAGCAAATACTAACTTATTGCATAGTGCATGCAAGTTCCCCATGTTTTTTTCTAGTACTTCATCCAAGATACTATTTGCTTTTTTTACATCTCCAAGATAAAAATATGCTAATGCAAGATTGTTATAAGCTGACCAATACTCTGGATAATCGCCTATTACCTTATTTAATACCTCAACAGCTTTAGGAAAATGTCCTGTTTCAAGCAATTCTCTTGCTTCTTCCTGTCTAGTTATTAAATCTTCCTCTTCATATGCATCTTCCTCATGCAAATTATCTGACTCAAGTGTCAATACTTCTAGGAGATCTTCTGTATCCTCCACAAACTCCCCATCTGGATCTAATTTCAAATAAAGATTTGCATGATAGTATGCATCCTTAAAAAATCCTAAATGCGCATAATTATTTGCAAGGAAATAATAACATTCCACCATCTCTTCATCCAACTCTTCAATAATAAGATGAAGAAGCTCATTTGATTTTTTGTATTCTCCAGTATCTGCATAAACAATAGCAAGCTGGCATAGAATCATTGGTTCTCCTGGCTCTAACGCTTGCGCTCTTTGCAGATACTTTAATGATTTATAATAATCTCTTCGATGATATGCTTTAATGCCTTTTGAAAAATAATATTCGCCTGTAGGATTAAATGTAATAATTTTACCCATCGGTTGTAAAATTTTTGAGTTTTTATGCATAAAATCCTCCAATATTAATGAAAGTCCCTCTTAGAACATAACCTATAATTAACGATAACTAATGTAGTATACCATATGATAAAGCATTCAGAGAAGAAGCATTGTTGGAAGTTTTGTGTTGATTTCAACATTCTCTTAAAAGATATTGCTGTTACTCAAACGAAACTCCCAAAAAAAGAGTCCCCTAAAAAGCTGCAACAACTTCAGGTAGACTCTCCATATCCCTTATCCTTTTTCTTGGTGACGTTTTTCCAATACCGTTAAAATTTCCGCAAAAGGCAAATCTTGCTCTCTTAATAATACAAGCAAATGATATAATAGGTCAGCTGCTTCCCATTTTAATTCTTCGGCATCGCGATTTTTCGCTGCAATAATTACTTCGGATGCTTCTTCCCCAACCTTTTTAAGGATTTTATCTACCCCTTTTTCAAATAAATAGGTTGTATAAGCACCTTCTGGACGATTAGCTTCCCGTTCTTTAATCACTTGTTCAAGATTATATAAAATTTTGTACGGAGCGGAATCAAAATCTCCGCCTCCTGCATCACGATTTTGATAAAAACTTTCTACAAAGCAGCTCGTTGTGCCATTATGACAAGCTGCTCCCTTAGGATTTACTAATACAACTAAAGCATCTGAATCACAGTCAAATTTTATGTCTACAATTTTCTGCGTGTTGCCGCTAGTAGCTCCCTTATGCCACAGTTCTTGTCTTGATCTGCTAAAAAACCAAGTTTCTCCCGTTTCTATTGATTTTCCTAACGATTCTTTATTCATATATGCTAAAGTTAATACTTCTTTTGTAGCAGCATCTTGAACGATTGCTGGGATAAGTCCTTTATCGTCAAATGCTAATTCTTCCATATTCATCTAACAAGCACTCCTCTTTCTTTCAAATATTCCTTTACCTCATGTACTGATGTTTCTTTATAATGAAAGATCGATGCAGCAAGTGCAGCATCTGCTTTTCCCTCTTCGAAAAAAACATCTGCAAAATGTTCTGCATTTCCTGCACCACCAGATGCAATAACAGGTACAGTAACTGCCTCACTTACCGCTTTTGTTAAAGCTAAATCAAACCCTTTTTTTTCGCCATCTGAGTCCATGCTTGTTAAAAGAATCTCCCCTGCACCAAGTGTTACCGCTTCTTTCGCCCAAGAAATAACATCCCTGTCTGTCGCTTTTCTTCCTCCATGTGTGAAAACGCGCCAAGTATTTATCTCCTGATCAAATTTGGCATCAATCGCAACTACAATACACTGAGAACCAAAAAAATTTGCGCCTTCAGCAATTAGATTCGGATTTGTTACTGCTGCAGTATTTAAAGACACTTTGTCAGCACCAGCACGAAGAGTTTTTTTCATATCGTCTAAGGTATTGATGCCACCGCCAACTGTAAAAGGAATGGCTAGTTCTGATGCAACTTCTTTCACTACATCTACCATTGTTTTTCTGCCCTCATGGGATGCGGAAATATCTAAAAATACGAGTTCATCTGCACCTTGTTCATCATAAAATCTTGCCAGCTCTACTGGATCTCCAGCATCTCTTAATTGAACAAACTGCACTCCCTTAACAACACGGCCATCCTTTACATCTAAACATGGAATAATCCTTTTCGTTAACATGAACTACTCACCTCTAATGCTTCTTGTACAGAAAATCGCCCTTCATACAATGCTTTCCCAACAATGACGCCACGAACGCCCGCATTGCTTAATTCCTTTAATGCCACTAGATCTTCTAATTGACTGACGCCACCTGAAGCAATTACTTCTTTCCCTGTTTCTATTGCCATTTCTTTTACCGCTTGAAGATTTGGCCCGCTAAGCATCCCATCTGTTGCTATATCTGTAAAAATAAAAGTTTCCGCTCCTGCATCAGCAAATCTTTTTCCTAAATCAACTGCCCGTGCCTCTGATGTAGTAATCCATCCATGTGTAGCCACAAAGCCATTTTTTGCATCGATGCCTACTGCTATTTTTGAGCCATATTTACGAATCATTTCAATAGCAAATTCCGGATTAGACACAGCAATGCTTCCGATGATTACTCGTGTTATTCCTTTATCTAAATAATGCACGATGTCCTCTTCTGTACGTATGCCTCCACCAATTTGCACATTAACGCCTAATTTTTGAGCCGCATCAATAACAAAGGAGTCATTTACTCTTTTTCCATCTTTTGCTCCATCAAGGTCTACCATATGTATCCATTTGCTGCCTTGCTCAGCGAAATTTTTTGCCATTTCAAAAGGAGAATCTCCATAGACTGTTTCTTTATCATAGTCCCCTTGCAGCAGGCGTACACATTTCCCACCGCGCATATCAATTGCAGGATATACTGTGAAGCTCATTTATTTCATCCTTTCTTTATCAGCTGTGTAAAGTTATTTAATAATTGCATTCCTAGCTTACTGCTTTTTTCAGGATGGAATTGCATGCCATACACATTGTCTTTTCCAACAACAGCAGGTACTTCTTTATCATAGATGCTTTTTGCAATTATCACGTCTTCCTCTGTTTGTGCATAATAAGAGTGAACAAAATAAGCATAGTCATCCTGCAAGTTTTCTGTTAACAAACCGTTTTTCTGAAAAGATAATAAATTCCATCCCATATGCGGAACCTTATACGCTTCTCCATTAGCCGTTTTTCCTGAAAAACGAACGACTCTTCCTGGAAGCAAACTCAATCCTTTTGTAAGACCATGTTCTTCGCTTTCTTCAAATAGAAGCTGCATGCCAAGGCAAATGCCTAAAAGAGGGCGTCCACTTTCTACATAGGAACAAATCATCGCAGATAATCCTGTATCATTTAAACAGCTCATCGCATCTTTAAATGCACCCACTCCTGGAAGAATTAGTGCATCAGCTTCCATTAATTCTTCTTTGTCATCTGAAATAAAATAAGGAACATCTAATCGCTCAAGCGCCTTGCTGACGCTAAATAAATTCCCCATTCCATAATCAATAATGCCTAGCATATTACAGCATTCCTTTCGTAGAAGGTACCCCTTTGATTCTTGGGTCAATGGTTGTTGCTTCATCAAGAGCTCTTGCCATTGCTTTGAAGATTGCTTCAATCATATGATGAGTATTGCTTCCATAATGCAAAATAACATGCAAATTCATTCTTGCTTCTAATGCAAACTTCCATAAAAACTCATGCACTAACTCTGTATCAAAAGTTCCTACCTTTTGGCTTGGGAATTCTGCACGAAATTCTAAATGAGGACGATTGCTCAAATCCACTACTACTTGCGCTAATGTTTCGTCCATTGGCACAAAACTGTTTCCATATCTTTTAATGCCTTTTTTATCGCCGACAGCATTCTGCAAGGCTTGACCAAGGCAAATTCCAATATCCTCTGTTGTATGATGATCATCTACTTCAATATCACCATTTGCCTGTACCGTTAAATTAAATTGGCCATGTTTTGTAAAAAGATCGAGCATATGATTCATAAATGGTACTCCAGTATCAATTTCCGAAATGCCTTCTCCGTCAATATTAAATGATAGCTGAATATTTGTTTCACCTGTTTTTCTGTTTATGGCTGCTGTTCTTCCCATCCTAATCCCTCCAAAAACATCTACTAATCTATTACAATAAACATATATATTATTTATATCTTGACTCAATCGCTCTTGCATGTGCTTCTAAGCCTTCTAATCGTGCAAAAGCAGCAATTTTCTCTGCATTTTCAAAAAAAGCATTTTTGCTATAATAAATAACACTTGATTTTTTTTGAAAATCTTCGACATTTAATGGGCTTGAGAACCTCGCTGTTCCATTTGTCGGAAGAACATGATTAGTCCCTGCAAAATAATCTCCAACTGGTTCTGAACTATAACGCCCTACAAAGATTGCACCTGCATGGCGAATGGCGCCAATTCGTTCAAAAGCATCTTCTGTTATAATTTCTAAATGCTCTGGTGCTAATTCATTGATCGTTTCAACAGCTTCTTCCATTGTTTCCTTAACAAGGATTAAACCAAAATCCTCAATAGACTTTTGAGCAATTTCCTTACGGGGCAAATTGCTTAGCTGCTGTTCTACCTCTTTTGCAACAGCAACAGCAAGATTTTCTGATGTAGTAACTAAAACAGCACTTGCTCTTATATCATGTTCTGCTTGTGATAATAAATCAGCTGCTACTTCTTTTGCTTTTGCTGTATCATCTGCTAAAATGGCAATTTCACTCGGTCCTGCAATCATATCAATATCTACATCGCCAAATACTTCTCGTTTAGCAAGTGCAACATAAATATTGCCTGGTCCCACGATTTTATCCACAGGTGCAATGGTTTTTGTGCCATATGCCAATGCAGCAACTCCTTGTGCTCCACCGACTTTATATATTTCTTTCACTCCTGCAATATGTGCAGCAACTAAAACAGCACTTGGGATTTTCCCGTTTTCTCCTGGAGGGGACACCATAACAATTCTTTTAACACCAGCAACATGTGCTGGCATAACATTCATTAGAACCGATGAAGGGTATGCTGCTGTTCCACCTGGCACATACACCCCTACAGAATCTAATGGCGTTACCTTTTGGCCAAGAATGGATCCATTTTCTTTTGTTACCATCCAGGATGACTTTAGCTGATTTTTATGATAACTGCGAATATTTTCTGCTGCTTCTTTAATAATTTCTACCATGTCTTGCTCTATATCGCTATATGCTTCTTCGATTTCTTGTTCCGTTACAAAAAAATTTTTAATCTCTGTACGATCAAATTTTTGCGTATACTCCTGTAATGCACTATCTCCATTTACCCGTACATTTTCAATAATCTCTTTAACAATATTTCTCTGTTCTTCTGTCCCTGAATCTACAGAACGTTTGATAGTAATATTATCTCCGCCATAGACAATCTTCATGATAAGTCCTCCTTTCGTTCCATGTAGGTGTTATCTTGTTAATGCATTGCCTTTAACAACATGATTTAGCCGTTCCACTAAGTCGCTGATTCGTTCATCTTTCATTCGGTAACTCGCTGGATTGACGATTAGGCGTGATGTAATATCCACAATTCGTTCATATTCGATTAACCCATTTTCTACAAGCGTTTTACCTGTTGAAACAATATCAACAATTCTATCTGATAGGCCAATTATTGGCGCAAGTTCAATCGACCCGTTCAGTTTAATAATTTCTACTTGTGAACCTTGCTCCCTAAAATATGCTGCTGCAACCTTTGGATATTTTGTTGCAACCCGAGGCGCAATTTCATTTAGTTTTGTATTAGGCAATCCTGCTACAGCAAGATAGCATGCACTAATTTTTAAATCTAAAAGTTCATAAACATCCCGCTCTTCTTCTAACATCACATCTTTTCCAGCTATTCCTAAATCAGCTACTCCATGTTCCACATAGGTCGGCACATCCATTGGCTTTGCCAAGATAAACCGAAAATTCTCTTCTTCTACATCAATAATCAGCTTTCTAGAATCATCAAACTCTGGAGGCAATTTAAATCCTGCTTCACGCAATAGGTTTGCTGCTTCTTCAAAGATTCTTCCTTTTGGCATGGCAATTGTCAATACATCACTCATTTCACAACCTCCATTCCTGCTTTTCCTACTAATAATGATATTTCATTATATTGTTTGGTACATGCGTCGACATTGCCAACTCCATTAATATCCTGTGTAATCACTTTAATGCCCGCTGCTCTTTTTTCCTTTGCCAGCTCAAAAGCTTCTTTTCTGCGATCTCCACTAAATAAAATACAGTGAATATCTTTTGTTTGTTCTATTTCGCCCAGGGCTTCCAACAAATGATCCATACGGATAGCAAAACCTGTTGCCCCGGTTGATTTGCCGAATTTTTCAAGCAAAAGGTCGTATCTTCCTCCACTGCCGATTGGAAAACCTACTCCCTCTGCATATACTTCATATAAAATGCCAGTGTAATAGCTCATATGACTGACTAATGTTAAGTCCAGTTTCACTCTTCCTGCTTCTTCATAATCCACAAGAATTTCCCACAATTGTTTTAATTCATCTATGGCACTTTTTCCTTTATTATCTTCAATTAAATCATAGGCAAAATTAATTACTTCTTCTCCGCCTCTTAATTTTAAAAATTGATGCAATCTCTGTTTATCAATACTAGATAAAGACAATTTATCTACATGCTGACGATAACCAACATAATTTTTTTCATATAAATATTTAGTTAAAGCATCTGCTCTGTCCTTTGTGCCCAATATTTGCAAAAAGAAAGTCTGCACAAATCCAATATGTCCGATCGATAATTGAAAGTTTTCTAATCCTGCTTCTTTTAAAGAAGAAATCATCAAGGCAATTCCTTCACCGTCTGCACTAATTGTTTTATCCCCAATATACTCCACACCAATTTGCTCAAATTCCGCCGGGCGTCCACCTTCTCTTTGCTGTGCACGAAATACAGAAGCATTATAAGCTAATCGCAGCGGCAATTGTTCCGTTAATAATTTAGATGCAGCAACACGGGCAATTGGTGCTGTCATATCAGGTCGAAGCACAAGTGTATGTCCTTGTTGGTCCAATAATTTAAATAACTGTTGATCCAAAATCGCAGAAGCACTACCAACTGTTTCATAATATTCTAATGTAGGTGTTTCAATAAATTGATATCCCCATTTTTTTATGTCTTTTTCCATTTTTCTTTTTATTTTATTTTTTGTTTCATACGTTTCTGGTAATGTATCTCTCATGCCTAATGGCTTTTCAAACATAAATAAGCTGCTCATCATTACACCTCTTGTCGAATATTCCGAATACTTTAGTTCGCTAATATACTAACAAATTAAAGAGTTATTTGTAGTTTACTCCTCCTCTAACAAGAGGTCAAGAAAAAAATACAAAATCCCCTTTCATTTTTATACAATTCTGAACTTAAAAAACGGAGCATACTATTTAAACATTCAGTTAATTAAAGAAAAAATTAGTCACATTTGTTTCTTTTTTATTTTTTCCATGCTATTAGTTAATATCAGAAGAATGCAAAAATAAAGTTAAAAAAAGACGACTGCTTAAAGGAAATCTCATTCCATTACAAAAGTTTCTAGGGGATGTAACATGGTGTTTTTTGGAATAAGTTTTCAATAGCAGTCGCTTCTTTTGATTATTCTACAATATAAACGGCATTATTTTTATTACGTTCTTTCATTTCTTCCGCTGTATAAATGATCTGCATGGGATTTCCGCCGACAAAACTTCCAACAGGCACATCTTGATGAACAAGTGTACCTGCAGAAACGATTGCTCCATCACCAATTGTTACTCCAGGCAAAATAGTAGAGTTTGCTCCAATCATTACCTCATCACCAATTTCAATATCTCCGATTCTATATTCATCTATTAAATATTCATGGGTGAGAATTGTTGTATTGTATCCAATAATGGTATTTTTCCCTACTTTTATTTTTTCAGGATACATAATGTCAAGCATCACCATTAAAGCGAATGATGTCTGCTCTCCAATATTCATTCGCAAAAAAGTTCGATACATCCAATTTTTACATGCAAGAAAAGGAGTATATCTTGCTAATTGAATAATGATGAAATTTTTTATTACTTTTATAAAAGGAACTGTTTTATAAACATGCCACAGCGAGTTCGCTCCACTTACAGGATAACGTGTTGTTTTTCTCATTCTGCTTTCACTTCTTTAATAGAAAGCAACTCCTCCATAGTATCAAAAATATAATCTGGCTTATATTCCGCTAGATGCTGCTTTCCTTTTAATGACCAAGCAACTCCTGCTGTCATCGTTCCAGCATTTTTTCCTGCCAAAATATCATGATGGTTATCGCCAATCATCATTGCTTCTTCTGGTTTAGCCTGCAGTTTTTTTAATGCTAAAAGAACTGGCTCTGGATCCGGTTTAGCTGCTTTCACATGATCCATTGCAACAATTACTTCAAAAAATTCATCTAATCTAGTTAGTTTTAATCCCATCGCTACTACATCTGATAACTTTGTTGTTACGATAGCGAGTTTAAATCCACGATTCTTTAATTCTTTAACTGTCTCATACACACCATCAAATATTGTTACGATGTTGTCATGATTGGCTAAATTATATTCCCGATATACTTTAATCATTTCTTCCGCTTTTTCTGCATCTAGGGATTCAAATGTTTCCTTAAGGGAAGGTCCCATAAATGGCAATACATCTTCTCTTTTATATTGGGTTGGATAGTATTGCTCTAATGTATGTAAAAAAGAAGAAATAATTAATTCATTTGTATTAATAAGGGTTCCATCTAAATCAAATAATATTGCATTTATTTTTTTACTCAAAATTTTACTTTCCCTTCTATCCATTTATATATGCAATGGTTAGTCTAAGTAGCGCTTATTGGCAAGGCTTGTTTTTCTTCTATAAAAAATGGCAATCACAGCAAATACTATCAATCCGAGAGATATTAATTGCGCCATTCTTAAATCCCCAATCATTAGGCTGTCTGTTCTCATTCCCTCAATAAAAAATCTTCCAATAGAATACCAGGCAACATAAGATAAAAAGATTTCCCCAGATCGCAAGTTTACTTTACGAAGCAACAACAATAAAACAAATCCTAATAGATTCCAGAGGGACTCATATAAAAAGGTTGGATGATAATAAACACCGTCAATATACATTTGATTAATAATAAACTCAGGCAAATGCAAATTTTCCAGAAAAGCTCGGCTCACTTCTCTACCATGTGCTTCCTGATTCATAAAGTTTCCCCATCGGCCTATTGCTTGTCCCAGTATAATGCTTGGTGCAGCTATATCTGCCATCTTCCAAAAGGAAATATTTTTTTTCTTCGTAAATATGTAGGTAGTAATAACAGATCCAATCAACGCTCCATGTATGGCTATGCCTCCATGCCATATTTTCGGAATATCGCTTAGATGATTGCTATAATACTCCCATTCAAAAATCACATAATAAATTCTTGCAGAGATAATTGCGATAGGAATAGCCCAAAGCATTAAATCAGGAAAGTCATCATTGTTCAAACCTCTTCTATTTCCTTCTCTAATAGCTAATATAAGAGCTAAAACTAATCCTGTTCCAATAATAATTCCATACCATCTGACATCAAGTCCACCTAAAGAAAAAGCAATAGGATCTATTGGTTGAATTTCTCCCAATTTCTTTCCTCCTTTAATTGTCTCTCATCCCTTTACCTGTAAAAGTTTATAAACTTTAACTATTTGCCATTATCATCCGAAATAACATTGGCCAACTTACTTGTAAATTGCTCTGCTGCATTTACACCCATTCTTTTTAAACGGAAATTCATAGCAGCTACTTCAATAATAACGGCTAAATTTCGTCCTGGTCGAACTGGAATGGTTATTTTAGTAACATCGGTATCGATAATTTTCATTTTTTCTTCATCTAAACCTAAACGATCATATTGTTTATTTTGCTCCCAAAGTTCTAAAGACATTACCATGGATATTTTTTTATAGCTTCTGACAGCACCTGCCCCAAATAATGTCATTACATTAATAATGCCTAGTCCACGAATCTCTAATAAATGCTCTATCAGCTCTGGTGAACTTCCAACGATTGTATTTTCATCTTCTTGGCGGATTTCTACACAATCATCTGCTACTAAACGATGTCCACGCTTTACTAACTCTAACGCTGTTTCACTTTTCCCTACTCCACTTTTCCCTGTAATTAATACTCCAACACCATATATATCAACAAGCACTCCATGAACAGCTGTTGTCGGAGCAAGTTTTTTTTCTAGAAAATTAGTCAAACGGCTAGAAAATAATGATGTTTTTTGTTTAGAGCGCATAATTGGCACAGAATTTTGTTCCGAAGCTTCTATTAATTCTGCAGGCACTTCTTTATTTCTTGTGATAATAATTCCTGGAGTAATATCACTGCAAAGCCTTCCTAGCCTAAATATTTTTTCTTCATCACTTAGTTTATTTGCAAATGTTAATTCTGTTTTCCCTAATAATTGAATACGTTCTGCTGGATAATAATCAAAGTAACCAGCCATTTCTAAACCAGGACGGGATATATCACTTACCGTAATTGGTCTATTTATTCCTTCTTCACCACTTATTAATTCTAAATCAAATTCTTTCATCACTTCTTTTATCAATACTTTCGCCACTGGAGCTCCTCCTTCAAAAGGTTCATTGCTGTTTATCACCATACACCATTTTTTAGTTTCTTTAAACATTCACTTTATTTTAGCATTATTCGCTAAATTTATGCTAGATTCCATGTCGAAAATAACCTAAACCTAGATAAGTTTCTTAGATAAAACCTCATTCATGAAAACAAAACGAAAAGTGAGCTTTTTTCAAAGAACTGATTCATTAAAATTGCAGGCTGTTTTCGTATAGATTGTTGCTCTTAAAAACGCAGCCTGAATATACTTCGCTTTCTGTTAAGCGAAGTGTATTCAGGCTGCTACACCTTTTTTTCTCTCACTTTTTAAAAACTTTGAGAAATCAACCCAATTTTAAAGTCTAGACCATTGATATATCAGCATTCTTGAATATAAAAAAGGCATCCAATAGCCAAATTGACTTATTGGATACCCCTTTATTCCCTATTATGTATAAAAATAAGTGATAAACAGACAACTATGCTTTTTTTCTTCCCAATATTGTATTTTGAATAATAAGATTAAATAAAGATAAGAGAATACTAAAAAATATACTCATTCCAAAACTAGAAATTTCAAAACTATCTCCCATTAATTGAGCAGTTAGGGATAATGTAACAGCATTAATGATAAATAAAAATAAACCTAAAGAAAGTATTGTTACAGGCAATGTCAATAGTACTAATATTGGCTTAACAATTACATTTAACAAGGATAGGATAATGCTTGCACCTAGTGCAGCACCTATCCCTGATAAATAAAAGGAATCACGAAATAGACCAGCTAATGCAATAAAAAATATAGCGTTTATAACAATACTTACAATCCAACGCATTTGTCTTACACCTCATTTGGCAATATATATACTAACAAAAGGTATATGATTGCTAATGGAAAAAATCCAGTTGAAATGATTCCAATAATAAAAATCACCCGCAACAGATTAGCATTTATATTAAATCTTTCTGCTAATCCCCCTATCACCCCTGCTAGTTTTCTATTGCCTTTTGATCGTTTTATTTCTTTCATCTTTTATTCTCTCCTTCTAACTTACCTCTTGATTCCCAATTTTTTTTATTTTGATTGTTCCGGTTTTTGTATTTGCATCAATGGACGTGCGCTTTTCCTTCGATTGAATCGATTGAAATTGCAGTGTTTTTTGAAGCACATCCTTTTTTTCTTCTATTATTTGTATACCCTCTAACTCTACATTAAATCCACCAAAATTCGTTTTCAAATTCCCATTTATCGCCAGATTTTCCATAACATTTACATCCATATTTCCTGTAGTTCCTTTTAATTCGATATATTCACAATCCTCCGAATGGTTGGTGCAGATTATATCTCCATTAAATGATTGCAAATCTACTCTTTCAAAATAGCCATCTACATGTACAGCTCCATTAATCGTTTCTGCATCCATAGCAGTTGCACTGCTTTTTTCCACCTCTATACTTCCATTTGCTGCATCTACTTCCAGTTTTTTTGATTGAATGGCTGTTAAATGAATTTTTCCATTTGCTGTTTTTGCATATATCTGATCGGAATGGAGATTATTGCTTTTTATCGGGCCATTAAAAAGGCGTATCTTAGTTACTTTATATTCTTCTGTTGGTACATAGATAGTTGTTTGCAGCTTCATCCATTTATGATGCACTTTTACTTCTAGTCTTTCTTTATCTGCAGTCACATCTACTTCTTTTAAGAATACCCGTTTTGCATCTTCTAATGAATCAACACGATAAACTTTTGCCTTACATTCTATGCGGATTTCTTGGTTTTCCCAAGGAATAAGCTCCACATCTCCATTGGGAATATCAATATCGATCGTTTCTGGAATAATATCTGTATATTGAAAGATATGAAAAACTTCTTCATAATGACCGAAATTTAAATCTAAATCTACTTCTTTTACTTTTTTAATAGTCGAGTCAACAAAGTCAAAAATTTTTCCCTTTGCAGTTTGAAAATTAAAAGAAGAAGCCGTTTCTTTTTTCTTTTCTTGGAATTTAGATTCTTCAAAATCCCCTTGCCATATATCTTTTTCTTTTTTGCTTTCCTCATTATCCGCCATTTCCATTAAAGCAATTGCTTCATCAACTGATAATTTCCCGCTCTCTACTAACTTTAAAATTCTTTTTTTCTCATCTGCCATTTTGTTTAGCCCCCGTTCTGTTCATAAAAAAACTGACGAAACATGCCACTTGCCTTTCTATCAACAACTATCTTTCTTTTATAAAGTCTCAACTAAAAACATCTGCATGCAAACAAATAATCAAACTAATACATCCTATAATCAGTATATTTTTCATAGTATTTATTATCATCATAACCAGAAAGAAAATTGGCAAAAGCAAAAGTACTTGTGAGAAAAGATATTTTTTTGCAGGCTGCTTTTTTTCTTTCTTTACATACGAATCAGTTCTAACAAAGTTTCATTCCAAATGCAAATCTCTATGAAGAGAATGTTTATCCTGATGGCCATCAGTCAACATGCTTCGTATTTAGTTTATGTTTTCCTTCCTTCTTTAAGAATTAGTTTTTAAAAAAAAGAAATGCATAAATGCATTTCTTAAAAATCATCCACTCTCTAGTTACCAGCTCGAATAAAATGTTTTGCAGTTGTCATTTATACCTTTTCCAGCTCCTCTATTTGCTGCTGCATTCGAAGTCGGTCTCGCTCTAAAATAGGCTTTAAATATTTGCCCGTGTAGGACCCTTCTAATTCGGCTATTTCTTCAGGTGTACCAAATCCTAATATTGTCCCACCTTTATCTCCGCCTTCAGGACCTAAATCAATAATATAATCTGCTGCTTTTATCACATCTAAATTATGTTCAATTACTAATACGGTATCGCCATTTTCCACCAGACGCTGCAATACAATTAAAAGCCTGGATATGTCATCAACATGAAGGCCTGTTGTTGGTTCATCTAAAATATAAAAAGATTTTCCTGTGGACCGGCGATGTAATTCAGAAGCAAGCTTTACCCTCTGCGCTTCTCCACCAGAAAGAGTAGTTGCAGGTTGGCCAAGTTTTATATATCCTAATCCAACATCTACAATTGTTTGCAGCTTACGATGGATTTTCGGTATATTTTCGAAAAAAGATACCCCATCTTCCACTGTCATTTCTAATACATCGGAAATATTTTTGCCTTTATATTGAACTTCTAGTGTTTCCCTATTATATCGTTTCCCATGGCAAACTTCACATGGAACATAAACATCCGGAAGAAAGTGCATTTCAATTTTTATAATGCCATCTCCTCTGCATGCCTCACATCTTCCGCCTTTCACATTAAAGCTGAATCTGCCCTTTTTATAACCTCGCACTTTTGCTTCATTTGTTGTCGCAAATACATCACGAATATCATCAAAAACGCCCGTGTATGTTGCAGGATTGGATCTTGGAGTTCTCCCTATCGGAGACTGATCGATATCAATGACTTTTTCCAAATATTCAATGCCTTTAATTTCTTTATGCTCTCCCGGTTTTGCTTTTGCACGATTTAACCGTTGGGCTAAAGATTTATGAAGAATTTCATTAATTAACGTACTCTTTCCAGATCCAGAGACACCAGTTACAGCTATAAATAAACCTAATGGAAGCTCTACATCAACATTTTTTAGATTATTTTCGTTTGCACCAATGATTTCTATAAATCTGCCATCACTTTGTTTTCTTTCTAAAGGAAGAGGAATGAATTTTTTTCCAGATAAATATTGCCCTGTTATCGACTTTTTATCTCGCATCACTTGTTTCGGCGTTCCTGTCGAAATAATCTGTCCCCCATGAACTCCTGCTCCTGGACCAACATCAATTAGATAGTCTGCTTCCATCATTGTATCTTCATCATGTTCGACCACAATCAGAGTATTGCCAATATCTCTCATATGTTTTAATGTTTCAATTAATTTATCATTATCCCTCTGATGTAATCCAATAGAAGGCTCGTCTAATATGTACAAAACACCTGTTAAACGAGAACCAATTTGCGTCGCTAATCTGATTCTTTGCGCTTCACCGCCGGAAAGAGTTCCTGCCGCTCTGCTTAATGTTAGATAATCCAAGCCAACATTTATTAAAAAGCCTATTCGCTCTGTTATTTCTTTTAGAATAAGATTAGCAATTTGCTGTTCTTTTTCTGTTAAAGTAAGGCTCTTAAATAAATCATTCACTTCTACAATTGATTTTTCGGTTATTTTTCCAATATGCAATCCATTTACAAGTACTGCTAGCGCTTCTCGTTTTAAGCGATATCCCTTACATGTTGGACAATGCTGAGTGGCCATATATTTTTCCATTTGTTCCCGAATATAATCTGAGCTTGTTTCTTTATAGCGTCTTTCTACATTTTTTAAGACGCCCTCAAATTGAATATCATTCTCCCTCAACAGTCCAAAATCATTTTCATAACGAAAATGTATTTTTTCTTTTCCAGATCCATATAGAATTTTATCCAAAAGATTTTTTGGCAACTCTTTAACAGGAATATTCATATCAATTCCATAATGATTGCACACACTTTCCAATAATTGTGGGTAATATTGTGAACTGATTGATTCCCATGGCGCAATCGCATTTTCTTTTAAGGTTAAATGAGGATTGGGAATAACTAAATCAATATCTACTTCCAGTTTGGTTCCTAATCCATCACAATCAGGACATGCCCCAAAAGGACTGTTAAAGGAAAATAATCTTGGCTCTAATTCTCCTATAGAAAAGCCGCAAATTGGACAGGCATGATGCTCGCTAAACAGAAGCTCTTCCTGTCCGATCACATCAATAATCACTTTTCCTTCCCCAAATCGCAAAGCAGATTCTAAAGAATCAGCCAGCCTTGCAGCAATCCCCTCTTTTACAACAAGCCTATCTATAACTACTTCGATATTATGCTTTTTATTCTTTTCTAAGGAAATTTCTTCCCCAATTTCAAACATGTCTCCATCAATACGGACCCGAACATATCCTTGTTTTTTTATATCCTCGAGCACTTTTATATGGGTGCCTTTTCTTCCTGAAATAATAGGTGCCAAAATTTGCAGTCGAGTTTTTTCGGGATATTCCAAAATTCGATCTACCATTTGTTCAATCGTTTGAGAACTGATTTCTATTCCGTGGTCTGGACATGTCGGTCTGCCAACTCGTGCAAACAAGAGACGCAAATAATCGTAAATCTCAGTTACAGTTCCAACTGTTGATCGTGGATTTCTGCTTGTTGTTTTTTGGTCAATAGAAATGGCCGGAGAAAGCCCTTCAATAGAATCAACATCCGGCTTATCCATTTGCCCTAAAAACTGACGAGCATATGCAGATAATGATTCCACATATCTTCTTTGGCCTTCTGCATAAATAGTATCAAAAGCTAGGGACGATTTTCCTGAACCAGATAAACCAGTTATAACGACCAACTTATCTCTTGGAATTGTAATATCAATATTTTTTAGATTATGTGCTCTTGCACCTTTCACTATTATTTTATCTTTTGCCATATTTTCATCCCTCTGCTTTTAATTCTAAAAGTAAATCACGCAGCTCTGCAGCTCTTTCGAAATTCAGCGCTTTTGCTGCTTCTTTCATCTCTGCCTCCATTTGCACTATCATTGATTCTTTTTCTTTTTTCGTTAGCTTCTCTAATTTTACAGAAGTTTGATATTCTTCAGGAGACTCAGCTGCTTTTGTAGCGCGAATAGTTTCTCTAATTTCTTTTTGAATCGTTTGTGGGATAATGCCATGTTTTTGATTGTATTCTTCCTGTATTTGTCTCCGCCGTTTTGTTTCTGATATAGCGAGCTCCATAGATTTTGTTATTTTATCTGCGTACATAATTACATGTCCGTTTTCATTCCTTGCAGCCCGTCCAATAGTTTGGATAAGAGACCGATCAGACCGTAAGAATCCCTCTTTATCCGCATCTAGAATAGTTACTAAGGCAACCTCTGGAATATCCAATCCTTCTCGTAATAAATTGATGCCGACAAGCACATCGTATTTTCCCATACGCAATTCTCTAATAATTTCAATACGCTCTAATGTTTTTATTTCTGAATGCAAATATTGAACCTTTATCCCAATCTCCTTTAAATAATCGGTTAAATCCTCTGACATTTTCTTCGTCAACGTAGTAATAAGAACTCTTTCATTCCGTTTCGTTCTTTCCTGAATCTCTCCAATCAAGTCGTCTATTTGCCCCTCAATTGGTCGAATATCAATAGTTGGATCAAGCAGGCCTGTTGGACGAATAATCTGCTCTACCATTTCAGGTGTATGCTCTAATTCATAAGGTCCAGGCGTTGCAGATACACAGATCATTTTATTGATATGTTTTTCAAATTCATTAAAAGTCAGTGGACGATTATCTAAAGCGGAAGGCAAACGGAATCCATGTTCTACTAATACATTTTTCCTTGCTTGGTCCCCGTTGTACATTCCTCTAATTTGTGGAAGGGTAACATGTGATTCATCAATTACGATAAGAAAATCTTCTGGAAAATAATCTAATAGCGTATATGGTGTAGAACCTGACGGACGTAATGTTAAATGTCTAGAATAGTTTTCAATACCGGAGCAAAATCCCATTTCCCGCATCATTTCTAGATCATAGCGGCAACGCTGTTCTAATCTCTGTGCTTCTAATAATTTATTATCTTCTCTTAACTTTTCTAATTGTTCTTCTAGTTCTTCTTCAATATTTTCAATTGCCAATCGCATTTTTTCTTCTCTTGTAACGAAGTGGGAAGCTGGAAAAATGGCAATATGATTTCTTTCTCCGAGGATTTCCCCAGTTAAAGCATCCACTTCTCTAATTCGGTCAATTTCATCACCAAAAAACTCAATCCGTACGCAATGCTCATCACGTGAAGCTGGAAAAATCTCCACAACATCTCCTCTAACTCGAAAAGTTCCCCTTTTAAAATCGATATCGTTGCGGTTATATTGAATGTCCACCAACTTGCGAAGAAGCTGATTTCTCTCTATTTCCATACCCTTTCTAAGAGAAACAACCATTTCCCTATATTCTTCTGGTGATCCTAATCCGTAAATGCAGGATACACTTGCCACAATAATAACGTCTTCTCGTTCAAAAAGAGAAGAAGTAGCCGAATGCCTTAATTTATCGATTTCATCATTGATACTTGCATCTTTTTCAATAAATGTATCTGTTTGTGGGACATATGCCTCTGGTTGATAGTAGTCATAATAACTAACAAAATATTCAACAGCATTATTTGGAAAAAAATCTTTAAATTCGCTGTATAACTGTCCAGCCAGCGTTTTATTATGTGCGATAATTAAAGTTGGCTTTTTCACTTCTTTAATCACATTACTCACTGTAAAAGTTTTCCCTGTACCTGTTGCTCCCAGCAATGTCTGTATTTTTTTTCCTGATTTTATCCCCTCGACCAATTCTTTTATAGCCGCTGGTTGATCACCTTGAGGGGTATACTTAGAAACTAAATCAAACTCCTGATTCACCTAAAATCCTCCCAATTAATCCTTGTACAAGCAGGATTATTTCCTTTTTATTACGTAAAATAACAATTAACTACTTTTTTAAATAAGCCATTTTTATAAGGAACTCATTTCCGATGTTTGGCTGGCTGCACTTTTTGATCATTTCTTTTCTATACTATATGTAAAAATTGATCTTCTATTTTTTCTCAATATATTAACATTCTACCACAAACACGCTATTTCAAACCAGAAAAATACGAACGAACATTCGTTTTTTTGTTTTAAAGAAGCTATTTTCGTAAACTTTATTGCTTTTAAAGGAGTCGGTTGATTGCAGTGAAGGGATGCTCGCTTTCCGTGGGGCGGGCGGTGAGCATCCTCAGGCTGCGTATGCGGGATCTCACCTGTCCCGCTAATTCCACAGGAGTCTCGCACCTTTCCCTCCAATCCACCTGTTTTATCCATGGATTTACTCATAAAAATGAGCCGAAAAACAACCATCTTTTAGAAAATAGCCTAAATAAAAGAAAAAGAATAACAAAGATTCGAATTACAGCTCCTTCTTTTACAAAATAGATAGTCTGCTATCCTTATCAGTTATTCTTACTGTTAAATCTTATTCAATTAATGTAGAACTCCCAAATAGTTTCCAAACAATGGGTCACTTGCGGGTTAACTAGAGCACATTTCGCTAACAAAGTTATATGCGGGACTCTCGGCGATCCTTTAGCCACTTGCTATACCAAAAACCAACAGTCAAAGAAAAGGAATCTATCACAATTAGCAAAAAAGAATCTGTATACCCTTTATAAACAGAAGCGGCAATCAAAGCTACTGTTAAAATGAGGGCAATTACCCGATTGTATGTCACTCTTGTAAATAATAAAACTAAAAGTCCAGGAAAAAAAAGGGCCGATAAATATTTAATCACAAAAGACACACCTCTTTGTTACGTTATCATTATTTTAACGACGGCAATCCTAATGAAGATAAAGCACTTGCCAAATTATTAAAAGTTGAAACTTTGCTAAAATCTATTCCTAATTGAATAGCAGTTTGAGCAACTTTCGGTCTTATACCTGAAAAATGAGCTTTAACACCAATTAATTTTAATGTATAAATAACCTGATAAAGCTGATTTGCCACCACCATATCAATAATAGGCACTCCTGATAAATCAATAAATAAATGATTAATCTTTTTCTCTGAACATTGCTCTAAAGTTGTCTCTATAATAAAATGTGTTCTTTGCATATCAAGTATACCGATTAATGGCATTACACCGATGCCCTCAGAGATTGGTATAACGGGGTTGCTCAGATCATTAATTATTTCTTGTTGAACAGACAATTGCTGCTGCTTAAACTTATCATAGTGTTCAATAAAAATATTAGTAAATAATTCAAATGCAAAATTTGTTAAACCAATCCAGTTGAATACAATCGGCACTGTTAATTTGTTAGGATTACTTTCAGCAAAATTTCGAATATAAGAAATCAATATTAATTTAACCTGATTTAATTGCTGAATAGACTCTAGAATCGGCACTAAATCCTTTGATCTTTTTTCAGCAATGACTACAGCCCAATCGTTTAAATTTTGTGTATACATATCTTTTTCTTCTATAAATACCGTTAAAACATTTTCAATTAAAATGCGATGACTTTCTTTTAATTTTGCGAAAGCTGCAGTAGAAGTATTCGAAGTATAATAAGTTGAGGGACTATTTTCTATTGTTTTTAGCCAATCCTCCGTCATATCATTAATATGATTTTTTAAATATGTATATAAATCTTTTCTACACTCTATCATAAATTCTCCCCCTAGATAAACTACTGCACATTTGACAAGCAGAAAGCACCTTCTTTTTTTAGCATTCAGTAAAAAAAGGAAGTTATCAAAGAAGATTCCGATGCAAATATGTATTTATCCTGCTGTATGCTATGTTTCTTTTTATTAATTTTTTTTAACAAAGCCCCTAAATAACATAGGATTTAAGCCTGTTTTCCTCCATTAAATTACCGAATATTTCTTTTAGACAGTTTTTTACTCTATTATATAGTTGTATTTTTTTTCTAACAAGTCAGATATCTAGTATAGGCCAGCATATATAAGAGGATGATTCTCACCATTATTTAGCCGCTGCAAAAAAAGCTTTTAATATGCTTCCATCATATAGACTAAAACAAACTAAAGAGCAGCTTCATTCATCAGAAGTTACTCTGTCTGCTAATCATTCCCCCTTGTAAAATTAGGATAAATGACCGATGTCTACTAGTAATATAGTAGGTTTTATCATTTATCTTTATAAGGTAAAATTCACTATAAACATTTGTTTTTATTTTCAAAAAAATTCTTTATTAGGGAGACGTTTATATGGGAGATAAAAATATTTTACTAGATATCATTGGAAATGAGTTAACAGAAGATATTTTTTCCAATTCCATAGACGATCTTTTATTACTTAAAAAGGGCATAAAAATAAACGCTACTCATATTGAACTACTACAAAAACATCATGTCGAACCCGCTTTTGCTGTTTCATTAATAAAAAAAAGCCCAGTTTCCATTAATAAATCATATACCTCTTTATTAATGGAAGTAAAAGAGGTATTCTGTAACATACTACAAAAAAAGGAAGATGGAATAGAAGAATTACTGGCCCATTTTGCTCAAGTACTAGAATTATCTTTAAAGGATCTTTCTATCTTAGATATCATCCATCAAGATATTGATTCCTCCAATTATATTTATCAGCATAGCATCAATGTCGGAATTATTTCAGCAATCATTGGCAAGATACTCGGACTTTCAAAAAAAGAATGTCATTTACTAGGACAAATGGGCTTATTCCATGACGTTGGCATGTTAGCAGTCAATCCTGACATTCTGCAAAAAGAAGAACGTTTAACTCAAACCGAATATAAAGAAATTCAACAACATACTTTTATTGGAAAAAGCTTGCTGTTTTCCATCACTCAGTTAGATATTTTAGTGTCAAGAACCGCTCTATTACATCATGAAACAATCAATGGAAAAGGTTATCCGAATAAACGTACAGAAAAAGATATTCCTATTCTTATACAAATTATTACGATTGCAGATACATTTAATAGCATGTGTACAAATAGTTATACACAAAAGAAATCATATTACGAAGTGATAAATGAGTTAATTAATAGCGCGCAAAGCAATATTTTAAACCCCGCCATTGTTATTCCTTTTGCTCAATTTATCATGAATAAACAACTATTTAAAAAAGTGAAATTAACAAACAATAAAATTGCTGAAATTATCTTTATTCATCAAAATGATCCCCATCTGCCAATAGTCCGAGTAGAAAATGAATATCTCGATTTACGACTGGCTTCCCCAATCAAAATATCTGGTTCAGCCTAATAGAATATATACAAAAAAAACGAGGATATCATTCCTCGTTTTTTTTCATGTATAGCAATATCAACATACTGCTTTATTCGCTTCAAACCAAATAAAGTGAAACTTCAATTCTTGGGGGGTTCTCCATCCCTCAGTGATTGTTAGTTGAACCAATCGGGCCTTTACGGGCAGTTATTCCCCACCTAGATTTCTCGTTTCTTCTCACCATCTTGAGGTGGGGGTTCTACTGCCCGTTAATGCCAGATAATGTGAAACTTCAATCAGTGGGGGTCAAAAACCCGTTAATGCGTGTAAAGCAGTAAGAGTAACTAACGTTAACCATATACTTCTATTTATACGCCTTTAAATGCTTTGCGATAAATATCTGCCAGTTCAGAAACCAATGGCAATTTAGGATTTGCTGTCGTACATTGATCTTCAAATGCACGGTCTGCCAAGTAATCTACTTTTGCTTCAAAATCTTTTGCATTTACGCCATTTGCTTCAATGCTCATCGGAATATTTAATTCTTTGCCAAGACGAATGACAGCACGGATAAAGCTTTCTACCCCTTGTTCCACTGTATTTGCAGGCAATCCTAAAATTCTTGCCAATTCAGCATAACGTTCATCTGCTTTAAAATATTCGTATTTCGGGAATGCAGTGAATTTTTTTGGTTTTTCTGCATTATAGCGAATAACATGAGGCATTAATATTGCATTGGAGCGCCCATGAGCAATATGGAATTCTGCTCCCAATTTATGTGCTAAACTATGATTAATGCCTAAAAATGCATTTGCAAATGCCATCCCTGCAATCGTAGAAGCATTATGCACTTTTTCACGCGCTTCCTCATCTATTGCACCATTTCTATACGCTCTTGGCAAATATTCAAATATTAACTGAACTGCTTTTACTGCAAGTGCATCTGTATAGTCATTGGCCATATTGGATACATATGCTTCCACCGCATGTGTCAATACATCCATACCAGTATCAGCTGTAACTACTGGTGGAACTGTCATAACAAACTGCGGATCAATAATCGCTACATCTGGCGTTAATTCATAATCAGCTAATGGGTATTTTACATTTTGTTCTTTATCTGTAATAACTGCAAATGAAGTCACTTCAGATCCTGTTCCAGAAGTAGTTGGAATAGCAACAAATTTTGCATTGCCCCCTAAGCTAGGATATTTATAGACTCTTTTTCTTATATCTAGGAATTTTTGTTTTAATCCGAAGAAATCTTCATCTGGATGCTCATAGAACAGCCACATGCCTTTTGCAGCATCCATTGGAGAACCGCCGCCAAGTGCAATGATGCAGTCTGGTTTGAACTTAGCCATCATTTCTGTTCCTTTAACAACTGTATCTAATGATGGATCCGGCTCTACATCAGAGAATACTTCTACTTGAACTAAGTTTTCTCTTTTTCTTAAATGGTATAATAATTTATCCACATACCCAAATTGCACCATATATGGATCTGTTACGATGAATACACGAGAAATATCTTTCATTTTTTGTAAATATTGCACAGAATTTTTTTCGAAATAAATTTTTGGTGGTACTTTAAACCATTGCATATTATTATTCCTTTTAGCCAGTTTTTTTACATTCAATAAATGTATGTCTGTAACATTTGTAGATACAGAGTTTCTTCCATATGATCCACAGCCAAGTGTTAAGGATGGCATAAACGCATTATAAATATCGCCAATTGCCCCTTGAGAAGACGGAGCATTATTAATGATGCGGCATGCTTTCATTCGCAGGGCAAATTCTTTTGTTACCTCTTCATTTTCAGAATGAATAACAGCAGAGTGTCCTAATCCGCCAAACTCAAGCATTTCTTCTGCACATTTAATTCCTTCTTCTGTTGAATGTACTTTATAGCAGGCAAGTACTGGACTTAATTTTTCTCTAGAAAGTGGATATTGCGGTCCAACCCCTTCTAATTCTGCTATTAAGATTTTTGTATCCTCTGGAACTTTTACTCCTGCCAAATTTGCAATAAAATATGCTGATTTCCCTACAATATTCGGATTTACTGCACAAGTATTTTCATTGATTACCAGACTTTCAACTTTCTTTTTCTCTTCTTCATTTAAGAAATAGCAATTATTGCGCTGAAGTTGATCTTTCACTTCATCATAAATTTCTTTATCGATGATAACTGCTTGTTCAGATGCACAAATCATTCCATTATCAAATGTTTTAGAAAGAATTAGATCGTTTACTGCTCTTTTTAATTTCGCCGTTTTTTCAATATAGCAAGGAACATTTCCTGCTCCCACACCAAGCGCTGGCTTGCCGCAGCTGTAAGCGGATTTTACCATTCCAGGACCGCCAGTAGCTAGAATTAAAGCAATTCCAGGATGGTTCATCAAGGCTTGTGTTGTTTCAATAGATGGCTGTTCTACCCACTGAATGCAATTTTCAGGTGCTCCAGCTTTGATTGCTGCATCTCGCAAAATCCTTGCTGCTTCACTGCTGCATTTTTGTGCAGATGGATGAAATGCAAATACAATTGGATTTCTTGTTTTAATGGCAATAATTGCTTTGAACATCGTTGTTGATGTTGGATTTGTAACCGGTGTAACACCTGCAATAACCCCCACTGGATCAGCTATTTCTACAATGCCGTTTACCTCATCATCATTTATAACACCAACTGTACGGTCATATTTAACATTATGGTAGATATACTCCGTAGAGAAGATATTTTTGATAATCTTATCTTCATAAACGCCTCTTCCTGTTTCTTCAACAGCAAGCTTTGCTAAGTACATATGCTTATTTAAACCGGCTAACGCCATTTCTTTAACAATATTATCAACTTGTTCTTGATTTAAATCATAAAACTCTTCCAAAGCTTTTTTTCCTTTAGCAGCTATTTCATCAATTATTGCATTCACATCTTTTTTTGCTTTTACATCCTTTTCTACAACAGACATCTTTAAATCCCTCCACTTTATTAGAGAATCTTTTTCCAAAACTTTTTTGTGAAATCTTTCACAAAATTACTTTAAAGAAAAACTACTTATTCAGCAGCTAATTTTGATTATCTAGAATGACCACATCCTTTTATAAATCTCGAATGATAAAATAGATGAATTTCAATCAAGTGATAGCTAAAGAATATTGGATAATTTTTACTTAAAATCCAAATTTATCTTTGTTTTTCTTTACACCCTTATAATAAACTGTTTTATAACAACCATCAATAGTTTCAAATAAAATTGTTCAACTATTCACAAACTTTTTCACAATTCAGTCACAATTGCTTTTTTTTCCTAATCCCCTTATACTTATCAAGTGATAAGCACACGTAAGAAAGGAAGCATACTATTAATGGATTCATTATCAGGAAAACAATCTCCAGAACTTGATACGCCTAAACTTATTATCCAAGTCGCTTATTCCTTATTTATGGAACTGGGCTATAGAGCCGTCAGCACGAGAAAAATAGCGCAAACTTGCGGCATCACTCAACCTGCTCTCTATCATCATTTTAAAAATAAACAAGAAATATATATAGAAGTCCTGATTGATGCCATTGATCAAATAGAAGCTGCTCTTTTTGCTATTAAGAAAAAACATACAGAAATTAAGGAACGGTTATATGGGGTTACCTGTTATTTTATGCAGAATTATCAAGTGGACTTGATGCAAATGTTTCACGATCTTCAGCATGAAATGCCTTTAGAAATTCAAAAAAACATAGAAGAAAAATGGAAAAAAGGATTTCTTCTTCCTATTATTAATATGCTGGATGAGGCTATAGCTAAAGGTGAAATTGCTGCCTTGGAAAAAATTCATACAACAAGTCATGAAATTTCTCTTCTTCTATTAAGTATTATAAAATCAGCTATTCAACCTGATTATTTAAAAAAGATGTCTGTCTTAGAACAACAAATCTATATAAATAATAAAGCTCGCTTAATTGTACATATCTTTTTATCCGGCATTAAGTAAGTTTTATTAATCATTCTAATAGAATCATTGCATGTCATCCCATTTTTATTTACATGGCGTGCAATCCTTTTTCTTTCAGCTTATCATTTGATAAGCTGAAAGAAATGGTTAACGTATGTTTCACTTAAATAGGTGCTTTCCTTCCCAATTAATATGGGATAAAGTGAAACTTCAATCAGTGGCGGTTTTCTTCAGCCTTCACTGATTGTTAGTTGAACGAATCCGGCTTTTACGGGCAAGTTTCTACCCACTAGGTTTCTCGTTTTCTCTTCTCATCTTGAGGTAGGGGTCAAAAGCCCGTTAATGCGTGATAAATAATAATAATAATAAGGAGAATAAAACATGAAAAAAATCATTTCTAATTATTTCACCTTTGTAGCAAGTGCCAAAGGGAGATGGATAACCATCGTTAGCTGGATTTGCCTTGTTGCTCTTTTAAGCATTTTTTTACCGCAAGCAAGTGAGCAAAAAAATGAAATGGCGAAAAACCTATCAGCAGATGCTCCTTCACAAGAAGCTGCAAAAATTGCTGAAAAAGAGTTTCCAAATGAGCAAGGTACACCAGCATTAATTACTTTTTATAGAAAAGATGGCATAACAGAAAAAGATTTAGCAAACTTTCAGCAATTAGCAGCAGAAATTTCCAAAAATCCTGTTGCTCACCAACAAAGTATTATGCCTATCCATCAGCTGCCTACCCAAGCTTTATTAAAAAATATTTCAAAAGATGGAACTTCATTTGTCTTTCCAGTCCTTTTTGATAAACAAACAGAAACAGCTGAATTAGAAACAGGCATCCAGGAACTAAAAAAAGCAAGCAAAGATATTTTTTCTTCCGATCCGTTTGATACAAATTTAAATAAAGACGATGTTCTTCATGCACGTATAACAGGTCCTGTTGGCATATCCATTGATGCAACAGCATTATTTAGTCAAGGAGATCTTTCCTTATTGTTTGCAACAGTTGCCATTGTTTTAATTTGTTTGCTTGTTATCTATCGTTCTCCTATTCTTGCACTTATTCCATTGATTGGAGTAGCAATCGCATATGGTGTAATCAGTCCCATTCTTGGTGCTTTAGGCAAAGCTGATTGGATTGTATTTGATTCCCAAGGCATCTCCATTATGACGGTCCTTTTATTCGGAGCCGGCACAGACTACTGTCTATTTTTAATTGCGAAGTATCGTTCTTTATTGACCATTGAATCAGATAGCCGTATTGCTATGCAAAAGTCTCTATCTCGTGCTTCTGGAGCAATCGCGATGAGCGGTTTGACAGTTGTTGTTTCTCTTTTCGTTTTATTGTTAGCCAAATATGGTTCCATTCAGCGGTTTGCAGTTCCTTTTAGTATCGCTATTCTGATTATGATGATTGCAAGCCTGACTCTTGTTCCAGCACTACTAAGCATACTAGGAAGAATTTCTTTTTATCCGTTTATTCCACGCACAGAAGAGATGCAGCAAAAACGAAATAAAAAAACCAAAAAAACGAACAAGAGATTCGGAAACTTTATTGGAACATTAGTGACGAAACACCCTTGGAAAGTGACTATTGTTACCTTGTTATTTTTATCCGTATTCGCACTATATTCTACCAAAATAGAATATACCTATGATACGTTATCATCTTTTCCAAAAGATATGCCTTCTCGTGAAGGCTTCACATTAATTGAAGAACATTTTACAGCAGGAGAACTTGCACCTGTTCAAGTTATTATACAGACAGATGGAGAAGAAATAAATGTAAAAGAAGAACTAGAACAACTCGCTTTTGTTTCTACTGTTTCAGATAGTGAGCCAGCGAAGAATGATAAAAATCTTCAAAAATATACAGTAGAGTTAAATACAAATCCATATTCTAATAAGGCAATGGAAGAACTGCCATTGTTAGAAAAAGCAGTTGTGAAGTCTTTAGAAGATAGCGGTATACAAAACAGCAAGGAAAAAGTTTGGATTGGCGGCATCACCGCGGAACAGCTCGATACAAAAAATATAACTACAGACGATGCTGGTATTATTATTCCTGTTGTAATTAGTATGATTGCTGTTTTACTATTTATTTACCTGCGCTCTATCACAGCTACTGTCTATTTAATTGCTACTGTGCTTTTATCTTACTTTAGTGCACTTGGAATAGGATGGGCAATTCTACATTATTTCTTTCATGTAGATGCGATACAAGGGCTAATTCCCCTTTACGCGTTTGTATTTATTGTTGCCTTAGGAGAAGATTACAATATTTTTATGATCTCAAGCATTTGGAAAAAGAGCAAAGAAGTGCCTTTGCTTCAAGCCATTAAAGAAGGAGTTTCAGAATCAGGCAGTGTTATTACGTCCGCAGGGATTATTTTAGCAGCAACCTTTATGGTATTAACAACATTGCCTATTCAAATACTCGTCCATTTTGGAACAATTACAGCTATTGGCGTTTTGCTTGATACATTTGTAGTCCGGCCGTTTTTGGTACCAAGCATTACAGCAATATTAGGAAAAAAAGCCTTTTGGCCTGCAAAAAAACAAATCACATTAATAGAAAAACAGGAAAATAGCTAAAAAAAGGGAGATGCTCGCAAAATGGCATCTCCCTTTTTTATATAAAAAATAATGTTACCAAACAGCTACACTGCCATCTGTCCGCGATTCTGTGCCTCCATAATAAACTCCTGTATCTGGATCTCGCCAAATAATCTGAGCTCTGCCAAATTCATTTGAATCAATAGACATGCTTATTTCATGTCCTTTTCTTCCTAATCCTTCTATAATATGGCGAGGGACATTTGTTTCAAGCATAATTCGATTATCTCCAAACCATTGCCAGCGAGGTGCATCAATGGCAGCTTGCGGATTTAAGCCAAATTCAATCATGTTCATTAGTACTTGCACTTGTCCTTGTGGCTGCATAAATGCTCCAATAACACCAAAAGGTCCAATCGGTGTGTTCCCTTTTGTGATAAATCCAGGAATAATTGTATGATAGGTTCTTTTTCCTGGTTTTAAACAATTAACATGTTCTGGATCAAGAGAGAAATTATGCCCTCTATTCTGCAGAAGAATTCCTGTTTCCGGCACAACTAAGCCTGATCCAAAATCACGATAATTACTTTGGATAAAGGAAACCATATTGCCTTCCTCATCAGCTGTTGCCATATAGACTGTTCCACTATGCTCCGGTTTTCCAGCTTTTGGAGGCCTTGCTATATCTGTAATTAGCTTTTTCCGCTCATTCGCATATTCTTCTGATAAAAGCTCATCCACTTTCACTCGCATATCTTCTGCTTCTGTAACAAACGCTTTTCCATCAGTGAAAGCTAATTTCATTGCTTCTAACTGTGTATGATATGTATGGATTTGCTCTTTTTCATGAAACTTATATGCTTTTAACATATTTAAAGCCATTAATACGACAATCCCTTGACCATTAGGAGGGATTTCCCAAATATCATAGCCTTTATAATGAGTAGAAATCGGTGTAACCCATTCTGGATAAAAATTCGCTAAATCTTCTTTTCGAATTTTCCCGCCATATTTTTTAGAAAATGCATCAATTTTATCAGCAAGTTCTCCTCTATAAAAAGATTCTGCATTCGTCTCGGCAATACTTTCTAAAGTGGTTGCAAAATTTTCAGACTTCCATATCTCCCCAATTTTCGGAATTTTCCCATTTGGAGCAAATGTATCGAAAAATGCTCCATATTCTTCGCCTTTTAGCATTTCCTTTAATTTATTTACTCCATTTCGCCAGTTTCTTCCTCCAGTTGGCGAAAGAGGAAATCCTTCTCTAGCATAGTTAATCGCTGGCTTTAGCACTTCTTTTAAACTTAGCTTTCCAAATCGCTTAGAAAGAGCTGCCCATGCACTAGGAGCACCTGGAACGGTTACAGGAATAAATCCTCTTTCAGGAATGGAATCATAGCCTTCTGATTTTACATAATCAACGGTTGTTTCCATTGGAGCAGTACCACTTGCATTTAAACCATAAAGAGAGTTATTCATCCATACAAGGGCAAATGCATCGCCGCCAATTCCGTTCGAAGAAGGTTCTACCACTGTTAAACAAGCTGCAGTTGCAATCGCTGCATCAACAGCATTGCCTCCCATTTTTAATATTTCCATTCCAGCTTGTGCGGCAAGAGGCTGACTTGTCGCAACCATGCCTTTTTTTGCAATAGAACATACTCGCTTGGATGGATACGGATAGGTTAAAAAGTAATCATTCATCTATAAACTCCTCTCTTTTTAGAAAAGGCTGTTTTCGTAAACTTTGTTATTTTTAAAGGCGTAGGGTGATTGCAGTGAAGGGATGCTCGCTTTCCGTGGGGCGGGTGGTGAGCATCCTCAGGCTGCGCCCTGCGGGATCTCACCTGTCCCGCTAATCCCACAGGAGTCTCGCACCTTTCACTCCAATCAACCTGTTTTAACCA
>NZ_PISE01000021.1 GCF_002835805.1 Niallia nealsonii | reverse complement strand
CACTGAGCTACTGCGGAATAATAGAATTTGTCCATCGAACATTCAAAGCATTTCATCTAGCGCTTTTGTCGACTCTTATTATTATAGGCATCTCTCATAAAAAAGTCAACATACTTTCAAAAAAAATATTCATTTCTTTAAAGGCTAAATTTATTCATTATAAAACAAGTCAGAACCTCTCTTCCTTTGCATAAAATAGAAACATCGCGCATCTATTTATATAGAGAAATACTAACCTTCTTTCGGACCTATCACATTGTCAAATAAATAAATAAGTCAAATCATTTTTATATCATATAGACTTAACTTCCCTCTGCATTTACCGCAAACATACTTTTCTGTATTGACCCTTTTGCTCCTATAAAAAAGCTGAAAGCATGACTGACATTTATAAATGATTACTTTTTTTGTTTTGGACAGTTGCTTTTGTGGTAAATGAGAACAGTAGCGGGGAGCACCTACTTTTTCCAGTAATTGTTTAAAATCCTTATCCCGATGCTGATATCCCATATTTCTCAAATGAAGATGATAATGACATAACTCATGTTTAATAATACCAATCAGTTCATTCATACCAAACTCATCCAAATATGTTTTATTTATTTCTATATTATGGCTCTTTAATAGATATCTTCCGCCGGTCGTTCTCAGCCTGGCATTAAACATTGCATAATGTAAAAACTCTACCCCAAAATGTTCCCTAGAAATATCCTCGACAAGCAGTTGCAGCTCTTTATCTGTCATACTTCTCCTCCTAAACAAGACAAACCATATCAGCATATATTAATATTTGAATAGTATTATTCTTTATTTTATCTTGCTCAACCTCAATATAATACACTTTATAAAAACAGCTTTACGAATGAAGCTTTTACAAACAGCAACTGACCACTAAGAGTTTTTATAGAAAAATCGTTTTCGCTTCACTTATAACTGTCAATCAAACAGCAATAATCCTTTATTATTTATACATGAATAAAAACACACTACTTTTTTATCTGCCTATTATTAAATCCGCCGCTTATTTCTTCAATACATCATTTTATACCATCCTAAAAGCAGCGTCGTCTATTTTCACTCGGCTTGATTCATGAATTTTGCCTATCTATTCATTTTTTTAACCTTAAACAAATAGGACATAAAAAAACTAACCATCAGGGGGGATTGCTGTATCCCCCTAACAGTTAGTTAAAAACTAATCTTTAGCAACTAATTTTCTCTCTGTATCTTAAGAAGTTGGTCTATCTGTCATGGATAGGAATAAATCCTAAAGTAAAATAATCCAACTAAAAATCAACTATGAAATCAGTTGCTTATCTAACAGTAATTCCCTTTAGCAAATTTACTATTTATAAAGGAGGATGACTAATGCCTAGTTGGCTGCAAAATCAAATTAAAAGAGCTTTCTATGAAAAAGACAGATACCAAATAAAGATACTGAATCAATGTTGGTACTATTATAGAAATAAACACTCCTCTTAAATAATCTCAAATATTATTTATGGAAAAAAAGGCAATAAATGATCGTTGTCTCCAATAATATCTCACCTTCTGCATTTTACCACTCATTAGCAGACTTTTGACCCACACCTCAAGGCTATAAGAGAAAACAAAAAATCTAGGTGGGGGATAGCCCCCCACTGATTGAAGTTTCACTTTACTGGAGACAACTTTAACTTTCTTAATTACAATTGTTCACTAGGCTGAAGCATAGTAAGAGACACTCTTCCTTTATTATGATCGACTCCATCGACCCAGACAGTTACTACATCTCCAACACTAACAATGTCTAAAGGGTGCTTCACAAATTTATTACTTAACTTCGAAATATGAACGAGTCCATCTTGTTTTACCCCAATATCAACAAATGCACCGAAATCAACAACATTACGAACCGTTCCTTGCAGTTCCATTCCTTTTTGTAGATCTTCTAGTTTAAGCACGTCTTTTCTTAATAATGGTGCTGGAACTTCATCACGAGGGTCTCTTGAAGGACGAACTAGTGCATCTACTATATCTTTAAGTGTTAATTCACCAATACCTAATTCTTCTGAAGCTGATTTTAAATCGATAGCTGCAAGAGCCTCTTTTAATTCTCTTGTACCAATATCATTAGATGACGATCCCAACTTTTTCAATAGATTTTTTACTTCTTCATAGTTTTCCGGATGAATTCCCGTTCTATCTAATGGCTCTTCGCCATCGAGCACACGCAAAAATCCTATTGCCTGTTCATATGTTTTCGCCCCAAGTCTTGGGATTTTCTTTAGTTGTTTGCGGCTGATAAATTTCCCTTCTTCTTCCCTCTTTTTTACAATATTATTTGCAACCGCCTTAGATAATCCTGCTACATATTGCAAAAGAGAAGGGGATGCTGTATTAACATTCACCCCAACTTTATTTACCGTTGTTTCAACTACAAAAGTTAGAGATTCTGATAACTTTTTTTGTGACACATCATGTTGGTATTGACCCACACCAACAGATTTCGGATCAATTTTTACTAATTCAGCTAACGGGTCTTGAAGTCTTCTAGCAATAGAGACAGCACTTCTTTCTTCTACTTGGAAATTTGGAAACTCTTCCCTTGCAATTTCAGAAGCAGAGTAAACACTTGCCCCAGCTTCGTTTACAATTAAATAGAAGATCTCCCTATTTTGCTGTTTAATCATATCCACTACGAATTGTTCTGTTTCCCTTGATGCTGTACCATTGCCTACCGCAACCATTTCAATTTGATATTTTTGCAGCAGATTTTGAAAAGCAATAGACGCATCTTTTGTTTTAGAGACAGGAGCATGAGGGTATATAACACCTATCTCTAATACTTTTCCTGTTTCATCTACAACAGCTAATTTACAACCTGTTCGATAAGCAGGATCAACACCTAAAACCATCTTTCCTTTTAACGGCGGCTGCAAAAGCAAGTTCCTCAAATTCTCTGAAAAAATATGAATGGCCTGTTCCTCAGCTTTTTCTGTTAATTCACTCCGAATTTCTCTTTCAATGGAGGGCTGTATTAATCGTTTATAGCCGTCTTCAATAGCTTCCTTAATAATTACATAGGATTGCGCTCCCTCTTTAGAAATCCATTTTTTCTCTAAATACTGTATAATTGTTTCACTAGGAACCTTAATCGCTACCTTTAAGATATCTTCCTTTTCTCCGCGATTTAGCGCTAACGTTCGATGTGGCACAACCTTATTCACTGGTTCATCATATTCGTAATACATTTCATATATATTTTTTTCATCTTTTTCTCTATCCTTCACTTGTGAAGAAATAATTCCTAAAGAAAATGTTTTATTGCGAATCCATTTTCTGCTTTCCGCGTTATCGGAAACACGTTCTGCTATAATATCTCTACTGCCATCGATAACTTCTTCTACTGATAATAGTTTCTTTTCTTCTGAAATATACTTTTGGGCTTCCTCTTTTATTGATGATATAACTTTGTTTTCTAGTAGCCAATCAGCAAAAGGTTCCAACCCTTTTTCTTTAGCAATAGTAGCCTTTGTTCGTCTTTTCTGTTTATAAGGACGATAAAGATCTTCTACTTCTTGCAATTTAATTGATTTTAAAATACTTTTATGTAAATCATCTGTTAATTTCCCTTGTTCTTCTATAAGTCTAATTACTTCTTCTTTTCTCTGCTCTAAATTTTGTATATAGTGATAACGATCCATAATTGCTTTTATTTGCACTTCATCTAAAGCGCTAGTTTGCTCTTTACGATAACGGGCAATAAATGGAACTGTATTTCCTTCATCTAATAATGAAATAACATTTTTTACTTGCTTTGCGCTAATAGCTAGCTCATTTGCAATAATAGTTAAATATTCTTGTTTTTTTTCTAATACCTTCTCCATAATAGCCTTTCCCACCCTTTCATAGTCTTTATTCTATTACATTACACTTTCGCTTTAAACTTTTCCAATTTCTAACCAACTAAAATAATAAATCGTAAACTCGCGCTTCCCTATTATTGTATCAAACTCATCTAGTTTATTAATAAAGACAAAAAGAAAAAGCTTACTTTTTAGAGCAAGCTTCCAAGAATGAAGGTAGAATCATCATCATTATTTTTATATTTCGTTATAATAGTATCAGCAATTGTTTCAATGGGAATATAACCTTTGAGCAACGCCTTTACTCCTTGTATGTTAAATCCATCAGAAAAAACAAGGAATTTGGAGTTTGCTTCATATGTAAAACATTGAGTATGGTAAGTTTGAGGTCTGCCTGACAAATAACCAGTAACCGGTAATGGATAAGTTAATTTGCCAGTAGGAGAATATAAAAAGAATCTAATATTGCCTACACTGCTATAGATAACGTTCTTGGACTCATAATCCACTTTAAAAACACAAACAGCCGCGCCTCTTTTTTTCACTAAAACTTTATTACAAAGCTCCATCAATTCCTCTACTGGGGCACCATGAAACTCCTCAATAACATTAATCACAGCAACTGATGCTTCATTAGCAAATTCACCACTTCCAAGCCCATCTGCTAATACACATATAAAGTATTGATCGGTTGATGTGAAAAAGTAGCTATCTCCGCAAAGCAATTTTCCCTTTTTTATCGTTTGATGTGCAAGTACGTGGACATTATTATTTATTAAGGTTGTCATAAAATAATCTCCGAATTATTTGCTTCCGCATGTATAGCTTCTTGCAGTTTTTTTATAGCTCTTCGCTGTAGCCGAGACACATGCATTTGCGAGATGCCCAACTTATCTCCAGCGTCTTTTTGACTCATATTATCTAAATAAGTATATTGAATAATACTTCTTTCTCTTTCTGTTAATACATGAAGAACCTTCTCTAATACTAGCTTTTGATTTACCCGTTCAAAGCCTTTATCCACATCTCCTACAATATCTAAAAGTGTTACCGTTCCACCTTCTGAATCCGCTTCAATAGAATGATCGACCGACAATGCTTGATAACTTTTTCCCATTTCCATTGCTTCAAGCACTTCTTCTTCTGAGACATTGATATAATCTGCAATTTCATCTACACGAGGAGAACGCTGTAATTCCGTTGTTAACTCTTCTACCGTTTTCTTGATTTTCGGGCCTAATTCTTTAATTCTTCTTGGAACATGTACACTCCATGTTTTATCACGCAGAAAACGTTTAATTTCTCCAATTATCGTTGGTACCGCAAAGGCCTCAAAACTTTTTCCAAAACTCTCGTCATATCGCCTTATCGCTCCTAATAGCCCAATAACCCCTACCTGGCTAATATCTTCATGAAACATTCTTCCTTTAGAGTATTTTCGAGCAAGCGTTTCGACTAAACGACGGTAATTTTTGACTAGTTTATCTTGTGCTGTTTCATCTTGGTTTAATTGGTATGCTTTAATTAACTCATGAACTTCTTCTCTGGTTAATTGGTGCTTAGGTTGAGATTGTTTCTGCATCCCTCTCCACCCGCTCTCCTTCAAGGTATTTCGTCATAGAGACAGTTACACCGTCATTATGATAAATTTTAACCTCATCCATTAATGTTTCAATTAAATATAAACCTAATCCGCCTTCACGTAGGAACTCAATAGACTCATCCTGTTCATACGGACCTAGCTCTTTAATAGTAGAATCAAAGTCGAAGCTTTTGCCATCATCTGATACCATTACTTCTAATCGATCACTAAATAATCGAAAACCAATTAAAACTTCCCCAGCTTCGCGATTTTTATAAGCATGTTGTACAGCATTAGTACATGCCTCGCTTGTAGCTATTTTTAAATCTTCAATTTCATCATAGCTAAAACCCATTCGGCTAGCAATTCCAGATAAAGTCAAACGAATTATGCCTACATATTCTGGTTTAGACGGAATTTTCATTTCGATGTATTCAAAATGCTGGCTCATTAAATTCCACCTTCTATCTTACTAGTAATATCAATAATATCTGCTAATCCCGTAATTTCAAAAAGTCTTTTTAAGCGATCTGATAAATTGATCAACTTTAATTCCCCATTATTAGCACGAATATTCTTAAAGACTCCAACAAATACACCTAAACCAGTACTGTCCATATAGTTTACATCTGATAAGTCTACAACCATCTTAATGCTCTGTTTTTCAGAGTAACTATAAATCCTTTCTTTTAGCTTTGGAGCAGTATATGCATCTATTTCCCCACATACCTTTACTTCTATATTTAATTCTTGTTCTTTCACATCTATTATTATATTCATACACGTCCCACCTTTCCCCTTCTTACGTACGTCTATGTTCAATACCCACTATGTAAACTGATTAAACCTCTCTTTTAAAAATAATTAATGTAAAGTCATCTCGAAGCTGAAAATCTTGGACTTTTTCCAATTCCTTATAAATATTTTGCACGATTTCTTGAGCATTTAAATGCATATATTTTTTTATATAGCCAATTAACTTCTCTTTTTCAATGAACCCCTCTTCTGTTCTGCATTCTGTCACACCATCAGACATAAGAATAATCATATCCCCTGTATTTATATGTTGCATGACTTGTTCATATTTTGTTTTTTGATCCACACCCAATAATAACCCTTTTGCAACCAACTCACTGAATTCACCTGATGCTGCATCATAAAATAAGCCAGGCTCATGTCCTGCAGAAGAATAATGAAATGTATGTGACTGAATATCATACATTCCATAAAACATGGTAATAAACATGCTTGGATCTACATTTTGCTCCACCACACGATTTAAATTTTCCAACACATTGCTTGGAAACTTCCTGTTTTCCGGCAGACTATCCATCGCATATTTTATCATGGACATACACAGCGCAGCTGGAATCCCTTTTCCAATTACATCAGCTATTGCAATACTAACTGTTTGAGCCTCATCTTGAACAAAATGAAAATAATCGCCATTCATCATTTTTGCCGGGACACTTATTGCACCAATATCCAGTTCTTTTACATTAGGAATTTCCGTGCTTAAAAGCGTTTGTTGCACATTGGAAGCTATTTCCATTTCGCTTCTCAATTCTTGCTGTACATGGCGTAAGCTCTGGTGTTCTCGGTAAGCAAGTCCATAACCAATCATTACCTCCAGTAAAATGTCGAAGGATTTTATTACATATTCTGGGATATCCGGATATAAATCCACTATTAAGTTTTTATGTAAACTGATAATATCTTCCGGTGACACCTTATGCTCAATTGATTTCCTGCTAAACTTCTGCCCCTGGTAAAGAGCTTGTTCAGATTCATCCTTGATATAACTCACTAGAAGATCCCGATACTTAGAATCCATCATTTCTCGGAAATCCATCTATTCCCCCCCTATCTGAGCCATTTTATTGCCTTTATATCTGTCCCGACACCCACAGAAGTTTCGATATTAAATTCATCCATTAATCGTTTAACACCAGGCAGTCCAGCACCTAAACCACCGGATGTCGAAAATCCATCTTGCATAACTTGCCTTAAATCTTTAATTCCCGGCCCGCTGTCTACCGCACTTAGCTTTAAACCGACTTTTCCATTTTCCATTAGTTTCTCTATACATATTTGTCCTTGCCCAGCATACAAGTATATATTTCTTGCTAATTCGCTTATTGCTGTAGTAATTCGCGCCTGATCAACTGTACCGAATCCTAGTTCTTTTGCAACGTTTCTTCCCAACTGTCGTGCTGCAACTATATCCCATTCATTTACAATTTTTACACAGGATTGGTGTCCCATCGGTCAATCCCCCAATTCCTGTTGTAATTTCTCCAGACCTTTTTCCAAATCTAAGGCTGTTAATACATCATCCAAGCTAATGCCAAGTTCAACTAAGGTAATAGCAACCGCTGGCTGAATTCCTGTTAATACAACCTTTGCTCCCATTAGTTTAGACATACCAATGACATCTCCTAAGACTTTCGCAATAAAGGAGTCAATAAAATCAATAGATGTTAAATCGATTACCACACCATTTGCACTTGTTTCATGTATTTTATTTAATAAGTCTTCTTGAAATTTCAACGCTGTCTGATCGTCCAATTCCCATTGAATAGAGACAAGCAAACAATCATGAAGTTTTAAAATTGGTATTCTCACTTTATTCACCCCAATCCAACCAACTTTCTATTTGTATATTCCAACGCACTTTCCATCCCTTTTTTCAGTGTGTTTTTTGTTTCAAACTGATCTAAATTTATGCCTAGGTTTACAATTGTTTGAGCAATTTCTGGCCTTATGCCAACAATCATGCTTTTTGTTCCCACTAATCGCACCGCATTAGTCGCTTGGATAATATGGTGTGCAACCATCGTATCCACCACAGGGACACCTGTTATATCTATTAACACAACTTCTGATCTATGCTTTACAACACCATTCAGTAAATTTTCCATAATCTGTTTTGCTCTTTGTGTATCTATCGTACCCACTAATGGCATAATTGTTATGCCCTCAAAAACTGGAATTAACGGCGCAGATAATTCTTGCAAAGCAACTTTTTGTATAGAAACCGTTCGTTCCCAAACATTTGAATACATTCGAATAATTTTGTTGCATAAAGGATGCAGCCAACTATGGAAATTTTCTACATATTGTAATTGTTTATTATCATAAAAGGCTTTTTCCTTTTCCATTCCTTGAAAAATAATTTCTTCAAAGATTTGCAAACCTGTTACTAACATGTTTAAATGCCAATTTAAACTAACCGCTTTTTCAATAAATACAATTAGTTGATTATCGGAATCATCCATCAAGCCAAGCGATTCGTTGATAAGTAGATCAATATATTCTTGTGCAGCCGAAGAAATCAAATGATCTTCTTCTAACTTTTTAGCCATCTCCGCTGTCTTCTCGTCAATACGCTGTAGCCAACTAGCTATAATATCTTCACGATGATTCTGAATATAGGTCAAAAATTCCTTTTGCATGGCCTGCCTCCATTTTACCATATTAAAAACATAATTTATTTTATGATTGCTCTTTATATAAAAATCTTTGTTTACTTGCAAAGAATTGTTCTATGACTTTTTTATATACCCTTTTTCCGTCTATCATAAACCATTTTTTATAAGACATCTAAAAAAACTTCCATTATTTACACGATTACAAAAGAATATTTCAGGCTAAATAAAAAAAGCAAGTAGAATTTATACTACTTGCTTCTTGTGCATAGATAATAAAAAAAAGCGCTCCACTAAGAAGCGCTCCATGTTTTTTAGAATTCTATGAGACCTAAACTTATCTGTAAGGCTTCATCCACTTTTTCCATCATTTCATCATCGAGATGAGTGATTTTGTCCGTTAGCCTTTGTTTATCTATTGTGCGAATTTGTTCTAAAAGAATTACGGAATCTCTTTCAAAACCATATCGTTTCGCGTCAATTTCCACATGTGTCGGCAATTTCGCTTTCTGTATCTGAGCCGTAATTGCTGCTATAATGACTGTGGGACTGAACCGATTCCCGATGTCGTTTTGAATGACAAGTACAGGACGGACACCGCCTTGCTCTGAGCCAACAACTGGGGATAGGTCTGCAAAGTAAACGTCACCACGTTTAACAATCAAAGGATTACCCTCCGCTTACAAGACGTTCAACTGTATGCTCTGCCTCATATTCTGCCAAAAAGCTTTCTGATGCAATAGACAAATTTAATTTCGCCATTTCCATATAACCTCGTCTCATGGATTCCCGGATATGTCTCTTTTTCCGTTCACGAAGATACATTTTAGTCGCTTGATAAATAAATTCACTACGATTCACATTTTCCTGCTTTACGAAACCGTCCAATTCAGTTAACAAATGCTTTGGTAATCTTACTAAGATTTCTGTTGTTGCGCTAGATTCAGACACAAACATACACCTCCACCATCACTACACACCATATTTAGCTCTGCTTTTTCAATCATACCATTAATAGAACAATATGCAAAGTACATTCAGTAATTCTACTGTATTATCCACCAAAAAATGTATCTTTTATGCATAGTTACATATTTTTTTAAAATGCACTTTATTTATTGACCATGTTAAATCATCCTATTTTTTTTCATTCCATTAATCAACAAAGTTCAATAACAAAAAATAATAGCTGCATAACTTTGTTCTCACTTACAGATTTTACTGTTCTTTTACCCAATAAACTCTATCACACTAATGGATTAACCACTTCTACATAATTCCCTTCTTTTCTATATAAGCGGGGGACTCTATTAGATATAGAACAGGTTACTTCATAATTAATGGTTTTTAATTTAGCTGCAATCTCATTCACAGAAATCTCACCAAAATCTTGCTCCCCAATCAATGTAACTTTTGTCCCAGGTTCTATATATGACTGTAGCTTGATCATACATTGATCCATACAAATTCTGCCGATAATAGGCACTCTTTCGCCATTTACAAGTACTTCTTGACCACTTAATTTTCTTAGCCACCCATCAGCATACCCAATTGGCAGCGTTCCTATCCATTCATCTTCCATCGCCTCATACGTAGCACCATAACTTACTTTTTCCCCTTTTTTCAGTTTTTTCACTTGGACAATTCGTGTATGAAGGGAAAAGGCCTCCTTCAAAGGAAACGGTAGACTTTGTTCTATTTCTAGGGATGGAGTTAGCCCATACATAGAGATCCCCATTCTAATAGCATTATATTGCAAATCTGGATGAAGCAGGCTACTAGCACTATTGCTGCAATGAATAATCGCTGGTTTTTCAGAGAAACAAGAAAGCAATTCCCGAAAACGATGGAGCTGTTTTTCCATATAAATAGTATTTAATTCGTCTGCTGTAGCGAAGTGTGTAAATACTCCTTCTACTACTATATTCTGATTTTCAGACAATATGTTTTCAACCTCTATAAGTTCTTTTTTCTCCCTCAAGCCAATTCTCCCCATACCTGTATCTAACTTGATATGAACTTTTATTGCATGTTCCCCATTTAAAAAGGAGGCTGTTTTTTTCAGCCAATCTAAATCGAACATAGTAACTGTTATATTATGTTTTACTGCCATTTTCAAATCGGTAAAACGCACTGCTCCAAGCACCAATATCGGGGCATCTATCCCTTTTTGTCTCAATTGAATCGCTTCATCCAAAAAGGCCACGGCTAAGTAATCTGCACCTGCCTCTAAAGCTGTTTGGGCCATTTGAAAAGCACCATGACCATATCCATTCGCTTTTACAACAGCAAATAATTTACTTTCGGCCTCTAATCTTTTTTTCATTTCTGCTACATTATAAAAAATGGCATCCAAATCAATTTCTGCCCATGTATCTCGAAAAAACGTTCCTTCTAATTCCATTAACTTATGACACTTCCTTTAAGGATAAACTTTTTATTAAATTATTCTACTCTCCATACCCCTTGTCAACATACCAATTGCCTTTTTATATACAAAAAACAGCTTCCCTAAAGAAACTGTCTCCATCTTTCCTATTCAACTATCCTGTCATTGCTTTTTATTTAATTGCTTCCCCTTGTACAGAACGGGCGATGCTAACCATTTCATCTTTTGTCAACTCTGTTGAAGCAATAATATAGTCCACTCCCCCAAATGTCCATGTCACTTTATTATCGCTTACTGAACCAATCGTGAATCCAAGATCAATAGGCTCTCCTGTCATTGTTATTGGTCCTGCTGTTGCCGGAGCTATTTCTGCCTTTTCTTGAATAATGGTATAGGACTTCCCGTCTCCTTCATAAGTTAAGACTACACGACTTCCATTTTCTGTTGTCACTTTTTTCTCCTCTACTAAACTTACCCCTTCTATTTGCTCTTCTGGATATTTAACAGAGAATGTTTGATCTTCTACTTCTCCCATAACTGGTACTACAAGTTTTGCAGCTGTCATGCTCTTTTTCAAATCGAAATCGGCCTTATCAAAATCTACGTCAAATTTCACATTGGAAAACTTCACTTTAACTACCGCTGTACCCTCTGTATCTTTTACTTTCACACTAACTGGTGAAAGATCTTTTTTATTTAATGTAATTTCTTGTGTTGGCAGCATTTTATTATTTTGATAGCGTGTTTTCGTTTCAAAAACATAATATTTATCTGTCGCTTGGAACTTTGCTCCTTTATCCTCTTCTATATCTTTGACCAAGGATTCATACAAATATGCCTGACTGCTGTTTTCTGGCCATTCGCTTTGAAATTTAAAGCTTTTGTTTAATGCAGGTGTTAATACATATACACCCTCATCATTTTTCAAAATCATTTGACTCTGATCTTTTTTGGCATTTTTAAGATTTACTCGATAATAAGAAGGATCTTTATGCCAAATTTGTACTTCGTATGTTTGTGGGTCGGTCCCCATTTGCAAGGTCATTTCTGCATCAGCTTTATATCCTTTTGTCGAAACCTTTTCGCTTAAATCTTTTAAGACTTCATCCTTTGACTTTGTCCCACAGGCAGTTAACAAAAGCATGACTGTTAGCCCTACAAATAGCAACCATAACTTCTTGTTCATTTTTTCAACTCCCCTATTCTCATTTCACGTTCAAGAAGAAAAAAACAGAATCAGTTTTATAAGAAAAACTAAATATTTAGTCCATTCTTATCCACTTCTGATTTCCCCGCTTATTTCTCCTATTGCTCTATGAATATATGAGACAACCATAGGAAATATGCTACTAACAATTGAACAAGCTCGCGATTGCTTTATTCTTTTTCAATGATAACTTGTGCACACGCATACTTCCTGCTGTGGGTAATCGATATATGCACTCCACTAGCAACAGGTTTGACAATATAAGGTTTTCCCTGTGCATCTTTATCCACCTCTATATCCTGAAAACTTAAATTTTTTCCTATTCCGGTTCCCATTGCTTTGGAAAAAGCTTCCTTTGCTGCAAATCTGCCAGCAAGATATTCTATTTGTCTATTTCCCTTCAATTTTTTATAGTTTATCAGCTCTTTTTCTGTTAGTATTCGCTCAGCAAATTCTTGTTTTCTTTTTATAAGCTCTTTTATTCTATCTAGTTCAATAATATCGATTCCTATTCCACTAATCATATGACACATCCTTCTAATTTCATGATTTTAAGCATAAATTTAGTACTACTTTCCCCTTACATTGGTTATTATGTAGGAAGAGGCGACAGAGGAGGTTTTTATCATGTTTACAAGAAGAGAGAGTTTTAAAGAATTTATTGCAAAATATCCTATCGTTTCAGCTATTCTGATTATCCATCTTCTATTATATATAGTCACTACTATCTCCATTTTTCCAAATGATTATATCTTAGAGCAAACAATTGGCGTTAATTTATATATTATTCAAGGAGAATGGTGGAGACTAATAACGCCTATTTTCATCCACGGAAGCTTTTCTCATTTTTTATTTAACAGTTTTAGCATTTTTCTATTTGGACCTGCTCTAGAGATAATTTTAGGAAGAATTCGCTTTATGTTTCTATACCTTGCTACAGGCGTACTTGCCAATATTGCTACACTTTTAGTAGAACCATTGACTTATACTCATCTTGGATCAAGCGGTGCCATTTTTGGGCTATTTGGATATTATATTGCGCTGATTGTTTTTAGAAAAGATATTATTTCTAAAAATAATTCCCAAGTTATTGCTACGATTGCCATTTTAAGCTTAATTATGACCTTTTTACAGCCAAATATTAATGTATCTGCCCACCTTTTCGGTTTTTTATGTGGATTAGTGATTGGAAGCATTTCACAAAAGAAAGAAAAAAAAATCTTAAACACATATAAAGAAGAGTTTTCTCATATCAAAAACAGCCTTTCTAGAAGAAAAAGGCCGCCTATCAAAACTATTATCATTTGGGGCATTCTTCTACTACTGGCAATAATCGGATTATTTCGATAAAGTGAAATAATCCGATTATCGGAACCAGCCAGGCTTTTACTCAGCAAGTTTCTCCCCGCCTAGTTTTCTCGTTTTCTCTTATCATCCCTTAGGTGGGGGCCAAAAGCTTGTTAATACTTGATAAAAAAAGATATTTTATTAAATATATAGGAATCATGCATTCTATAGAGCCTATATATTTCTATATAATTAGCAACTCTTTTAAATTTTTGCTCCTTATCCGAAATAGTATGGATCATTTTTTACTTTTTTACAGAATAGGAGTACCAATTATATACTTTGTCTATTTCCTCTTTTCTTAAGTCATAAACAGTACCACCAGATCCTCCAATTCCGGAAGCAACTAAACAGCTTAATGAAGCAAGACCTGCCCCTCTCTGCCAAAACCCTTCTTTATAATCTAATGCTTGAATTCGATTTTTTTTCATAATAAGTGTCGTTTTTTCTAAATGGCGAAACGAAATCGTTAACTGTTTATTTGTTACACCCCATCCAGCAGCACGATATTTAAGGTAGCCCCAGCTAGGCAAAAGCACAAACAAGACAATAGAAATTATGCCCCATAGATGAAAATAATAGAATGACAACCCTGCAATAGGAACTGCAATCCAACTATCGCGAAGCATATATCGAAACCTTGCCTTTTTTGGAGGAGCATGTAAATCATCCACTAACTCATAATCAGGCAATATTTCCAACAAAAGTTTTTTTATTTTCACTTTTTTGCTAACAGGCATTATCACCATACTCGAAGCTTCGTTGTCGTTTAAAGAGCCTCCAGCGCTTTCTAAATAAACGGCCGCTAAACCAAAGGGCTGTCTTAAAATATTCTCCCTTATTCTAACAGCTTGGATACGGCTCAACGGAATCGTAATTTGCTTTTTCTCTAATAATCCTCTCGATACCACTAAATCATTCTCTATTTTAGCTATTGTAAAATTTGCATATTTTAACACAGTAATCAGGAAAGAGACTATCCATAATAGAATAAATAAAATAAAGACAATAGATGTAAGAACAACCATGCCGCTTGAGACAACATGCTGAAATTCACGAAATATTTTTTTATATGGAATTAAGTCATCAAATTGCGAAATAACGGCAATAAGCGCGGAGAACACAACACCAATCCCACCAGAAGTAGTTGCTAATATGAGCAGTTCTTTTGTGGTTATTTTGTATAATTCTTGTTTATTCTCCTCTAAGATTTCATCCTCTAAATCATTCTTTTGATTTTTATGTTTATTAATATAATCCCTTAATTTAATAGCATCTTTCATATGGATAGCTGTGAGCACAGCTTCTGCTTCACCTGCTCCCCCAGCTGTTTCTATTTTTACTTTCACAAGCCCGAATGGTCTATGTAAAATACCTTCTGTAAAATCGATGCTTTGTATTCTTTCAAAAGGAATAAACCGTTTTTTCTTAACAAATACACCATTTTCAATTCTAAGTTCTCCTTGATGCAAATAATAGCGAAAAAAGAACCAAGAAAGCACTCCTCCAACAAGCACAAATATACTAAAAACAATTAAACCTACATGGTAAAAGAAATCCCATTTAGATGAAGTTCCTCCAAATACAAAAATAGCAATGACTGGAAAAATAATTTCCTTTAGCTGTCGAAAAATATTATATAAAATGGTGATAGGATGAAGTTTCTTTTGCTCAAACATCTTCTTTTGCCACCTTTGTTTTGACAGAGATATATGTTCTGATTTCTTCTGCTTCTTCTAAACCGAGTGCAGGGATTTCGTGTACAGTTGCCGCAGTTGAAATAGAAACAGTTGCCAAATGGTATTTCCTAAGCAACGGCCCCTGCTTTGTATCAACATGCTGCACACGAATCATTGGCACAAGCGTTCTTTTTATCACTAGCACACCTTGTTGTATTTCAATCTCATCCTCTCTAATTTCATACCTCCACCTTTTCCATTTCATCTTTGGAAGTATGCCAACAAAAAGCACAAAATAGATAGTGATGATTAAAAAGCTTATGATTGAAAATAATAAATGCCAATGAAATATAACGGTCAATGTAATTACTCCAGCAAATACGACGAATAGAAAAAGACCTGAAATAACCCCCATTATTCTCCATATTTCTACTGATTTTGGCGATAATCGATTATACGGTTCTGCTAACATAAATTTCCCCCTCTAACTCCTTATATTAAATGTCTGCTCTTTGTTTTCCTTGCTGTTTATTTCCCCAATAGTATTGTTTACGAAAAAAAAAGGAAATAGTTTCAAACTAAATCCTCTTTTGCATGCTCTTGGTTACTTCCTCATTTTATAAAGCGAAAAGATGCTTCATCAATAAACACGATATTCTCCTTCTTTTTCAAGTCTTTCACTAACTCAAATAAAGCATCGTCTTTCTTTTTTGCTTCTATCATGCAATCTATTTGGGGAACTGTTCCATCGACCCTTGTAAGAAATTCTAAAAATTGTTCACTATTAATATAATCAGCGTGGGCCCGATCTTTTTCATTTGTACGAGGACTAGAAATATGCATTTTAATTGGCAAAGAGGAATGGCTCCAGGTTTGGACAATCCTTTCCCAATATTCCTCCCAAGAATCCTTTTCATTATGAACAATATGATGATGCAAATCAAATACACAAGGAATACTTAACTTTTCACAGAGGTAAAGAACTTCATTTAAAGTAAAATTAGTATCGTCATTTTCGAGCATAATCATCTTTTGCCATTTAAGAGGAATCAGACCCCAATTGGAGATAAACTGTTCAAGTGCTTGCTCCTTATCATTATAAACCCCACCTACATGAAGTACGCAGCGATGTTCTGTATTTACTTTCATCCCCCGTAACAGCCGTTCATGCATTTGCAGTGTTTTTAAAGAGGTTTTTAAAATGTCCTTATCCTCGTTATTTAAAACAACAAAATGGTCTGGATGAAAATCAATGCGCATATTATGTTTGCTTACAAACTCGCCAAGCTGAAAAAGCAGTGGTTTTAAAGGAAGGATATAATCCCAATTGGGCAAATCAGGATGATTGACCAGAGGAATAAGTTTAGAACTTAATCGAAAAAAGTAAATATCATTAATCGCATTATGCTTTAAAAGACGTAGGCAATTTTGCAAATTACTTATAGCTATTCTTTCTAATTTCTTAATCGCTGCTTCTTCATCTTTTATGGAAGAGAATTGCCGGTATGTCATTGTTTGTGATGGTGAAGCATTTTGCAGATGAACACTCATTGCTACATATCCTAATCTAAATACAGTCACAAAATTGTCCCTCTTTTCTCATTAATTTTTGATTAGTATATGCAAAATTTATGTAACCATCTGTTTCACCAGCAAATAAAGTAAAAATGCAATCAATATGTTTTTTCTACGTCTCTCCCTGATTGATTCTTGAAGCAGGATAATAGGAATGATACCGAACTTTTCTAAAAGACATTGGCGGGAATCAAAAACCAGTTAAACAGGGATAAAAAAAATCCTTGTAAGCATATTCATGCTTACAAGGATTTTTTTTAACGATAGGTGTTGGAATTTGAATTTGATTTAGAATAGCTGCTGCCATTTTGTTGGCCTGTTCGTTTATTGCTGTATCCTTGACGTTGACGAGGATTATGATTTTGTCTATTTCTATCTCTATAGCCATTATTATTTTTGTCGTATGGTTTGCGATCCTGTTTCATTGGCAATGGCTTTTCTTCTGTAAGTCGCACTGGTGTTGTATCAGGCTCTTTTGTCAGCATTTTTAAAACTGCCGCAACAATTGTGTTTGCATCTTTTTGGGCTAATAAATCATCAGCCGCTTCTTTATAAGAATCCAAATTATTTGCATCAATTGTCTGCATAATTTTTTCCATTACTGCTTTTTGTTGCCCTTCTATCGCTTGATCTACTGTTGGAGGAATCATTTTTTCCATTTTTCTTTTTGTTGTTTTCTCCACAACTTGAAGGTATGATCTTTCACGATACGTAATAAATGTAATCGCTACTCCTTCCTTGCCAGCTCTTCCTGTTCTTCCGATGCGGTGAACATAACTTTCTGGATCTTGTGGAATATCAAAGTTATAAACATGCGTTACCCCTGAAATGTCTAATCCACGAGCAGCAACATCTGTAGCAACCAGCACATCAATAGATCCTTCTTTAAACTTTCTAAGCACAGACATACGTTTCGCTTGGCTTAGGTCCCCATGTATTCCCTCTGCCGTATAACCTCTTAAATTAAGCGCTTCTGACAACTCATCGACACGGCGTTTAGTACGGCCAAAGATAATCGCTAATTCTGGGGATTGTATATCTAAAAGTCTTGTCAAAATATCAAATTTTGTTTTTTCCTGTGTTTCAATATAATATTGTTCAATTAGCGGAACAGTCATTTCTTTTGCTTTTACTTTTACTATTTGCGGCTCTTTCATAAAACGCTCTGCCATTTTTCTAATAGGCGTCGGCATTGTAGCTGAAAATAATAAGGTTTGTCTTTCCTCGGGAATTTTAGAAAGAATAGACTCAATATCATCAATAAAGCCCATATTCAGCATTTCATCTGCTTCATCTAAAATGACTGTGTTTACATGATCCAATTTTAATGTTTTTCTATTAATATGATCTAAAATACGCCCTGGTGTTCCAACAATAATATGTGGATTGTTTTTCAATGCGCGGATTTGGCGGTTAATATCTTGACCACCAAAAATAGAAAGGACTCTTGTTCTTTTTCCGAAACCAATTTTATAAAGTTCTTCTGAAACTTGAATAGCCAGTTCTCTTGTTGGAGCAATAATAATCCCTTGGATTACTTCATTTGCTACATCCACTTTGTCAACTAAAGGCACTCCAAAAGCTGCTGTTTTTCCAGTACCAGTTTGTGCTTGCCCAATTAAATCCTTATGTTGAAGACTTAAGGGAATGGTTTCTGCCTGAATAGGCGTAGCTTCTTCAAAGCCCATTCTTTTTAATGATTTCATTGTAGCAGCACTAATACCTAAATCTTGAAACTTAACCAATATATCCAATCTCCTTCTAGTCATTAAAAATATTCACAAATGACAGTGATTTCCATGCACTAACTTTATATATGTACCTCATTTCTTATCAAAGAAACATATTGTTATGGCGTTAGTTTTTATCCACTTTACCGCTATTCCCCAAACAATTATATTAACGCAGAACAAAACAAGTTTAATGTGAAAAGTTTTGTGGGATTTATAAATCCATCATTACTTCATTTGGAGAAACATGAGGTTATATATGCTTATTTGTTAACTAAATAAGATACTGTAAAATTGAGTTTTAACAGAGAGGAAATATTTCAAATGACTTCCAATTTTTTATTTAAGTTTACAGCTAATATTTTCAGTTAGCCAAATACAAAGAAATTTTCGTTGAAATTATGCAATCATTTATATACTTTCATTTTTTTGTCCTAATTAGGAAGAGGCCCCTCTTAATTAACAGAACAAAAAAATTTGCCTAATAAAAAAGGAAAAAATGATTGGAAATAGACTTTGTCGCCCTTCAAAATTTCTCTCTATTCGGCTATTTTCTTTTCTAAGGGACTTACTTGGAATTCATGTTGATATACCACTTTTATTGATTGCTCTGCCCTCCCAAAAGAAAACATTCCATCAGCTATTTTATTGCAATTGCATGTAAAAATAATCTTATCACTTAAAAATAAGGTTTGCAATAATATGACATTTTAAACCAACTATTTCATATAAGTCCTTTTAAATAAGAAAAATATTATCTTTTTAATATATGCACTTTTAATATGCAATAAATCAAAATGAAAATATGATATTATTCAACAAAAATTGATTTAATCATCCGAAAATTATGTTTTTTTTGCTTTTATTCATAAATTTCTACAAATTACTACTTTTGATCAGATTATCTTAGAGGTTCACACACGTAAATATTATAATTAAAAGTATGCAAACCTCATCATTTATAGAAAACTTTCTAACTGCTACTGTAATGCACGAACTACTTCTTCTAATCTCATTCCTCTTGATGCTTTTACTAAAACAACTGTTTCTTGGTCTATTTTTTTGTTTAAAGCTGCGATAAGTTCCTCTTTATCAGTAAATGGAAAAACACGGTTTTCAGGCAAGATTTTTTTTGCTCCTTCTGCAATAAATAATCCGAGTTTCCCATATGTGAATACATAATCGATTTCCTCTGATAAACTTGTTCCAACTTCATGATGGTATCGTTCTTCTTCTGGCCCAAGTTCTAACATATCACCAAATACGATTATTTTTTTCTTAAAGCCAGGGAGATTTTCCAGCACATTTATCGCCGCTAACATAGAAGTAGGGCTGGCATTATATGCGTCATTGATAATGTGGACACCATTTTCCCCTTCCAAAAGCTCCATTCTCATATTCGTTAATGTTAAGTTTTTAAAGCCTTGATCCATCTCTTCAAAAGGTATCTGGAAATATTCTGCAACTAACATAGCTGCCAACGCATTTAAGATATTATGATCACCTAACACTGGCAGCTCAAACTGTTTCGTTAGGCCATTAATTGTAAATGAACTTCCATTTTCCTTCTGTACTATGCTGACAGGATACAAATCATTGCTTAAACTTTTGCCAAACGTTTTAACCTCAGTATCCTTTTTTATTTTTGTTATCCTTTCAGAAAGAAGGGGCTCGTCGCCAAAATAAATAATTCTTCCACCATTTTGTAATCCATTGATGATTTCTAGCTTTGCTTCTGCAATTCCTTCTCTAGATCCTAAATCAAGAAGATGAGATTCTCCAATATTTGTAATTACCACAACATCCGGTTCTGCTAGTCTAGTTAAAAAATCAATTTCCCCGCGTCCGCTCATTCCCATTTCTAATACAGCAATATCTGTATCTTCTTCTAGATTGAGAACAGTCAAAGGAAGCCCAAGATGATTATTATAGTTTCCTTCTGTTTTTTGCACTTTATATTTTAATGAAAGAAGATTTGTTGTTATATCCTTTGTAGATGTTTTTCCATTGCTTCCTGTAATTCCCACTACTTTGATTGACAGTTCATCCCGATAACTTTTCGCTAATGTCTGGATGCCTTTTAATGTATCCTCTACATAAATAAGCGGAAGATGTTTAGGGGGATTAGGCACATCCTTTTGCCAGAAGGATGCTGCTGCTCCCCTTTTAATGGCATCTTCAACATATTGATGCCCATCTGTTTTTTCCCCTTTAAAAGGCACAAATAAATTTCCTTTTTCTATCTTTCGTGAATCAATCGTAACACCTTTTATTTCTATCGCCTTTGCAAATTCAGCTATATCTTCTGCACCAGCCATTTTTGCTACTTCTTCTAAGGTTCGTTTTATCATCAAGACCCCTCCATCCATATGTATAACTCCGCTCCGTTGACAGGCAATAAGCGCTGCCTAAAAAATATAAACACCATATAATAGGCAAGCATAGCCTAGAAAAGCACGAGATAAAAATTCTCATTAGACGATGGAAAAACGCTTGCTCATCAAAGCCCTCCTTTTGTTCTCCCGTTTAAAAAACGAAAAAATAAACAAAGCAACCTTTTTGATGGTCAAACGTTTTTATCCGTCCAATCAGCTAAAAATAACCGGTCTTACATCTTATATTTACATCGTATATTTAATCGTTTGCTTCTCTGCATGTCTTTCAAGAGCAAGATCAACTAATCTTTCAATTAAAGCAGAATACTCTAAGCCACTTTCCTGCCATAAAAGTGGGAACATACTAAATGGAGTAAAGCCAGGCATCGTGTTTACTTCGTTTATAAATACATTACCCTCTTTAGTCAAAAAGAAATCTGCACGAACTAGTCCTGAGCAATCTAATGCTTTAAATGCCTTAATCGCTTCTTTTTTTATTAGGTTATACTCCCCTTCTGAAACTTCAGCAGGAATAATTAATGCTGTATTCCCATCCTCATATTTTGCTTTATAGTCATAGAAATCTTTTTTCGCAACAATTTCACCAGCAACAGAAACTTGAGGGTCATCATTCCCAAGTACAGCCACTTCTATTTCTCTTGCTATAACGCCCTCTTCAACAATAACTTTTCTATCAAACTGAAATGCCTCTACAAATGCCGATTCTAGTTCTTCCTGATTCGTACATTTGCTGATTCCTACACTTGACCCTAAGTTGGCAGGCTTCACAAAGCATGGAAATCCAAGCTCTTGTTCTACTTTTTGATAGGCTTTTTCTTTATTGTTTTGCCAATCTTTTCGGATAAAAGAAGTATATTTAACTTGCTTTAATCCTGCTACCTCAAAGATATTTTTCATAATTACTTTATCCATTCCAGCTGAAGAAGCTAACACTCCGTTGCCGACATATGGCAAATTCAAAAGCTCTAATAATCCTTGAACTGTCCCATCTTCTCCATTCGGTCCATGTAAAAGGGGAAAAATAACATCAAAATTATTATTTTCGGATGCTTCAAAAAGGCTGGAAGAAAGCGCCGTTGATTGAATTTCCTCCATGTTTGCAAATGCCAGCTGATCGACATTTTCAACTGGACCTGTCAATTGCGGCCCTTTTATCCATTCTCCTTTTTCTGATATGTAAATAGGATAAATATCGAATTTATTTGTATCTAATGCTTTAATAACCGCCATTGCTGTTTGCATGCTAACTTTATGTTCAGCAGATTTACCACCATATAATAAACCAAGCTTTTTTTTCATTTTATGTTCCTCCAATTTATCAATCATACCTATTTTATTCTACCACTAGATGATGTCTATTCAAAAGCAGAATCCCTATATTCCTTTATCTTTTCATCAAAATGTAATAGTCTCTTCATGTTTGTTATTAATCTATGTTATATCCTTTAAACTGGAAGCTTATTTTATGCATAATATTTTGCCATAAAAAAAAGAACAAACTTACTTGTTCTTTAGAGTGATCCTGCCTTTTCACTATTTTTCTATAAAAGAAATGGAATGGAAATAAGGACCGGCTAAGTTCCGCAGTGTTTGTTCTTCTTCCTCCTCGTACTCTATTAGAAAACAGGTAGAAGGACCAGCAGATTTATTTATATCCAATGCACAATGAATTTCTCTCTCTTCCATTTTTCCTAACAGCACAGAAAGCTCTGCTAGAATCCCCTTTGATCCAACAGGAAGCAAATTATATTTCCTTGCCCTTACTAATGGATAAAATAAAGATAATGGAGCAATTTTTTCTTTTTCCTCCATTACTTCATTTCCAACAAGAGGGCTGCCGATTACTGCAACCTTGCTCTTTTTCATATCCAAGCTCTTATGCTTGCTACCTTTCTTTCCAAGCACTGTTAATCCAACGGCAGATTGATTTAGTGCAAAATTACTCTCTGTGCTCCCAGTAATAGCCAACTCCTCTAATCCTGCCTCTTTTATACTTTTTTTTATTCCTACTACAAGCTTATTCCAGGCAATTTCTCCACAAAAATTTTGCAAAATAACAGAAAAAGGAATCCCTCCAGCCGCCATACATTCCATACATGCGACACGAAAAGAAAAATAGGCAACTGTCTCATAATCAACTTTTACTACATCCTGTTCTTTTAAGCCTATTCCCCCACTATTATCTGCTGCTATAACAATTTCTTCCTTTTTATTAAAGAGCAAAATTTGTACATCTCTCATTCCCTGCTTTTCCCCCACATTTTTATCGACTGCAATCTAGGCAACAATACTGCGGCAACTCCCCCATTAAGCACCGCCGCTATAAATAAAGATGGAATAGCAGCAAAATAAAACTTCTCGCTGATTACATACAGAAATGGAAGCGGCAAAAGAACACTGTTTGCGATAATAAACATAATGCTTGCGATATAGATCGAGTATTTTTTATGGAGCCATGAATAAACAACAACCAATAAAAACATTTCTAATCCGATGACTACATGAAAAGGCCCCAGAGGGAAACCTCCGAGAGAAGCAGATAAAATATGGCCAATACCTGCTATGATCCCGCCGCTAATGCCTCCTAAAAGTACGCCTGCTATCAAACTAGGAAAACTGTCTAGCCCAATGCTGCCAACAGAGGATGGGATTTTTAAGGCCGCACCTACAGCTGATAAAGCAATAAATAGTGCATAAACACTAATTTTTCTGCTGATCATTTATTTTATCTCCTTTTCTTTTTCCTCCACGAAATACTTTGGCACTTCTTATATATTCTATGTCCCCTACTTGGCTGCGGAAATTAACAACACGTGCTAATGCAAAAAAGTAATCAGATAAACGATTTAAATATTGCAAAGATAAATCTGATACATTTTCATCCGCTTTTTTCAGAGTTACAACTAGCCGCTCTGCTCTTCTTGTCACAGTCCTTGCGATATGAATGCTCGCTGCTGCAAGATGGCCACCTGGGAGAATAAAGCGCTCTAAAGGTGGAGCTTCTTCAGTAAATTGATCAATTCTTGTTTCTAAATAGGAAATGCACTCTGTCGTAAGTTTGACTGGATGATTTGGCAAAATATTTGCCAAGTCGCCGCCACAATCAAAAAGTTCATGCTGAATTTTTTCCAAATCATCAATAATATCCGCAAACAATTCTTTTTCCAATTGAGCGATTGCCTGTCCAACAAAACAATTCACTTCATCCACTGTCCCATAGCTTTCCACACGAATGTCATCCTTATCTACTCTGCCTCCAATGATACTCGTTTGTCCTTTATCCCCTGTTTTTGTATATATGCGCATTTATACCCCTTCTTCCCATTTTTTTAGCAGATCATTTACTCCATACCAAATAACATCTACTCTTGTAGAACGTTGTGCTGCCTCTTGATAAATCCAGCCAACTGCATCTCGCCACTCTCTATCCTTTTTATCAATAGGCACAATCCCTTTTGTAATATCGCTGCCAATCACTATTACCTGATTCTTTTCTTTTTGTTTCTCCCAGCTGATTAATTCTTTAAATAACTGGCGAAAATAGCAAATTGTTTTCTCTATCCCCATAGTTATTAACTGTTGCTGAATAAAGTATTCTAATCCTTCTAACATAAATACAGGCTTCTCTAAGGGAGCTATATTCTCCATAGCAGTAGTCTTTTCATAAAAACTAAGCAACTGGAGTGCTTCACTTTGTATGGTAAGCTGGTAGAAATTTAGTGCCCATTTCCTTTTTCCATTAAAGCTGCCTCCTGTAATGAAGTGCATCGTTTTCGCCTCCTAAACTGGTCCATATCATTCCAAATAAGCTCAAATCCACTTTCCGTTTCTACAGAATTCTCAAAAAAACCTTTGTTGACGTCCGGTCCATAACATTGCAGCAAATAACGAATTACTCCACCATGCGCAACAACAGCTGCTTTTTCTGCACTTTCACTTGCTTCTATTAATAGATCCCATCCCTTTTCCACTCTTTTTGCAAAGTCTGTGAAACTTTCGCCATTTGGAGGTTGTATGGCAAAAGGATTAGAAATCCATTCACAATAGACTTGGTCATTCTTTAGCTGTTCATATGTTTTTCCTTCCCATTCGCCAAAATGCATTTCTCGAAACATGGAAGTAGTGATTGCTTTTCTATTCGGAAAAATACTCGTTACGGTCTGTTTGGCACGCAAAAGATCACTGGAGAAAATTTGATCATATTGTTTATTCACTTTTTTGTTCATTAATTGATATCGGCCTTTTTCGCTTAAAGGACTATCCAGCCAACCGATATAAGCCCTCTGTTCATTTTCTTTTGTTAAGCCATGACGAAATAATGCAACAACCATAGACTTGCCCATAATACCAGTTCCGTCCCTTCTACAGATGCTCCTAACAAATCGCCTGTTAACCCGCCAAACCACTTGACCATTTTTTTGGATAGAAATAAATAGCTGAAAGCACTAGCTGTGAGTAATATCAGGACAGCTGCAAGTACATCCTGATAAAAGAAAAAAAGACCTAAAAAACAAAAGCTGATATACCCTAAATAAATAACCGTGATATAAGGATAAGCTGCACGCTTAAAAAAAGAACCAAGCCCGCTGTCCTTAGCTTCTGGTACATAAATCAGCAATAATCCCATTACCATTTTCGAAAAGAATGGCAAAAGTAATAGGAGAGCATAGTCTTTCGTCTGCCAATTCTGCAGGATCTCATAAATAAATAAAAATTTTGCACTTAATAATAAAAGAACGGATAAAACCCCAAACGCGCCTATCCGAGGATCTTTCATTATTTCCAGTCGTTTTTCCTGATCTTGATAAGAAAAAAAAGCATCACTTGCATCCATCCATCCGTCTAGATGCAGCCCTCCAGTCAAACAGATTATCCCTAGCCATAAAAGAAACGATACGGCCAATAAGGAAAAAGGCGAAAAATTCAGCAATATATAAACAAAACTGCTGTATATCAATCCTTGAATAATCCCTAAAATAGGAAAAGTGCGCACACTGCTAGTTATAAACTCTTTTTCCATCGGCAGGGATGAACGAATTGGGATGGCAGTGAAAAATTGAATATTTATTAATATTCCTATCCATAATTTTTTCATTTGTCCGCACCTTGGAAAATGATTTTCTCCAACATATCCCAATCTACGTGGCTTTTCATTATTTCCGCTATTAAGTCAAAACGCTTATCTTTCATTTTGCTGATAAAATTTGTTTCTTTAATAGAATAACCCTTTTGTACTCGCAAACGATTCAGCCATATGCTTCTGAATTCATCATTATGGAAAAGATGATGCATATATGTTCCTATAACCCGCCCATTATCTACGTAACAGCCATCCTCCTTGCCATTGTCCAATAAGAGAAATGGCATAATTCCTTCTTTTTTATTTATTGTTGTTTGGCCTATATGTATTTCATATCCTGTTATTTTTTCCCCTTTTAAGCCTGTTGCCGGAAAAAACTCACCTTTTGACAAGATTGTCTGTTTGTTTTGCTGAAAAGTGGTGGATGCAGGAATGACATTTAGTCCCATCATCTGCAGCCCTTTTTTTCCAGTATCCGCGCCAAAGGGATCTTCAAGCGTCGTACAAAGCATCTGGAAACCGCCGCATATTCCGATAATCGTTCCAGACTGTTGATTATATTGCTTTAGTGCCTCTGCCAATCCAACTTTTTGCAATTGAGCTAAATCAGAAAGGGTACTTTTTGTGCCTGGAATAATAACGGCATCTGGATTTCCCAATTCTGTTCCCGTTTCTACAAAACGTATACTGACATCTTCTTCATAATAAAATGGCTCCATATCACTATAATTCGAAATAAAAGGGAGTTTAACCACCGCAATATCTAGCACATTTTTATTTGCCGTTATTCTTTTTTCATGAAAAGATAAAGAATCTTCCCCATCAATCATATGATCTTCTATATACGGCAAAACACCTAACACAGGAATCTTTGTATGTTCTTCTAGCCAATCGATTCCATCTGTAAATAAATCGATATCCCCGCGAAATTTATTAATAATAATTCCTTTTATACGACTGCGTTCTTCCGAGCTTAAAAGAGCCAATGTACCGACAATGCTTGCAAAAACTCCTCCACGATCGATGTCAGCGACTAAAATAACCGGAACGTCAGCCATTTCAGCAACCTTCATATTTACAAGCTCACGCGATTTTAAATTAATCTCAACAGGACTTCCCGCCCCTTCCATTACAATCGCATCATACTTGTCTTTCAAATAATCCAAGGATTCTTGAATAACAGCCAAACCTTGTTCATAAAATTGGTCACGGTAGTTTTTTCCTGATAAAACTTTTAAAACTCTTCCTAAAAGCACAACTTCTGCTTCCATATTAGAACGAGGCTTTAATAAAATCGGATTCATCCATACAGATGCTTTTGTTCTTGCTGCCTCTGCCTGTATCCCTTGTGCTCTGCCAATTTCCTTTCCATCTATTGTCACATAGGAGTTATTGGACATATTTTGTGATTTAAATGGAGCAACTCTTATGCCGCTATTGGACAATATGCGACAAATCGCTGTTGCTATAAAACTTTTTCCTACATCAGAGGAAGTCCCTGTCACCATAATCCCCTTCATATATGCCATCCTTTCTTTATTGCCAAACCATTTTCCACTAAATAGGCCTCCGTTGCTATTTCTACAAAGGTTTGATGCAAATTTCCAAGAAGCCAGCTGTAAGCGATAAGCAAGGGAGTTTGCATTGGTTCATAGGAAACCTCATTGCTGACTATAATTAAATATTTACATTTTTTACTTAACACTATAACTGCAGCTGCTATCTCCTGCTTAAGACTCTCGAGAAAAGATTTCGACCAATCAGCTTGTTCCTTCAAAAAAAGCTCATTGCTGACTAATGTTGTTAAGCAATCAAATAAAACAACATCCTTTTTACAAAATCTCTGCTGTAATGTATGTAAGTTTGTCTCCTGCTCCACTGTTTTCCACTGTCGCTGATAATTAGCTCTTATTTCTTGATGACGTTCTACTCTCTTTCGCATTTCAGTATCTGTCACAACTCCTGTAGCTAAATAATGCAGCTGCAAATCTTCCTTTTCCGCAAACTGTGCAGCTAATTGCTCTGCAAAGGAGGTTTTGCCGCTTCTGACACCACCTGTTATAAAAATCAGCGTTGAGTTTTCATCCATTTTGTCATAACTCCCTGCAATCTTTCATTTTCCTGCCTATTTTTTATGGCAAAACGCAGCCATCTTCCATCTAAGCCAGGATAATTATAAGTATGTCTTGCAACGATTCCCTCTTTTAATAGAAAATGAAGAAAATCATGCTGCTTATCATATAGAGGATCTTTTAATAAGTAAAAGTTCGACTGTGAATTTGTTATAGTAAATCCCATTTTGGCATAAAAAGGAACTAATACTTGTTTTTCCTTTTCTACATACTGAATAGTTTCGGCTACAAATGCTTTCTCTTCAAGCAATAATTCTCCTGTTTTTAGTGCAATGCTGTTTAAGCTCCAATGAGGCTGAAGTTCTGCCATTTTTTTGATAACAGAAGCATTTGCTACCATATAGCCTAAGCGAATGCCTGGGATGCTGAACATCTTGGTCATGGATCGAACAATGATTAAGAAAGGATAATTCTTTTGTTCTGGAATCATATTTTCATAGAAAGGCACAAAATCATAAAATGCTTCATCTAAAATAAAATAGCAATTATGTTTCACACATGCTTTCAGCAAAACAAGAAGCGCCTCTTTTTTATAATAAATCCCTGTTGGATTATTCGGATTGCATAAAAAAACGGCATCCACATGTTTGATTATCTCTGTTATTTTTTCGAGATCCAGCTGCCAATTTAGATCGTTCATTATATAATAATGAATTTCACACCCGTTCGCTCTGCATATTTTTTCGTACTCTGAAAATGTTGGCTGGATTAAAAGTACCTTTTTACCCGCAAGCATTCTTCCGACTAAAGCAAGCAGTTCAGCTGCCCCATTTCCTAGTAGTACTTCCTGTTCGCTGATTTTTTCATTTTCGGCAATTTGTCTCTTTAAGATTCTTCCTTCTGGATCTGGGTAAACTTGCATCTGTTCATAAAAGCTATTCCAATGTTCTTTTAATATGCCTGGTGGTCCTAATGGATTGATATTAGCGCTAAAGTCGATTATATTTTTTGGCATCGCTAACCCAATTTTTTCATATAAATAATGGGGATTAGCCCCATGAGATGGCAAATTCAATTATTGAACCTCCTATCCATAAAAACAGCAAAAAGAGTAGTATTGCTTTTTCCATTAATGTATTGCTTGCAATAATATGTGCCTTATTTCTCTTTACTTTAGGCAATCCCATTTTGGCACGGTTGGAAATTTTCCCTTTATAATAATTAACCCCACCCAATTGGATACCTAAAATAATGGCAGTTGCAGATTCTCCCCACCCACTGTTTGGTGAGGGATGCTTTTTCGCATCAGAAAATAATAATCCCCATGCTTCTCTTTTAGAATAACAAACGGGTTTGCTAAAAAGAAGAAGCAGGATGGCGGTTATACGGCTTGGCAATAAATTGACAACATCATCAACTTTTGCCGAAAAATAGCCAAACTGTGCAAATTTACTATTTTGATAGCCTACCATAGAATCACTTGTATTAATCGCACGATAAACTAAACTGAGAGGTGCTCCGCCAATTAAAGCCCAAAACAATGGGGCGGTAATGCCATCACTTGTATTTTCAGCAACCGTTTCAACGGTTGCCCGTACTATTTCATCCTCTGTTAGCTTGTCTGTATCTCTGCCTACAATATAAGAGAGCTTTAATCTGGCAGTCGCCAAATCTTTTTTCATTAATGGTTCATATACATCAAGAGCGGCTGTTTTTAAGCTTTTTTGTGCAATCGTTGTTGCCATTAAACAGCTTTCCACTAAGATGCCTACAAGAAAATGCAGAGAATAGCTAATCGAAATGATACAAGCTGATACTAAATATGTGACAAAAATAACAGAAAGAAGCATGTATAATCCCTTCAATTTTCGCTTTTTCCCCTTGTTGCCAAGATTCTCTAGTGCTGCTATCATGCTGCCCATCCATTTTACAGGATGAGGCCAATTCGGTGGATCTCCAACTATTTTATCGATAATTACCGCAAGTGTTATGCTAATAAGATGATAGAACATTATTTTTTCATCCTGTCATTTCGTTTCTTTAAACTTTCTGTTAGACATTCCGTTACACCTGCTGCGATTAACTTTCCTAAAGGTGCAATCGTTCCGGCAAATTCTGCTCGTGCTCCTTCTTGTGTTGCAGCAATTAAAATGCTATCTGTTGAAGTGCCTGTCGCTATTGTGCCGGTTATTGGATCCATTATTTTCTGGCAGCGAAGCACACTTGCTTTTGCTTCTGTTGCAGTCATCACACTTTGTATATAGGCCTCTTCTGACAATTCTCCATTTACAAATATCCATATATTAATTGTTCCCGGCAAAAGCTCTGAGGAATGATCCATTGCTCTAGCTGCATCAACAGCATTTCCTACGCCAGCAGTCACTACAATAAAAACAGATAAATCTTTGCAAACAACACTTTTATATGCCGCATCTTCTATATAAACTGCTGTCATCATCCCGACTGTTTGTTCTGGAATAAAATGATTAGCTCGCAAATAACTCCTCATTTCTTGTTGGTAATCATCACACCTATAACTTTTATCAACATGACGATTAACAAAATTCGTGTACCAGCCAACACCTGCTCCCGTAACCCCAGAAGAGAGGGTTTTTAATGGTTTCGGCACTGTCATTGCCAAATGGTTTTTGCTTGCTGTTAAGTAACTTTCATCAATAATTAGCTGCTTGCCACTATGTTCTATTTTTGGTAAAAGAGCAATTTGAGGAGCAGCAAGTTTTGGATGCGGGATTTGCTTTACATCTGTTTGGTAAACTTTTTTTACCATCTTTTCTTGGAGGACTTGCTGGGGACTAGAAATAGCTTCCGCCATCCCCTCATGAAGCATTAACAGCCTATCACAATAAAGTCCTGCTAAATTCAAATCGTGAAAAATGCTGATGACTGTCAGGTTGTTTTTTTTGCTCCATTCTTTCAAATTATCCAAAAGCTCTTTTTGATGGGATAAATCAAGGTGGTTGGTCGGTTCGTCCAATAATAAAATTTCTGGTTGTTGAGCCAAAGCCTGTGCTAAATATACTCTTTGCTTTTCACCGCCAGAAAGCTCATGGATAGTAGCATCCTGCAAATGGCTGACACCTGTTATTTCCATAGCCCCTTGCACAATCTCTTGGTCTTCTTTGCTTTGGGATTGGAGCCAATTTTTCTGATGAGCATATCTTCCAAGGGCTACCACTTCTTTCACCTGATAAGAAAAGGATTCTTCCGCATGTTGAGAGAGAACGGCCACAATTTTAGCCAATTCTTTTTGCTTATAGTTTTGAATTTGTTTACCTTTTAAATAAATTTCTCCGCTTTTACATGGATAAATTCCGCTAATTAACTTTAGCAAGGTTGTTTTTCCACTGCCATTTGGACCCATTATTCCAAAAAGCTCTCCCTTTTTCACTGAAAAGGAAACATCTGAAAGGATGGTTCGCCCACCATATTGAAAAAAAATATTATCTACTTTAAGCATTCTGTTTATTCCTTCCTTTGCGGCGATTTAATAGCAAAACTGCAAAAACCGGCGCTCCTATTAAGGCTGTTATCACCCCAATTGGAAGTTCTGTTGGGGAAATAATCATTCTTGCAAACAAATCCGCCAATATAAGAAACCCGCTGCCAATTAGCATAGATAACCCCAACAAATGTGAATGATTTGGTCCTGTTGCTATCCTCACTAAGTGAGGAATAACTAAGCCAACAAACCCAATAGTCCCTGAAACAGCCACCGCTGCACCAGTTAATATGGCGCCTGCAATTAATATTAACAGCTTCCTTTTATGGACATTTACACCTAAGTGCTTTGCTCTTTCCTCTCCAAATGCTAGTGCGTTCAATTCTTTTCCTTGTGCTAAAAGGATAATGGAACCTACTATAAAAAACGGCAGAATAATTTTAATGTATGCCCACCCTCTCATTGACACACTTCCAAGGAGCCAGCTAATAATCTGGCGAAGTTCCTCACCTGTTAAAGCAATCATCAACGAAATAAATGCACTTAAAAAAGAACTAAATATAATTCCTGTTAAGATAATGGTTTCTACCCGCATCATTGGATCCATTTTTTTCGCAAAAAGAAGTACGAAAAAAATTGTAAGAAGAGAGAAAACTACACTTAATAGAGGAAGCGTGTAGCCCCCAACAAAAGGAATGCTTATTTGAAAAAACAAGGTAATTACTGCTCCTACAGATGCACCAGAAGATACTCCCAATGTATAAGGATCTGCCAAGGGATTTCTTAAGAGGCCTTGAAATGCAGCACCTGCTATAGAAAGACTGGCACCAACAAGTCCGGCTAATAAAACTCTTGGAAGTCTAATATTTTGAACAATATTAATATGCATTGGGTCAACATTTTTTACTACTGACTCAGGAAGAATACTGCTTGCCAGAATTTTGATGACATCTAGTGGGGGAACAGAAACAGTGCCGACAGCAATTCCTGTAATAATGGAAAAAAGGAGAAAAAAAGCGGCAAATAAATACGCCGCTCCAGTTTTATTTAAATTCATTCGGATATACTGCTTTTGCAAGTTCCTCTACTCCTTCTACTAAACGAGGGCCAGATCGAGTTACCGTATCAGAATCTACATCTGCTACTGCTTTTTCTTTCACAGCTGTAACATCTTCCCATCCTTTGCGGTCAAGCACTTTTTCAACAGGATTTTCTGTTGCATAGCTGCCATATGTAGTGATAATCACATCTGGATTTGCTTTAATAATTGCTTCTTGATCAACTTGAATCCAGCCCTCTTCTGTTACAACATTTTTGGCATTAATCGTATCTAGCATTTCTTGCATGAATGTATTTTTTCCTGTTGTATAAATGCTAGGTTCGCCACTAACCTCAATATAAACCGACTTTTGGTCTTTTTCAGCTATTTTTGCTGCTTTATCTTTAATATCTGTCATTTTTTCTTTCATATCATCTACTAACTCGTTTGCTTCCTTCGTTTCTCCAGTGGCTTTACCAATCATATCAATGCTTTCATATACACCAGCAAAATTTGTGGCATCATTTACAACCAACACATCTATTCCTGCATCACGAAGCTGCTGCAAACCTTCTGTTGAATTATGGGCGCTAGACGCATGTGCCAACACTAAATCTGGTTTTAATGAAATAATTTTCTCTACATTAAATTCTGTTCCACCGATTTTTTCAATATCTGCTGTTTCTTTTGGATAGTTGTCATAGTCTGAAACACCGACCATTTCATCACCTAAACCTAAAGCAAAAGCAATTTCTGTATTGCTAGGAATTAAGGAAACAATTTTCTCTGGCTTGTCATCAATTACGACTTCTTTATCAACCGCATCTTTAATTGTTACAGGAAATGCAACTTCTGTTTGAGTTGCATTTTCTTTTTCTTCTGTTTTTGTTTCTCCACACCCTGCAAGGACACCTACTGCAAGCATTAATGCAAATAATATTGAATAAAGCTTCTTCATTATCTATTCCATCCTTTTTAAAATAGTTGCCAAAAAACAAAAAACATCTCCACATAAATAGAGATGTTGGGATCACTTTCATAAAAGCTAAAGTTTGCTCCACACCCTCCTATCCTCGTAGGTTTTTAGGTGCATAGAAAATATGGCAGGTCTCCTGACTCATGATACATGTTCCCTGAACCTTCCCGTACATTTTGTACAGTGGCATTTTTCAGTTTACAATCATTTACAGTGGCGGGACCGTGTCGGATTTTCACCAACTTCCCTTTTAAGTCTTTACGAGCTTGATTTTTACATCATTCTGTATAAGACACCATTTCCTATCTATTTTATTTTTTAAGCCGTTTTGATTATACACTATTTTTACCGAAAACTGCTTAATTATCAGAAATTATAATTTTTTTTTTGCAATAACAGGCACAGCTTGATTCCAGCTGATTTTTTCTTTTGTCAGAATGCAGTTATAACCAATTAAATGTACTCCAGCATTTTCTGCTTCTACTAATGCTTCTGCAAATTCGGCATCAATATGCGGAGCTGATGTAATTAGCTTAATATCTTCTCTTTGAGCGATAAACAAAATAGCAGTCTTCAGCTGTCCTCTTTGGTGGATTTCAGTAATTTCCTGAACATGTTTTTTCCCTCTTTTTGTTACTGCATCGGGAAACATCCCAATGCCTTTCTCCGTTAAAGTAACACTTTTCACTTCAAGGAGCAATGACGTTCCATCCTTATGTTCCAGCAAAAAATCCCATCTTGAATTTCCTAGCATATATTCTGACTTTACCCACTTATATTCAGCCAGTTCTGGAATAATTTCTTCCTTTAGCATCTTTTCTGCCAGCTTATTCGGATAGGCTGTATTAACGGAAACAAACACTCCACAAGATTCCACCAGCATTGCTGTCCACTTTGTCTTTCGATTAGGATTTGCACTCGGCAAAACATATACAATTGTATCTTCTAACAATAGTTCCTTTAATCTCCCTGGATCTGCTAAATGAACAACCTCTAGTGAATTCGTTTCTTCTGAATAACAATGGAGAATAAATCGATTTGGCCTGCTTTTAAAAATCATTTTTGATAACAGAACTGGAAATTCAATAGAAATATTTTCTTTCATTTATACTCCTCTTAAAAGCTTTTTAAAGAATAACTACTTGCCATTCCTTTGTTTTTTTATCTAAAATAAGCTTCGCATCGCAATTCTGCTTACTCTTTTTTTCATACTCCTCATACATGCTATCCATATTGGCAAAATCTCCAATAATCCAAATGGGAATTTCAAGGCGAAATCTGTTTTGAATGATATTTTGTATGGAGATAACCATTCCTTCTTTCATAAAATCCTTTAATGCCATCATTGTTTGCTTTGGAAGTGGTGTATATACTCTTTTTTTCTTGATTCCAAACAATACTTTGTCTATTTTCAAATGGGATAGTTTATTTGTTATCACTTCACAAATCAAACCATAAAATGTTTCAAGATTTTTATAGTATGTTTTGTTAAACCAACCATCTTCATGCGCCAAGTAAGCATACTTATTATTTAGCTGCTGATAAAAGGGCACTCTCAGATGATCTTTTATATGACCAAGATATAAAAGCTCTGCAATTGTTTGCCCTTCTAACAAATCAAGAGCTTCGGTCTCTTCAAAGTCAATCCATGAAAAATCACCATAATCTTCAACATCTTGTCTGCTAAGTTTATCTAATTTCTGCTTTGGAACATAATCAAGCATAGTATGGGGATGAAATTCTCCATCTTCAAATTGATGTTTTAATAATAAAATGGAGGAAATAGTATCCTTTAGAAAATGATAAAATTCCTTAAACTCTATTCCATATGAAATGACAAATCGTTCCTTTTCATGTAAATGAACATATATTAAATCGCGCATATCAGCATTGCCTTTTTTCATCATTTACCCCCAACCCTTATAGCAAAAAGATTAATATATTCCCTGTTAATACCTTCTATTGCTGAAAAAATCCTGCTTACCTAACAAATATTTTTCAATTATCTATTATATTTAACTATCACTAGAACAAATTTCCATAAAACAAATTTCAGTCAGTGTGGTTTTTTCCATCCCCGCTGATTGTTAGTTGAACCAATTGAGCTTTTACGGACAAGTTTTTCTACCCATCTAAATTCTCTTGACCTCTCCTAATGTTAAGGTGGAGTCTTGCTTACCGTTAGCACCGGTTAAATAAAAGATCAAAGGGCTTTATTTATTGCACCTTTTTTCATCAAGTAATTTGATTACCATAAAAATTCCAGCTCATTATATAAAGATATAATCATTATCTTTTTCTCCCACCTTAGTTTATCAAAGTTAAAGGAAAATATCTTATTAAATATTTATTGCAAAGTAATTTTTTTAGTAAAGGAAATGCAAAAAAGCAAACTTGATTGTTTTGACTCGATCAAGTCTGCTGATACCTGCAAAAGGATGCTTTTATTCCTATCACTTTTCTGTATTTAGTCTACATTCACGGACAGCAACATCCCCAATATAGTTGCTTTATCTTATATTTGATCGTCTTAGCAGCCGTTTAATACTGGTATTTGATTCTTTTAAAATTATCTCTTTGTCTAATGTCTTCATCATTTTATTCTCCATGACAATTTTCCCATCAATTATCGTAGTTTCTACATCTGCTCGGGTAGCAGAATAAACAATGCGTGAAATAGGATCTACGTCATAGGAAGGGTACGTATGAAAATTATGAAGATTTAAGATGGCTAAATCTGCTCGTTTCCCCACTTCAATGCTGCCTATTTCTTTCTCCATGCCAACTGCCCTTGCTCCTCCAATTGTAGCCATTCGAAATACAGTTTTTGCATCCATAGCAGTTGGTCCATGTATTGGTTTTTGAATAAGGGCCGCTAGTCTCATTTCATTAAACATATCTAAATTATTGTTGCACGGTGCCCCATCTGCCCCTAAGCTGACAGACGCATGATTACAAACTAGGTAAGGTGTATCAGCAATCCCTGATGCAAGCTTTAAATTAGAACCTGGGCAATGGCTGACATGAACTCCTTTTTCTTTAATAATTCGTTTTTCTTCCTCATCCAGCCAAATGCAATGCGCCAATATTAACCGATCGTTCGCCAAACCTAAATGATCCAAATAGACAACATTACGCATCCCTGTTTCTTTCTGTACTATTTGAATTTCTCCTTGGTTTTCTGACGCATGGGTATGGACTTTAACATGATAGTGGTCTGATAAACTTTTCACCTCTTTTAATAATTCCTCTGTACAAGAAACGACAAATCGAGGAGAAAAGGCATATTGTATTCTGCCATTATCAAACCCATTCCATTTCTCTAATAACTCAACACTTTTGCTAATAGACTCTGTCGTTTTTTCTTGAAGAGGAAGAGGAACTTCATCCCCTTTATCCATCATCACTTTTCCTGAAAGAGCACGTATCCCGCTTTCTGCAATTGCTCGAAAAGCATGTTCTGTATGATGTACCGTTTCCATGTCCACAATGGTTGTTGTTCCACTTTCAATCAGTTCGCCAATGCCAAGCATGGCAGAATAATAAATTGATTCTTCATCATGGGCAGCCTCCAGTGGCCAAATACGATTACGAAGCCAATCCATCAGCTCCAAATCGTCTCCTTTTCCTCTAAATAATGTTTGGCATAGATGAATATGTGTCTGAACAAATCCTGGAATAATGGTACGATTAGTGCCATCAATAATTTTATCTGCAGTATTTACATTTAAATTCGTTCCAATTTGTTTAATCTTATTATTTTCAATCAGCAAATCACCAATGAATATTTCTTCCTTCCTATTCATTGTGATAATTTGGATGTTTTTTATCAGTATAGTCGTCATGAAAACTCCTCCTTTAATTCTTAGCCCTTTTAATTGCCAATACCAACAAAAAAGCTACGAAAAATATGCAAAAATTATTGCACATTTTTCGTAGCTAGAAATTTACGGTTTCTAAGTAGAGACCCTTAAACCAATTTTTAAGGATATACGAATGAGATATGAAAGCTTATATTCTCATTGTAAATAATAAAAATTTTTTCGCAATTAAATTGTCAGAAAATATAACAAACTTTTTATTCTAGAATTTCTTTTTTATTTAAGAATTCATAAATTTATCCATTTCATTCTATTGATTTATTACATATAATAATACAGGGTATACACCTATGATCTTTTCTTGGAAGGGAGCGTGAGAAGTATGATTCAAAACATGACAGAAAATCAAATCACACTTCACATCATTAATGCATTAAAAGAAAATGAAAAATCAACTTTTGACTCTATCGTTGATGAATTACAGCCATACGATATTGCTCAAATATACGAAAGTCTCCCCGATGAGCATAGGACCCATTTTTTGCTCTTTTTAAATATGGACTTACTTGCAAACCTACTAGAAGAATTAAATAAAGAAGAGCAATTAGAAGTCTTAAATAAACTTGGCATCGAAAAAACCGGGAAAGTCCTTGATTTAATGGATAATGATGATTTAGCGTCATTACTGAATGAATTGTCGCCTAAACGTATTGAACAGCTTCTTTCAGGAATGAAAAAAGAAGAATCGTTAATTGTTCAAAACTTAATGAACTATCCAGACGAAACAGCGGGGCGTCTAATGACGAACCGTTTTGTATGGATTCGCGACTACTATACAATAAGAGAAGCGGTTGACAAACTGAAATCATTCGCCGATTTCGCAGAAACGCTCAGTTATTTATATGTTGTGGATCAAAAAAGAAAACTTGTAGGCGTTGTCTCCTATAGAGACCTATTAATTGCAGAACCGCAAGAGAAAATCCGCAACATTATGTATGAACGAGTTATTAGCGTATCAGTTGACCAAGATCAGGAAGATGTAGCACAAACTATTCAAAAATATGATTTTTTAGCTATTCCAGTTGTAAATGAAGAAAATGTTCTTATGGGAATTGTAACAATTGATGATATGATTGATGTTGTCATACAAGAAGCGGATGAAGATATTCAAAAACTTTCAGCTGCTGGTAAAGCCATTGATTTTGATACAAAAGCAATTGTTGCGGCATACAGAAGACTGCCTTGGTTAATTTTACTTTTATTTATAGGGGTTGTATCTGGAAGCATCATCAGCAATTATTCTGATATTTTAAGCAAAGTTGTCGCACTTTCCTTTTTTATGCCGATGATTTCTGGCATGACTGGAAATACAGGTACTCAATCATTGGCAGTAATCGTTCGTGGACTTATCTCCAATGATATTAACAAAAAAATAGTTACGCATGTAATTATAAGAGAACTTGCCGTAGGATTGATTATTGGATTAACTTGCGGAATTTTCATTACATTAATCGCCTATTTTTGGCAAGGTGATCCAATATTAGGGTTTGTTGTTGGCAGCTCTTTATTTTTCACACTAATCATTGGTACACTGTCTGGAACCATTATTCCATTGATTTTGTATCGATTAAAGATTGACCCAGCAGTTGCATCTGGCCCGCTTATTACAACATTAAATGATATTTTTTCCTTATTTATCTATTTTGGAATTGCGAAAATTTTCCTGACTCATTTGTTATAGAAAGAGCGGCTTTTATCGATGCGAGCTTTCCAATAGGAAAGCTCGCATCGATGAAGTCACTCTTTTCTTATTTTTGGAAAGTTTTGCACCATCTTCCCTTATCCTCTTAAGCATTCTCATAAAAAAATTCTAATTTTAAGCAAGTCTTAATCTATCTGTCATAAAATAAAAAAATCGAAACAATATTGTATCGTTTATCGTCTAAGTTATGTGGACTTTTTACAATAGCAATCTAATGCATTAAGGAGTTTAATAGTATGCAACGTAGTAAAGATAGTTTTTCAGATAAATTTGATTGGACATTATGCCTTCTTTTACTAATATTTTGTTTAATTAGCTGCTTTTCTATTTTCAGTGCCCAAAAAGAAGGAGCATCTTTTTTAACATCGCAAATTTTCTGGTATGTCATCGGATCAGGAGCAGTTGCTTTATGCCTCTATTTCGATAATGAACAGTTTAGAAAAATGACTTGGTATCTTTATGGATTTGGACTATTTCTGCTTATAGGGCTTCTTATCTTGCCAGCATCCAATTTTACCCCCATCATTAATGGGGCAAAAAGCTGGTATGTCATCCCAGGCATCGGGAGCATTCAACCCTCTGAATATATGAAAATATTTTATATACTCGCATTATCAAAAGTCATGTCCCTTCATAACGAGGAAACTATTTATAAAACCATAAAAACCGACTTTATTTTATTAAGCAAAATAAGTTTAGTTGCTTTTTTTCCCATCGCTTTAGTTATTAAGCAGGATTTGGGTACAACTCTTGTTCTCATCGCTATACTTGCCGGCATGATACTGGTGTCCGGAATAACGTGGAAAATTATTCTCCCGATATTCAGCGGTATTGCAGCATTTGCTTCCCTTGTATTATATTTAGCAATTTTCGCCAGAGAATTTTTAAAAAAATACTTAGGCATTAAAGAATACCAATTTGCCCGCATTAATTCCTGGTTAGATCCAGAAAAGGCTGGCGATGATGGCCTACAGCTTGTCAAATCCCTAAGAGCGATAGGATCAGGTCTTGTTTCGGGCAAAGGGATTGGCAATATTGATGTATATATTCCAGAGAGGCACACCGATTTTGTGTTTACTGTTATTGGGGAAGAGTACGGTTTTATCGGAAGCAGCTTAGTCATCATTCTGTATTTTCTATTAATTTACCATTTAATTCGCACTGCATTTTCAGCAACTGATGCGTACAGCATTTATATTTGTGTAGGCGTCATCAGCATGATTACTTTTCATGTATTCGAAAATGTCGGCATGACCATCCAACTGCTTCCTATCACAGGAATACCACTGCCCTTTATCAGTTATGGCGGCAGTTCTCTTATGACGAATATGCTGGCAATGGGTCTAATTTTCAGTATACGTTATCATCATAAAAGCTATATGTTTTCTTCTAAATCATATTGATATAACGGAAGGTGAGAAAATAGTCTTTCTCATCTTTTTTATTATTTTTACTACCTCGATCTTTACTACGATATATATCACTCCTTTTTATTTTTTTATAAAGTAATCGTTTAGTATTAAAAATGTAGGGAACTATTATCACTATATATGTCCTTCGTTCTCAATAATAACAATCGAATATTATTAATATTATTGTAAATAATAAAAAGATGAATTTGAATATTCTATGAAAAATAAAGAATAATCTACCATTTTTTTGCTTACTATGCTATTTTTTTAGTAACACATAGCGTTTAAATTTATAATAAGATTTAAATTAAAATAATTATAAATAAGTATTGATTTTAATTTAGAATTTGTTATAATTAATTTATAAATTACTTGAAGGGAGTTTTTAAAAATGGGATTACAAACAAAAGTAGAATTAGAAAAAGAATTAAATGTACAAATTGCTAACTGGAGCGTTCTTTACACAAAACTTCATCAGCATCACTGGTATGTGAAAGGTCCTTTGTTCTTTACATTGCATGAAAAATTTGAGGAATTGTACAATGAAGCAGCCGCAGCTGTTGATGAAATTGCTGAAAGATTATTAGCAATCGGAGGAAAACCTGTTTCTACTTTAAAAGAATTTATAGAAACTTCCACTCTAACAGAAACAACAGAAAAATTAACAGCTTCTGAAATGGTTCGTTCTTTAGTAGAAGACTTCAGCCAAGTTAATACACAATTAAAAGCACTTGCAGAGCATGCAGATCAATTAGATGATACGATTACAAATGATCTTGCTGTAAGTCTAATCGGCAACATCGAAAAACATGTTTGGATGTTAACTGCTTACCTATCTGAATAAGCTATAAAGACCGTCTAAAGTGATAAAATAGACGGTCTTTTCTATAAGCTTTATGCTATCCCAACAGGTTTAAGGAAACGAAGATGCCCTGGAAGCACTTTTATATCACTTGGTGTCGTTGTATAAATTTCTCCATCCATATCCACATCTAAGTTTTCTTCTGCCGTGATTTTCACTTCTTTTACTCTGTAATAAATAATTTCCTCTTGCACAATTTCATCAGAAGCAACTTTTCTCATAGAAAAAATATCTTTCACTGCTTGAAAATTTGGGTTTTTAATAATAAATACATCTAAATATCCATCCATATAATCAATAGCTTGAAAGGGAAGCATTTTCCCTCCCAGATACTTTCCATTGGCTACTAATACCATAGCGGCTTGCAATTCTATGACTTTTCCATCCGCTTCTATCTTTAGAAAAAACAGATCTGCTTGCTTTAACGTCCTAACAGCACTTAATAAATAGCTTGCTTTTCCTAATACGTTTTTTTCTCCCAATTTTATATTATTAGAGGTTTCCGCAACTAAGCCAATTCCAAAAAAGTTCAAAAAATAATCTTTATTCACTTTTCCTATATCTACAAGCACTTCCTCTCCACGTATTAGCTCCTCTATAGCCATTTCAATATTTTGTGATATATTTAATGATCTAGAAAAGTCATTGCAAGTTCCTCCAGGCAAAATCGCAAGTGTTGGTCTTTTTAGAAGATTAGATAATCCATTAATGCACTCATGGATAGTCCCATCCCCTCCTAGTATAATTACTAGATCAACTTGCTCCCCAAATGTTCGGCATAATTCTTTTGCGTGTTGAGCATAAAATGTTTGATATACATGCACTTCTTCTAATTCTCTTGATAATGTTTGCATAATACTACCTATTAAAGAGTGTATCTCTTGGTTCCCTGAATTCCCATTATATAGAAGTAATCCTTTTTTATATTTCATTCCTTTCATCCTCTCTTAACTTGCTATTCTTTACCCATTTTGTCAAAAAATAATGCGGGGAAAGAGGGAAAAACATAAGGAATCAAAGGCTATTCCTCCCATTCCCAACTAATTCTCTTTATAATAATGATATAACTGCATTATAAATTGGAGGTTTATAGATGAATAAACAATTTGTTGTCATTGGCCTAGGGAATTTTGGAGGAAGTCTTGTAGAAGTATTTTATGAAATGAAAGCAGAAGTGATGGCCATAGATCAATCTATTGAAAGAGTAGAAAAATATCAAGGACTTGCTACACATTGTGTTCAGCTTAAAACCTTGTCGATGGAATCTTTTGCTCAACTTGGTCTTAGAAATATGGACCATGCCTTTGTTTCATTTGGAGATGATGTAGAGTCAAGTATACTCGCAACCCTTATTTTGAAGGAACTAGGAATTAGTCAAGTATGGGTAAAGGCTTCGGATAATTATCATAAAAGAGTGCTAGAAAAAATAGGAGCCGATCGCGTTATTCATCCAGAAAAAGATATGGCAAAAAGAATAGCTCATCATGTTGTTTCCGAAAAAATGATTGATTATATCGAACTGTCTAAAGAACATGGAATAGTGGAAATGGTTGCCTCTAAAAAGGTTCATCAAAAGACACTTTTAGAACTAGATATACGTGCAAAATTTGGCTGTACGATTATTGGCATTCAAAGAAAAGGAGAGACCATTGTATCTCCTTCTGCGGATGAATATATACAAAAAGGCGATACATTAATAGTGATCGGTAAAAACGAAGATATATATAAATTTGAAGAAGAGGGTCTTTAAGAAAGAGGGAGTATTTTTCCCTCTTTTTTTGTACAGTAAACTTATTTTCTCAATTCTTTCTCCTTTTTTTCCTAAAGGGTCATTTTTTCATTTTTTTCCGTTTATTCAAATAATGTGGGGGTAAATGTTAATTAATCTACTAGGAATATAAGGAGTGATAATTGTATGAACAATACAAATTTTTGGAATGGGTGGGGCTATTATTTAGATAGACTTCCTGACTTTCTATTAGCAATTTTAGTATTAATCATTGGATGGATTATTGCTAAATTTATTGAAAAGGCAATTCTTAAAGGGTTACAAAAAACAAATCTTGATAATAAGCTTTTCAGAGAAGGCACAAAACCTAATCGAAAATACTCTTCTGAAAAAATTATAAGCAAAGTAATTTATTATATCTTATTGGTATTTGTATTTACATTATTTTTTAATATATTAAATTTAACGGCATTTACTGCTCCATTAGTTAATATGCTTTCCTCTCTGTTAGGAGCAATACCAAATATCCTAAAAGCTGCTATTATTTTAATATTTGCTTGGATTGTCGCCTCAAGCTTAAAGTTTATCATCAAAAAAGCCGGCAGCACTTTACAAGCCCATGAAAAACTTCAAAAGTGGAATGTTACAGAAGGAAAAAATCATACCAATATAGTGGACAAAGTTGCTGCTATTAGTTTTTACTTTGTACTATTATTATTTTTGCCTGCCGTATTAGGTGCTTTAAACCTTCAAGGTGTTTCGGAACCATTTACTAATATGCTTCATAATATTCTAGCATTTTTGCCAAAATTATTAGCTGCTGCCTTAATTGTATTAGTTGGATATTTTGTTGCAAAAATCGTCCGTACCATTGTTACAAACCTTCTCCAAAGCATTGGCATAGAAAATTTAGTGCAGCGCATTGGTTTAAATAAGTTATTTGAAAATACTAGTTTATCTTCTATTATTGGCAATATCGTTTTTATTTTCATTATGATTCCAACTATTATATCTGCATTAGATAAGCTGGATATTCAAGGGATTTCTGATCCTGCTATTAAGATGCTAAATGATATTCTAACAATGATTCCAAATATAGCTGTTGCGATTTTCTTAATTTTAATTGGTGTTTGGTTAGGAAAATGGGTAAAACAAATGGTTGTTGCCTTATTAGTAAACTTAGGATTAGATTCTTATGTACGTAAAATGGGCATTAAAGCAACATCAAATATTTCATCCATCATCGGTTCTATTGTACAAGTATTAATTGTATTCTTGCTTGCCGTACAAGCTCTAAATTTAGTAGGATTACAATTTTTAGTAACTCTTTCTACTGCTGTTGTAGCCTATTTGCCGCAAGTTATTGCAGCTATCGCTATTATCGGAGTAGGTTTATGGTTAGGCTATTTAGTTCAAAGGATTTTAGGCGGATTCTTACAAGGCGCTCATTTCCGCTTGCTTCCTGCAATTGCTAAATATGCAATTATCACTATTTCTATCTTTATGGCACTAGATCAATTACGCGTTGCTTCATCTATTGTCAACTCTGCCTTTATTCTCATACTCGGTGGATTAGCATTAGCTTTTGGACTTGCCTTTGGACTTGGCGGAAAAGATTTTGCTGCCAAACATTTGCGCAAATTAGATACCGCAATGGAAAATACAAAAGTCAATAAAAATAATGATGAAAAAAATATCTAAGCTTGGTAAAGAAAATTGATATGAAACCCGTTTCATAGTTTACACTTAAAAAGAAGAAGGATATATCAGCGTTATGTATAAACAATTTATACAGCGTGATGATATATTCTTCTTTTTTATGGCATTTTTTTATTTATCACTATTTAACTGGCAATAAAATCTCCACTAATTAAAGCTTCACTTTATTAATTCATAACCATCTACCAGTTTAGACAGCGGTACAATATCTGCCTCTTGCTGGAAAACAGGAATATATTCTTTTAAAACATTTACCACCATTGGCCCTGAGACTCCTACATGACCAATAGCAATTAACTTCTCTTGATCATCCAGTTCATTTGCTACTTTATTTGCCTGTTTGACAATATGCTGATTAGAATAAACATGATCAAAAAATAAATTATTTTCTAAATAAGGTACATGCATTTCTTCTGCTAATTTTTTGATCACACTATTTCCCGTTGTTTTGCTGTCTAAATAGAATAAATTATGTTTTAGACATTCGTCTAAAATGATGCGCATTACTCTTTCATCTTCTGTCGCTTTGGATCCCATATGATGGTTCATACCGACCGCAAATGGAATACTCTCTATTGCATCTTTTGTTCTTTTTCTTATTTCCTTGTCACTTAAATCTGTTGTGATAGCCCCAGGTCCCAGCCAACTTTTTTTCCCTTTTTTTGGCTCCAATGGCAAATGTACAATAACTTCATGCCCTTTTTTATGCGCTCTAACTGCATCCTCCTTGCTCGTTGGCAAAAATGGCATAATAGCTGCTGTTATAGGAACAGGAAGATTCAGCATATCTTCTGTTCCCTTCATGTTATTGCCAAAATCATCAATAACAATTGCCAATGCTTTTTTGCTTTCTTTTTCTTTTGCATGGATAGCTGCATTCATAGGAAAGGAAAAGAACAGCAAAATTATTAACATGACTTTTTTTATCATAACTTTCACCTCTTTTTTATAGTATTTTCTAATCTGAATTTCTTCATCCTATAAAAAGAAAATGAATAGCAAAAAGCTGGGCATCTTATGCCCAGCTTTTTGCTACTTACGATGCATTTTAAATTCTAAAAACAAATCATTATATTCTGCAAGTGATTTTTGGCCAAGATTTTCGTACACTTCCAATTTAGCAGTCATTGCTTCATCTAAATAAAAGCGTTTATCTTCTATAGTCTCTTTCGGCAAATATTTCATTGCTGCTTTATTTGGCGTAGAATAACCCACATATTCTGTATTTTGCGCAGCATTTTTTGCATCTAGCATAAAATTGATAAACTTATGTGCTCCGTTAATATTTTTAGCAGTTTTAGGAATTACCATATTATCAAACCAAAGATTTGACCCCTCTTTTGGAACTACATATTCCACCTCTTCATTTTCCCACATAATCTCTGAGGCCATGCCAGACCATAAGACGCCTACTGATGCTTCACCATTTTCAATCAACATTCTAATTTCATCACCAACAATTGCTTTTACATTAGGGGTTAACGTATCCAATTTTTCTTTTGCTTCTCTTAAATGCTGATGGTTTTTATCATTTAAAGAATAATGTAGACTATTTAAACTCATCCCCATTATTTCTCTTGCACCGTCCACCAATAATATTTGGTTTTTTAAATCTTTATCCCATAAATCTTCCCACGAAGTTATTTTTTTGCCGTTTAACATATTAGAATTATACACAATTCCCACTGTTCCCCAAAAGTATGGAATAGAATATTTGTTTTCCGGATCAAAAGATAAATCCATAAATCGCCGATCAATATTTTTTACATTTGGTATCTTCGAATAATCAATTGGAAGAAGCAAGTTTTCTTCTTTCATCTTATCTATCATATATTCAGATGGAATAGCGATATCATAATTTGTTCCACCTTGTTGGATTTTTGTCATCATCGCTTCATTTGAATCAAATGTCTCATAAACTACTTTTATTCCTGTTTCCTTTTCGAACTTCTTAATTAAGTCAGCATCTATATAATCTCCCCAATTATAAACGGTTAACGTATTGCCGCTTTTGTAGCCACTCGATGAATTCAATTTATCCACTATAACCAAAAGTGCAATGGCTAATACTACTATAATAATAAGCCCACGCAGGAGTGATTTCATTTGTTCACCCCCATATTAGACCCTTTACTTGTTCTTCTATTAATGAAGTAGTAGCCTACAACAAGCAATAACGTGAACAGAAATAATATTGCCGACAATGCATTAATATTTAAAGAAACGCCTCTCCTAGCTAATGAATAGATTTCAACAGATAATGTGGTAAATCCATTTCCTGTAACAAAAAAAGTTACGGCGAAATCATCTAATGAATAGGTTAATGCCATAAAAAAGCCTGCATAAATTCCTGGAGAAATATATGGCAAAATAACTTTCGTAAGAACGTCCTTCCAACTTGCTCCCAAATCAAGTGCTGCATCCACTAAGTTCACACTCATCTCTTGAAGCTTTGGCAATACCATAATAACTACTATAGGAATAGAAAAAGCAATATGGGATAATAAAACAGATACAAAACCTAGTTTTATTCCTATAATTGTAAATAAAATAAGGAAGGATGCCCCAATAATAACATCAGGACTAACAATTAATACGTTGTTTAAAGAAAGAATTCCATTCTTCCATTTCTTCTTTTGGAACATCGAAATGCTAATTGCTCCAAGCACACCAATAATTGTTGCGATAAATGCAGATAACAAAGCAACAATTATCGTATTTAGCACAATGATGAATAGCCTCATATCATCAAACAATTCTTTATACCACTTTAAAGTAAATCCTTCAAAATGGTGCATCATGCCTCCGCTATTAAAGGAGTAAAAAATAAGGTAAAAAATAGGAGCATATAAAACAACAAAAACAAGTACTAAATAAGCAATAGAAAATCCAGATAATTTTTTCATTATTTATGCTCCCTCCTTTTACTCCCAGTAAGAATCATTATTAATATCATGATCATAATAAGGAATACCGCAATAGTGGAGCCCATACCCCAATCTTGTGTAATTAAAAAATGTTGTTCGATGGCCGTTCCAAGGGTTATAACCCGGTTTCCTGCAATCAATCTTGTAATCATAAATAAAGATAATGCTGGGATAAAAACAGCTTGGCACCCTGACTTTACTCCATCAATCGTTAACGGAAAGATAACCCGTTTAAACGTAACCCAAGTTGAAGCTCCTAAATCTTGCGATGCATCTAAAAGACTCCCATTCAGCTTTTCCAGCGAATTGAAAATAGGCAAAATCATAAATGGGATAAAAATATAAACACTTACAAATAAAAAACTGAAATCAGTAAACAAAATTTGCTTTTTACCAATGCCAACAAATTCTAGCAGTTCATTTGCTTCTCCATATGTTCCAAAAATACCTAAAAATGCATATGCTTTTAATAATAGATTAATCCATGAAGGCAGGATAATTAATAATAGCCACAATTGTTTATGTTTTGTTTTGGTTAAAAAGTAGGCTGTTGGATAGGCAATAAGCAAAGAAAAAAGTGTAATTAAAAATGCATACCAAAAGGAACTTAAGGTCATTTTTATATAAACAGGTGTAAAGAACTTCTGATAATTAACTAAAGTGAAATTCCCTTCGATATCAAAAAAAGAATAATAAATAATTAGTGCCACTGGCGCTATAACAAATAAAGCAATCCAAAGATAATAGGGTATTGTATACCACTTCACTCTATTTTTCATTTTGTCACTCCGTCATATGCTTCTAAACGACGATCAAACTCTTCTTCTGTTTCTCCAATTCGCATAACATGAATAGCTTCTGGTTCAAAGTTCAGCCCGATTTCTTCTCCTACCGCAGCTTTTTTTGTCGAATGAACAAGCCATTCATTTCCTTCTTCATCGTAACAGCAAATTTCATAGTGAACCCCTCTAAACAATTGACTATCAACCTTTACTTTTAATTTCCCCTTATCCATAGAAGTAATCTCTAAATCTTCAGGGCGTATAACCACTTCTACTTGTTCATTCGAATGAAATCCTTGATCTACACATTCGAATGTTTTACTGCCAAATTGTAAAAGAAAATCCTCTTTCATAAATGCGGAAACAATATTAGACTCGCCAATAAAGTCTGCTACAAAACGATTAATTGGCTCGTCATAAATATCTATCGGTGTTCCGCTTTGTTCTACCTTTCCTTTATTTAAAACAAAAATTTCATCAGACATGGCTAACGCCTCTTCTTGATCATGTGTAACAAAAATAAAGGTAATGCCTAATCTTCTTTGCAGTTCTCGTAATTCATATTGCATCTCTGTTCGCAATTTTAAATCTAAAGCTGAAAGAGGCTCATCTAATAGAATGACTTCTGGTTCATTAACAATTGCTCTAGCAATCGCCACACGCTGTCTTTGACCACCTGACATTTCATTAATTTCTCTATATTCATAGCCTTCTAAGTTTACAAACCGTAATGCTTCTTCCACTTTTTTTTCAATCGCCTTCTTTTTCCACTTTTTTATTTTAAGTCCAAAAGCAATATTTTCAAAAACATTTAAATGGGGGAATAAAGCATAATCTTGAAATACTGTATTTACTTGCCTTTTATTTGCAGGTATTTTATTAATAATAGATCCATTAAAAAAAATGCTGCCTTTTGAGGGCTGCATAAAACCTGCGATCAATCGCAATATAGTAGTTTTCCCACATCCAGATGGTCCAAGTAGGGTATAAAACTTTCCTCGCTCTATTTCAAAGCTAACATCGTCTAATACAAGCGTATTTTGATCATATACCTTCGATACGTTTTCAAATCGTATAATGGGTTGATCCGGCATAATATCCTCCTTTAATTACATTTTTTTATTATTTTTCTCTCTTTATGCAAAAGCAAACCTATAAGTAAGATTCTGTTGCAACAAGAATTAGTTCAGAAGCTCCATCAAATACATTTATTAGCTGATGTTCATCTATTGCATGGAAATAAAAGGATTCATTTTGTTTTGCTTTATATAATTCTCGTCCTAATCTTAAAGCTACTTCTCCTTTTAATATATAAATAAAGGTTTCAGACCTTGATGGTTCAAATTTTTTAAATTCACCTTTTGCTGAAAAAATTAACTTGATCGGCTCCATTTCTTTTTCATTAGACTCTGGAACAAGCCACTTCACATGATAGCCGCGTTCTTCCTCATAAAAATCTGTCATATCTTCTTCTCGATAGACCACTTTCTGCTTAGAATCTTCATTAAAAAATTCTGTTGGAGAACATCCTAATACTTCAAGAATATCAAATAATGTTTCAATAGAAGGAGAGCTTAAATCTCGTTCTAACTGAGATATATAGCCTTTGCTTAAATCTGTTCTTTCTCCTAATTCCTCTTGTGTTAATCCCTTTTTTAATCGTAAATTTTTTATTTTTTTGCCAATATCCATTTTTCTACCTACTTTTTGTTTAGAAATAGTAAACTTTCAATCAATATTGTTTAGTATTTTTAAACATAATGTTTAATTTAGCATTATTTATTATACAATAAACGAAATAGAGTGCAATATATACTAATAAAAAATAAAAAAGCTAGAAATCTGGTCTTACCCCTGTCAAGTAGACAGCACAAAAAAACTATGCAACTAACGCGTGTCGGTACTCAACTGGCGCGCGTTGTTTTAGTCTTTTTTGAAAACGTTTATAATTATAATGATAAATATATTCCTCAATTGCTTGTTTAATTTCTTCTTCTGATTTACACTCTATCCTATACAACTTCTCTGTTTTGAGATGTGAAAAGAAGGATTCAATGCAGGCGTTATCCAGGCAGTTTCCTTTGCGAGAGTGGCTGCCTTTAATGCCGTATTCCTCTAATCGTTTGTTGTA
>NZ_PISE01000020.1 GCF_002835805.1 Niallia nealsonii | reverse complement strand
TCCGTTAGAAGCGTTAAGATATTAATAAGTAGAGAGCTTATAAAAACATTATTTTGAAGCTAATAAGTGAAAAAGGAGCTGACAATCTAGGATAGGTTGTTATCTCCTTTTCTTTTTTTGAATTTTTCCAGTATCAATTTTTATAGCAGGTTAAGCTTAACCCCTTTGAAACAAAGGAGGAAATAATAAAAAAAAGCCGAATAGAATAAGGTAGATAGTTAATTAGCGGCGACAAAAAGGAGGAAGCAACCAATGTTTTCAAAACCAGTGAGAGAAGAATATCCAGCCTATTATCATAACTATATTCAGCTAGTGCCAGAGGAAGATGTGCTTATACATTTAGGGGAGCAAATCGGTAAAACCTCTGCTTTTTTTCTTGGGTTAACTGATGCGCAGGCTGATTTTCGTTATGCAGAAGGAAAATGGTCCATTAAAGAAGTGATCGGGCATCTAACAGAAACAGAGCGGATTATGGGTTACCGGGCACTTCGGATTGCAAGAGGCGATTTAACTTCTCTTGCAGGCTATGACGATGAAGCATATGTGAAGGAAGGGCAATTTACGACGCGCACAATGATAGATTTAGTAGAAGAATTGAAAGCAGTGCGCATGTCTACACTTGCTTTATTAAAAGGATTGCCGGAAGGGGCACCGAAAAGAAAAGGATATGCCAATAATGGGGAAGTTTCTGCAAATGCGATTGCCTATATTATTGCAGGACATGAGCTGCATCATCTGAAGATTATCGAAGAAAGATATTTGGGATGAATTGGATATAAATCTAAAAAAATGAGAGTGCTTGTTTCATAACAAATAAATGAAAGCACCTAAATATACGATAAATTCTTTTAGAAATTATCGTATATTCAGGTGCTTTTTATTTTTTTTGAGCCAAGGAAAATCATTAATAAAAAGAATTTATAGGATTATTAGTGTCCATCGGATCCTTCGCTATCTATACGTGAGTCTCTATTATCAAAAAATAGCAAAAGAAATAATTCTCTTTTGCTATTTTGGGACTAGGAAGCAGTTTCTGTTTGTACGTCTTTTTGCTGTTCTTCTTCCAAGTCTTTTAATTGCTGCTCCAATGTTTGTTTTCTTTTTGCTAAATAGTTTTCCACTTTTTGATAGGTGACATATTTTTCTTTTGTTTTAGTAGTTTTGCTGTCTTTTTCTACTTTATTTAATGTGGCTAAACTCCTCTTTGCAGCCGCTATTTGTTTTTTATTTAATTCTTCTTCCATTTCATTCGAGACTTTATAGCGGTTTATTTCATAGTCGGTATTCTTTTTTGTTGCTTTTGCCTTTTTGGTATATTTATTTTGAGCCAACTTTTTAATCCTGCTATCTGCGGTTTTATTGATCAAGCTATCTGTTTTTCCAATGGATTTTGCTAATTTTTCAGAAGATGCAACTGTTTTCGTAGTCATTGTTCCACTCTTAAATAAAGCAACTAAATCTTTTTCATCTTTAACTAGTATGTCCCCTTGCTTTATCATTGCAAAATAACGATCAGAATGCTCGAGATGCTTATTAATTTCTTTATAGTAGCCGGCGAGCTGATTTTGATATTTCAAAGGAAGTTTTTTGCTCTTTGACTCTAGTCTTTTTCGATTATTTTTTACTTTGTTATAGTCATTTGTAAAAGCTTTAGAAATAGTTAAATTCTTTTCTGATTTTATATTTGTACTATAATATTTTTTTAAGTTTCTGGCAGATGCTTGTATGGTTTTAAGTTCTTTTTCCAGCTTGTCTTTCTCTGTTTTCTTTCGGTTGTCATATAGTTTATAGCTTTCTTGTGCTACATATAATCCAACCCCTTTATTTTCCTTCCATGAACCTGCAAACTCTGAAATCGGCGGATTAGTATCTTTATAATATTTTGAAATTTCTGGTGTGAAGCCAGGTCGTTTTTTTGTTTGGATAAACCAGTCGGTAAAACCGCCGCCAGAAGGATTTTTTCCTGAATAGACAAGAGAATAGCCTGTCATTTTGCCGATTTTTTTTGCATAGGCTAAATCTCGTTTATAATGGGTTGTTTGTTTATAATTCCAATATAAAATTTTTCCGCTAGTATGATAGGCTACGCTCATTTCTGGATTAATAGAGTTTACAAAGGAAAGGATTGCTTTTACCTCTTTAGCAGAAGCCGGTGTTTTGCCTTTATAATGACTGTAGCTAGGACCTTTTGCGTTGTTGGAAATATTTTTCCATCCAGCATCATATTGACGATTTAGGTCAATTCCTTTAGCATTGGCTTTCCAGCGTTTAAAGTTTTTGCTGCCATCATTCATTTTAATTAATCCAGCATGTGCACTCTTAGGAAATGCCTTTAATCCTTGCTGCTGCAGTGTAACTCCATCAGGATTAACCATTGGCACAAACCAGATTTTTGTATTGGCCAAAATCTTTTGAGTATCATAGCCATTGATTTTTGTCTTTTTTTGATAAGAAATAGCGTACTGTTCCAACATATACATATTTAAATTAGTGGTAAGCCATTCTCTGGCATGATGGGAACCGTTGATAAAAGTAGTAGCAGTCCCTTTTCCAAGTGAAACGGCATAAATATCCCGGCCATATTCCGATTTGCCGATCACTTTATAAGCAATAAGGCTAGGATAGGATTTTTGCAGTTTTTTTATATCTTCCACCATTTGATTGTAGCTGTAAGCCTGATTTGGATTCACGATTTCTTTTCCAGCGGCTTTGGCTGGAATCGTAAATAATCCGAAAGCAAGCAGTAAAATAATTGCTGCTAGTATACGAACATGCTTTTTCAATTTTTTTCCCCCTCAAAAATCTCTCTCTGTCTATTTCCCATTATATAAAATAATAGAGAGTTTAATAGAGTATAAATTTTCTAGAGAGTATTGAAAAATATTCCAACCTATAATTAAATGGGATAGAGCATGCGTTTTTTATCGAATGGAAGGAATCTTTTTTAATTCTTATACGTATGATACACAGTCAGGAAATGAGGTGATAACAATGGGGAAAACAAATAAAGTAATGACAGGAATTATTTCGACGACTTTTTTGCTGAATCTTGCGGCATGCAATAACGAGACAAACGAGGAGTATACAACAACATCCAACTCAAATTCAAACTCAAGCTCTACTATTCCAGATCCTCCAATGGATTCTAACTGTACCGATTGGGAATGGGATGAGTATGATCAAGTGTGGGAATGTGATGATAGTTCCTCAAGTCATTATGGCCATTATTATTATGGCGGTCATTTCTATAATACGAGAACGGCTTTAAGGAACAGCAGTGCTTTTAAAGCAGCTAAAGCTTCAGCAGCAAAAACAAGCACATCAGACTCGAGCTCTACATCCAGCAATAATTCGACCAATTCAAGCACTAATTCTAATTCATCAGACAACAATAGTTCCATTAATCAAAGCTCTTCCGTGGATACAGATAAAGGAAACAAAACTTCTGTAAAAAGAAGTTCAGGCTTTGGCAGCGGATCAAAAAGTTATGGAGGATAACGCCTCTATTTTAAAAAGAAAAGGAGAACAGACATGAACTTATATATAAATTTTGCCTCCTACTTAGGTGTTGCATTGCTTTTATTGCTTATTGGCATTGTTTTATTTATGGTCAGCACCCCAAAGCTAAAGGAAATGAAACTAATTGCGGCAAATAACTTGAGCGCAAGTCTTGTATTAGGGGGGAAAGTGATTGGCCTTGCGATTGTCCTGGGAGCAGCAGCAGAATATTCGGTGTCGCTGATTGATATGGCAATATGGGGATTGATTGGTATTGTTGTACAAATCTTAGTATTTATTTTGGCAGAACTAGTGACGATTCGTTTTAGCATTCACCAAGCAATTGAAGAAGATAATAAAGCCGTTGGAGCACTATTGTTTTCTTTGTCCATTGCTATTGGATGGATTGTGGCGAAATGTTTATCCTATTAAAAAGGCGGGAGAACAGTGAAGAAGCTCACTTATTTTATCGATAAAGGAAATGACGATTATCGGCCATTTTATGAATATGATGCTGCGAAAGTTGGCATCGATGAATTGTATGCCCGCCAGCTTTGCACCTATTTTATTATGCGCGGGCAGCAGTATGAGCTGATTTCGAATGAGATGGATGGGGACGAAGAAATTCTTGTTCTAAAGGATATTGGCAGAAATCCACATGTTATGGATGAAAAAAACTATATGGGCAGAGGGCTCCATATTGAATTTCGCCGCCATAGCGAATCAGAGAATTATCGTTTGCTTGCATCCATTCCTTGTCAAGCGCACTTTGATGTGATCCGTTATTTGCTAAAAGACATTGTCGATATTCCAAACAATGGGCAAAAAGAAGTAACATCTACAGAAATAGATGAGGATCGCCGCGTCTATGTTCTTTATGTAAAAGATATCGGGGAGGATCTGGCGTGAATTCCTATCAAAAGCAACGAGCAGAGTTTTACAGCAGGATAGAAGATTTCTGGGCAGATCTTTATAACGAAGAATATGCCCTTTATGATCTTTCTTTAATAGAAAAAGAAGAACTCAGACAGGTGCGCACAGCTACAAACAGAATTGGGTCCATCTTTTTTAAAACAAATAAGCTTCTTCGAGAGGTGTCCGAAGAAACATTGCTAGAATTGGGGTTCCCCCAAGAGACCCATGCGTTTCTGCGCTTAAAAACGATGATATCAGAAAGTGTGATTTCTCGTCTTGATCTTATTCCATCAAGGGAAGGTGTAAAATGTATTGAAATAAATGCAGATACACCAACATTTATTAAAGAACTTTTTCATGTGAATGGGCTTGTTTGTGAACAGTTCGGAGAGGAAAATCCAAATAAAAATCAGGATAGGCTGCTAGGTGGAGAAATTATTAAAACAATTAATGAACTTAGCAAAAAATATCCAATTGAAGAACTGTCTATCGTATTTACAGCACATGAAGATAATCTCGAGGATAGAGAAACTGTTCTATATTTGCAAAAGCTGTCGGGGGTACCTTCCCGGTTTATTCCTCTTCATAAACTGCAAATCGAAAAAGGGATCGGCCTTTTTGATGAAGAAGGAAAAAGAATACATATTTTGTATAGGCAGACCTTTCCAATTGAAAATTTAATCGCTGATGAAGATGAGGATGGCAATAAGATTGGGCTATGGCTGCTTGAATTGGCAGAAAAGGGAAAGATTGATCTTATTAACCCTCCATCCGCTTTTTTAATGCAGAACAAAGCGGTACAAGCGGTTATCTGGGGATTGCATCAAAAAAATCATGCCTATTTTACAAAAGAAGAACATCAATGGATAAAGGACTACTTTTTGCCGACTTTCTTAGAGCCTGATTATTTCCTAGAAAAGAGTATTGCCTATGTGAAAAAACCAGCTTTTGGCCGTGAAGGAGATACGGTCGAGATTTATCATCCAAATGGCAGCCTTGCGTATGCAGAAAAGGAACAGTCCTATACAGATTATTTGCCTATATATCAGCAGTATATCCAACATCCAGAAAAGATTTTTGCAAGTGAAAAAGGACCGCAGACAGGAAAACTGTTGATTGGAAGTTTTTTAATAAATGGCAAAGCATCTGCCGTTGGCTACCGTGTTGGGGGAACAATTACGAATAATCTTTCTTACTACTTGCCTGTTGGAGTGAAAAAGGGCTGAACCGTTTCATTTGTCTAGCCTAAATTTTTGTTTTTAAACTTTTTCGGCACAATAGGCTGAACCAAATAAATTGGTTCAGCCTATTGTCTATTTCAAATCGGCAAACTCTCGGGAGATGCGCTCAAGCGCTTCTTTTATAATCGAACGCGGGGAAGGGACGCAAATGCGCTGGAAGTTGACTCCTTCTTCCCCAAAATTATTGCCCATTTGCAGTAATACATTTGCCTTGTTGTAGATGCGGTCATGAATTTCTTCATCGGAAAGACCGTATGCGCTAAAGTCCATCCACATAACATAAGTGCCTTCAGGGATGGTTATTTTTACTTTCGGCATCTGTTCATCCATAAATGCTTTAACCATTTCCATTGTTCCATCAAGATATTCCTTTAGGTCTTCTAGCCATTGTTCCCCTTCATTATAAACGGCAATTAGTGCTGCAATCGTGAAAGGAGACGCCATTTGATGACCCATTGTATCGGTAATTTTATTGCGTAAAGCAAGATTTGGAATCACCATATTGGTGCAATGCAGTCCAGCTACGTTAAATGTTTTGTTAATGGCAGTACATGTTACAAGGTGATCTGTGCTTTTTGCGACTTTAGCAATTGGTGTAAACACTTGATCGCGGCGGATTAAATCGCCATGAATTTCATCAGCAATAATAATCACGTTGTTGACTTGACAGATATCCGATAATTTTTCCAGTTCTTCTTTTGAAAAAACTCTTCCTGTTGGATTATGAGGGTTGCACATAATAAATAATTTGGTGGAGTCTTCTTTTGCTTTTTCCTCAAAGTCCTCAAAGTCGATTCGATAATAGCCATCCTCATCACAAATAAGGGCATTATTAATGACAACACGGTCGTTTTTCTCAATTGCTGAAGTAAAAGGAGGATAAACGGGTCGCTGAATAATAACACCATCTCCAGGCTCTGTAAATGCGCGTACGGCCATATTAATGGCATGAACAGTTCCAGGGCTATAGACTATCTCTTCTTTTTTGATGTCCCAATCATGTCTTTTCTTAAACCAAGATTGAATAGATTCAAAGTACTCGTCAGGAAAAATAGAATAGCCGTATATACGATGATCGACCGTTTTATGTAAGGCGTCAACTAAGGCTTGAGGAACAGGCAGATCCATATCTGCTGTAAATAATGGGATCGTATTTTCATCATATTTTTTTGTGAGCCCCATTTTCTCTAACATTGTTCCTCCATCCCATTTTACGGAGTATGTGCTGCGGCGAACGACTATTTCATCAAAATTATTAATCACTGTATCCACCATCCTTTAATTTTATCTAATCTAAAGATAAACAAATTCAAAGAAGAGTTCAAATCATTACCAAGGAAGGAGCGGAAAAGATTTTTGCCCCTTGCCAATGGTTTAGAAATTAGTTAGAATACATTATAGTTAGATATTCTAATTATAAGAGGTGCGAAAAAAATGGGTAAAAAAATAGGTTCAGAAGATTCCTTGCCGCCACTCGGGATAGAACCATATATAGAATTAATCCACGAGTCAGCATCGAAGGAAGTAATAAAGCAAGATGCGCAAACGGGATTACTGATGCTATGGCTAAGCGATTTTATATTAGACGCTGTGGATGTCGACCTCGAGCCTTTTGGCATAACAGAAAGCAAATTAGATTTACTATTGTTATTAACGTTGTATGGGGAGAAAAAGAAAACTCCTTCAAGCCTGGCGGAACGTTTAGGAATAAGCCGCGCTTCTCTTACTTCTATGATTGATTGGTTGGAAAAAAGAAAGCTAGTTATGCGCACCCATTGCGCAAATGACCGAAGAAAGATACATGTACATATTACTGAAGAAGGGCGGAGTTTAGTAAATAAGGTCTTGCCAACTTATTGGTCATTTTGTGCTTCTATAGTACAAGATTTAGAGCCAGCAGAAAAACAAGTATTTGAAAAAGTAATCAAAAAGTTAAATGCCAAAATGCAGGGAAGGCTTGAGGTTGAAAGGTAAATATTCTTTTAAAATAAATGGCTGTGTTAAAGCTATGTTGATTGGAGAGAAAACTAACAGTCACGTTTAACAGAACCAAATAAATAGAAAAGGTGATTAAATGGAAAGTATATCCTTACAAAAAGAGCATAATTATACGCTCATGACTGTTATTTTATCGTGGACAGGAATGGTAGTGATGTCCAGTTTGTATGTAAGTATTCCTCTGATTAGTTTATTCAGCAGTACACTACATATATCGTTGTCAAAAGCAGCCATCACGTCGAGCATTTTTTCAGTTGGTTTTGCAGTAGGCTGTTTTTTCTATGGAGCTATTTCGGAAAAATTTGGAAGAAAAAATGTCATTGTTGTGGGGCTCCTTATTTTAAGCTTCATTTCATTGTTGCTTGGAACAGTAAATTCTTTCCCTTTGCTTGTGGGGTTAAGAGGATTGCAAGGACTTGCAGCCGCAACGTTTTCACCGGTGGCCCTTGCCTATACATTAGAGGTTTTTCCGAATGAAAAAAAAGTGGGTGCGGTTGGTTTTATCAGTACAGGCTTTCTTGTAGCAGGCATTGTTGGGCAGCTATTCAGCTCCACCATCAGCCAAGCATTTAACTGGCATCTTGTTTTTTATCTTCTTGCCGTTGTGTATGTTCTTACAGCATTTATTCTATTTTATTTATTGCCAACAGGTGTTGCCCATGACCGAGGGAAAAATATTTTTGAACCACTGAAGCAAATTGGCGTCATTTTTAAAAATAAAAACATTGTGCTTAGTTATGTGATTGCATTTGTGCTATTAATGTCATTTGTGAGCATGTATACAACATTAGGACAATATTTAGCGGAAATTTCTACTGGTGACAGCAATCAGCAGCTATTGTATATTCGCGCTATCGGCATTTTGGGAATGGTGTTATCGCCTTTATCTGGAACATTAGCGAAACAATTTAATATTTTGCCCGTGATCCGCTTTGCTTTATCCCTTTCCGTTGTATCGCTTGTACTAATGGGGCTTACCACCAATATTATATTGCTGACAATTGTAAGTGTATTATTTGTGAGCGGAATTGCTCTTGCTGTTCCATCCATCATTTCTCTTGTCGGCCAATTAGGGGGGAAAGTGGGCGGCATTGCTGTTTCCATGTATACTGTTATTTTATTTGCGGGAACAAGCCTTGGTCCAGTCATCTCAGTAGCTTTTATTCATACAGGAAGCTACATGATTGCGTTTATTTTGCTTGCTGCAACGTTGAGTGTAGGGCTGATCGCCGCATGTTTGATTAGAAAAAAAGCAGCTTAAAATGATAGGGGGCTGGATTGCTCCCTACAACCAAAAAAGCAAGAGTCTAGCCAATCATTGCTTCATGGTTCACTTTTTCCATAAATTCTTTTACGACATTTAGATTGCTTTTTTTGCTGCCAAGTTTCAGCATAGACCTGCCAACGAAATTAACGCCTTTATTTTGTCCTGTATATATAAATTTTGTATGTGTTTCATCTATCTTTAATAGGGTAAAGGATAAGGTGATTTCAAAGGCCTTTCCTAAAACAAAACTAATTTGCTTATGCTTTTTGTCAGCCAAATCCTCATAAGCGAGTGTTTCTACAATATATGTCTCTAGCCGATGTCCTTCCCGGTAGGTCTGTTTATGTTTGGCGCCTGCTTCCGTTTCCTTTTTCTCCACCAATTGATGTTCCTCTACCTTTGGCATAATTCTTTTAATATTCTTATCAAAAAATAAACTCCATACCTTTTCTATATTTGTTTTAATAATAGTTTCCTCTTTCCATTCAATCATTCCGTTTCCTCCTTTCCAGATTCGAGAAATGCATCAATTTCTTCTATTTGAAGATAAAGATTATCAATTTGTGATTGTATTTTATTTTTTTTCTGCAATAGCAGTTCCTCTAAGTTTGCAAATGATTCATCCCTCATAACAGAAGTCATTTCCTGGATGGTAAAACCTAATCTTTTTAATTTGATTAATAAGATTGCGAGAAAGAAGCAGCCATCATCATAGTAGCGATAGTTATTGTTCGGATCAATATAAGCGGGTTCAAGTAATTTAATATCCGCATAATAACGTAAGGTTTCTTTTGTTAATCCAGTCATGTCTGCAAAATCACTAATCTTGTACAATCATTTTCCCCCTGCTTCATCATAAACTGTGTGGTGCACTACATGGTCAACTTCATCCTTGAAAAAAAGTGTTCTTTTCTCATCATCCGGTTATTTAGCTAAGCTAAGTATCATTTGCGCTAATGCTATGATTCCTTCTTCTAGCTGTTCAGGTCTGGCGTAGGAATAAGAAAGACGCAGATGCCGCTGACTGTAATGGTCATAAATAATCCCAAGGTTAAGCAAAATTCCTTTCTTTCTGGCCTTTTCAAATAAAACCCCCATTGGAATAGTGGGGAGAATAGAAAGCCAAATATAAAACCCTCCCTGTGGAATATGCCAAACAGCAAGGTCTTTCATATATAGATTTAATAAATTTAACGTGAAATCTCTTCTGTTCTTTAGTTCTCTTCGTAAATTTTTTATATAGTTCTCATAAAAACCATTTGATAACCATTCAGCCACCAAAAACTGTGATAAAGTGCTAGAACCATAATCGGTTTGCATTTTAATATCAGCAAGCCGATTAATAACAGATTCGGGACCGGCGATAAATCCAATGCGCAAACCTGGTCCAAGCACTTTGGACATGCTTCCGACATATAAAACATTTCCGCCTTTATCAAGCTCCTTTAATGTCGGTGGAGGGGGTGTATCAAACCATAGATCCCCATATACGTCATCCTCAATAATTGGCATTCTTTCCTTTGCTGCTAGTGCTAATAATTCCTGCCTTCTCTCTAAAATCATCGTACTTCCTGTTGGATTATGAAAAGAAGGATTTGTATAGAATAAAGCCGCCTGATGCTGTCTTTTTAACCTGGAAATGGCATCAACAAGTACGCCTCTATCATCCATTGGAACACCAGTTAATTTCATGCCAGCTGATTGAAAAACCTGGATAGAATGCAAATACGAGGGAGCTTCATGCAAAATGGTAGAGCCAAATGGCAATAATCCTAACGAAATAAGCTGTAATGCCTGAATGCCGCCAGAAACAACTAAGATGGAGGAGGAGGAAGCTTGAATTCCTCTCTTAGCTAAATAGCTGCTAAGAGCATTTCTTAGAGATATTTCTCCTTTGGGCTCTGGATAGTTTAAAGAAATCTCTGCGGCCTTTTCCTGCATAAAAGTCATTTGCACCATCTGTGAAGGCAGCAAATCAGGCGATAGCTCTCCTGTACCAAGCCGAATAATGCCTGGGAGAAACTCACCTTTGTTAATCTCTTGAACGGTTGGCAGATTAGGCTGATAGGTTCCTGCTTCTACATATGCTTTCCAGTCAGGAGGAGGCACGGCCGAAAGCAAGCTCCATGAGTTGTTCAGTACCGTTGTGCCTTTTCCTACCTTGGACAGTAGGAATCCATCTGCTGCCAACTCATCCAATGCATATACAACAGTGCTTCTGTTTACTTGAAATAATCCAGCAAGCTCCCTTTGCGCAGGCAGTTTAAACCCAACAGGCCATTCGCCGCGAATAATTTTTATTTTGATATAATCATAGATTTGCTGATAGAGAGGGATGGAAGATTGCTTATTTGGAATCCAGTTTTCTTTTTTTTTCATATTTATGCTTCCTCTTTTTTTCATCATTATAACGTATTGGTTGGGTTCTTTCCCATCCAATTGGTTGGAGACAAAATCTGGCCATTTTTATAGACTGTTTTTTAGAACAGGAGGAAAGTAGATTGATACAAGCAGGAATCCATGGATTTATTTTAGCATTAGGCTTAATTCTGCCATTAGGTGTGCAGAACTTATTTATTTTTAACCAAGGAGCAGTACAGCAAAAGTTTAAAAAGGCTATGCCTGCCGTAATAACCGCTTCACTTTGCGACACCATTTTAATTTGTCTTGCTGTGCTTGGCGTGTCTGTAATTTTATTGAAAGTAACGATTTTAAAAACAATTCTTCTTGTCGGAGGCGTTTGCTTTTTAATTTATATGGGCTATGTGATGTGGAAAAGCAAACCGAGTCAAGGAGAGGAGCCCCAGAAAACATTCACAGCAAGAAAGCAGATAATCTTTGCCATGTCTGTCTCTTTGCTTAATCCCCATGCCATTATGGACACAATTGGTGTTATCGGTACAAACTCTTTGCTTTATAGCGGGACGGAGAAAACCGTTTTTACGATTCTGTGCGTGATAGTATCGTGGATTTGGTTTATTGCTCTTGCCATTCTCGGAAAAATAATCGGAAAAGTAGATAAACAGGGAAATATGCTTGTTCTATTAAATAAAATTTCTGCTGTAATCATGTGGGGAATGGCGTTGATGATGGTGTTATCAGTATTTTAGGAGGGGAATTTTGCAGTTTATTGCATTTTTTCTATATGGTATAAAAACAACCCGCTAGATATCTAGCGGGGATAGCTTATTTAGTACTTTTGCGTAAGATTAACTCTGAGTTAAGCAAAACGGTTTTCTGCATTTTTCTATTTTCAACTATTTGTTCAAGCAAAAGTTTAATAGCGGTTTTGCAAAGTTCAGGAATATCAATATGAAAAGTGCTTAATGGAGGAGAAACATATTTTGTAACACTAATATTGTTAACACTAATAACGCTCACTCTATTTGGAACAGCTATATTAAATTCATTAAATGCCTGCAAGCTGCCAACTGCTATCGGATCTGATGCAATAAAAAAAGCAGTCGGCAAATCTTCTTTTAAGCTATTGATAGCTTTTTGTGCAATGCTATAGCCATCTTGAACAGAAAAGTGTTTTTCTCCAAATACATATTTTTCCTCAAATATATTTAATTCTTGCAAATAAGAGCGGAATGTCTTTTCCCGAATATCCATATCATCTTGACCTGTATCTGGATTATGATACGTCCCACCAATAAAACCAATCTTTTTGTGTCCTTCCTTCTGAAAATAGTCAATTGCCTTTTTGGTAATCCTTGCAATGTCTGGCAAAACAGCGTCAAATAGATCTGGAGCTGGATTTGAGTCAATAAATACACCATAATTTGTTTTTTTATTTAATGCTTGAATTTCTTTAGTCGAAAATCCGCCAATTGCAATAAATCCTGAAATATTGTTAGGGATGCTTTTAATGCCATCATCGTGTTTATATAAAAGCAATTCGATATTATTTTCACGGGCATTTTTTTCTAACTCTAGTCGCATCTGTTTAAAATAAACGTCTTCTAATTCTTCTCTATCTGTAATCCAGTAAAGAAGAGCAACTTTTTCAATAAGAGGAAGAATATTTTTTCTGTCATATCCAAGTTCCACCGCTGTATCGAAGATTTTCTTTTTTGTTTCGGCAGTAACAGAAAGTGTATGGTCATTATTTAATAATCTGGAAACTGTTGATGCAGAAAAACCTGATTTTTCTGCGATTTCTTTAATCGTAGCCATAAAATCCCCCTCAAATAAATCCTTTGTTTATTATATACCATATTAAAATAATTTAGTAATGTTTTTTACTAAATTATTTTCCCTTGATAAGAAATAATGATGAGTAGTATTTAAAGAAAAAGATAAATAAATATAGTGTTGTTTTATACTTTTTCGATAAAAAATATTACTAAATATATTTACAAAAAAACACTCGTGTAGTATTCTTAATCTAGAAAACGTTTTCAGTTTAATTGAATAAGCAAAGGGTGGATAAGTGATGAAAAAGAAAATTTCAACATTACTATTAAGTAGTTCTTTGGCTTTAACTTTGGTAGGATGTGGTCCTTCAAATGATAGTTCTAATAGCGTTTCCAATAATAAAAGTAATTCCGAGTATGATTTGCTAGTTTGGGAAGACCAAAGTAAATCAAAGGGTATCGAAGACGCAGTTAAAAAATTCGAAGAAGAAAATAATGTGAAAATTAAAGTGGAAGAAAAAGCGTATGCAGATCAACTGGAAGATTTGCGATTAGATGGTCCGGCAGGAACGGGTGCAGATGTAATAACCATTCCTGGTGATCAAATAGGAACAGCTGTAACGGAAGGAGTATTAAAGGAATTAAGTGTTGATGACAGCCTTCAACAAATGTATACAGAATCTGCAATGGAGTCACAGATAGTGGACAAAAAGGTATATGGACTGCCAAAAGCAATAGAAACGACGGTTTTATATTATAACAAAGCGTTAATCAGCAAAGAAGATTTACCAAAAACAACAGAAGAATGGTATAACTATTCAAAAGAAAATACAAAAGATGGAAAATATGGGTTATTGGCACTCTGGGATCAAATATATTATGCGCAAGGTGTATTAAGCGGATATGGTGGTTATGTATTTGGAAAAGACAGTGGAGGGAAATATAATCCGTCAGATATTGGATTAAATAATAAGGGCGCGATTGAGGGAGCAGAATATATTTCTAAATTCTATAAAGATGAATTATTTCCATCAGGAATTATTGGAGAACAAGGAATTAATGTATTAGATTCTTTATTTACAGAAGGAAAAGCAGCAGCTGTTATTTCTGGTCCATGGAATTTAGAGCCTTATAAAGAAGCGGGAATTGATTATGGCGTAACAGAGCTGCCGCTATTGGCAAACGGCGAACATATGGGATCATTTATTGGAGTGAAAAGCTATAATGTAAGCACCTATAGCAAAAACGGAGAATTAGCTGAAAAATTAGTTGAATATTTAACCAATGAAGAAAATTCTAAAACGAGATATGAAAAGACGAAAGAAGTGCCTGCAGTCAAATCATTAGCTGAGGATGCTGCCATTACGGAAAGTGAAAGTGCAAAGGCTGTTGCTGATCAGTCACAGTACTCTGAATTAACGCCTGGCATTACAGAAATGGATGCTGTTTGGAAACCGATCGACTCTGCATTGCAAACAATTGCCAGCGGAAAATCAAAACCTAAACAAGCACTTTCTACAGCGGTCGATACAATTAAAGGGACAATCGAAGCGAATAGCGGCAAGTAAAAGAAAAAAAGGGACGTTTTTACATTTGGTCAGTCAAAAAAATGTCCCTTTTCCATAATGAGGTGAAAATATGATTAATTATTCCCCTGAAATAAAAAAACAATACCAACATGCTAAAAAAGCATTATTGTTATCTATCATTCCGGGATTTGGGCAACTTTATAATAAGCAGAAACTAAAAGGATCACTCTTTTTTCTTTTCTTTTTAGCATTTATTGTAGTGTTTAAAGATTTATTTAATATGGGATTATGGGGAATTGTTACACTTGGTGAAGAAGTTCCTCGCGATAATTCGATATTTTTGCTGGCAGAGGGTTTGATTGCTGTCATTGTATTGTCATTTGGACTGCTTTTCTATTATTTGAATTTGCGTGATGCATATAGTAATGGAAGAAAAAGAGATATGGGATTTGAATTAGATTCTATTAAAGAACAATATCAAACACTTCTTCATGAAGGATATCCTTATTTAATTACTAGCCCCGCGTTTGTTTTATTGGTTTTTTCTGTTATTTTTCCTATTTTATTCTGTTTTGCGCTAGCTTTTACAAATTATGATTTATACCATTCTGCACCTGCTAATCTGGTAGATTGGGTGGGGCTAGAAACATTTAAAAAGATTTTTACTGTAGATATTTGGCGCTCCACTTTTTTTGATGTGCTTGGCTGGACACTGATTTGGACATTAGTTGCTTCTACTCTTCAAGTAGCAATTGGCATATTTTTGGCGGTTGTTGTACATCAAAAAGAACTTCGTTATAAAAAGTTATTTCGAACAATATTAGTTTTGCCATGGGCAGTACCAGGATTTGTTACGATTCTAGTGTTTGCGGGCATGTTTAATGATAGTTTTGGAGCAATCAATAACTCTATCTTAGCCTTTTTTGGTATAGATGGAATTCCGTGGATGACTAGTCCGAATTGGACTCGATTAGCATTATTGCTAATACAAGGCTGGTTGGGATTTCCTTATATCTTTATTGTTACAACAGGGATTTTGCAATCAATTTCTGAAGATTTGTATGAGGCTGCTACGATTGATGGAGCAACAGCTGTTCAAAAGTTTAAGAATATAACTTTGCCTTTGGTGCTATATTCGATGGCGCCGATTATTATCACACAATATACTTTCAATTTTAATAACTTTAATATTATTTATCTATTTAATTCGGGCGGGCCGGCACTGCCGAGTTCAACTGCAGGAGGCACCGATATTTTGGTTTCATGGATCTATAAGCTGACCATGCAATCCAGTCAATATGCCTTAGCAGCTGCACTTACTATTTTATTATCCATATTTGTTATTGGGATAGCACTATGGCAATTTAGAAGAACAAAGTCATTTAAGGAGGTAGCGTAATGGGGATAAAACATTCTAGCATCAAAAAACAAAGGACAGTCCGCATGACGTTTTCCTACCTTTTATTGATTTTTGTTTGTGTGGCCATCATTTATCCGTTAATTTGGACAATTGGTGCAAGTTTTAACCCAGGCAATAGCTTAATAAGCACCAGTATTTTTCCGAAAAATCCAACGGTAGATCATTATACAAGGCTTTTTGCTAATGAGGGAACCTTATACTATCAAAAATGGTATTTCAACTCTGTAAAAATTAGTATTCTTACCATGATATTTTCCCTGATTTCTGTTTCTTTTACAGCCTATGCCTTTTCTCGGTTCCGGTTTAAAGGTCGGAAAAATGGTTTAATGCTATTTTTGCTGCTGCAAATGATTCCACAGTTTTCCGCATTAATCGCCATTTTTGTATTGGCGCAGATGCTTGGCTTAATAAATAGCCATTGGCTGTTGATATTGATATACGTAGGTGGACAAATTCCGATGAATACGTATTTGATGAAAGGATATATGGACTCCATTCCTTTAGATTTAGATGAAAGTGCAAAAATAGATGGCGCCAGCAATACGAGGATTTTCTTGAGAATAATTATGCCGTTATCGAGGCCGATGCTAGCGGTAGTTGCCATGAATGGATTTACTGCTCCATTAGGAGATTTCGCTATTTCATCTGTTATTCTGAGAAATCCAGAATATTATACGCTGCCAATTGGTTTGTATAAATTAGTAAGCGATAAAATGGGCGCCAGCTATACCACATTTGCTGCAGGAGCCATTTTAATCAGCATTCCAGTAGCACTAGTATTTTTAGCGCTTCAGAAACATTTTGTATCGGGATTAACTGCGGGCGGAACAAAAGGATAATGATATGGAGGGATAGTAATGATAAACAAAATAAAGGAAACGAGATTGCTTCACGGAGGGGATTATAATCCTGATCAATGGCTGGATTATCCAGAAATCCTAAAAGATGATGTAAGGTTAATGAAGTTATCGAAAACCAATACTTTTACTTTAGGAATATTTGCATGGAGTGCTTTGGAACCGAAAGAAGGGGAATTCCAATTTGAATGGCTGGATGAAGTTTTTTCTAATATTCAGGAGATTGGCGGAAAAGTAATTTTGGCTACTCCAAGCGGGGCAAGACCAGCGTGGCTGTCTAATAAATATCCGGAAGTATTAAGAACAACAGAAAATAGAATGAAAATGCATCATGGGGGCAGGCATAATCATTGTTTTTCAGCGCCTATTTATCGAGAAAAAGTGGGGATTATTAATCGGAAATTAGCAGAACGATATGGAAATCATCCTGCACTTTTGATGTGGCATATATCAAATGAATATGGAGGAGATTGCCACTGTGAATTATGCCAGGAGAATTTTAGAAGCTGGCTGCAAACGAAATATGCAAATCTTGAGAATGTGAATAAAGCTTGGTGGGGACCTTTTTGGAGTCATACATACAGTGATTGGTCTCAAATAGAGTCCCCGTCTTCCATTGGTGAAAACGCAGTGCATGGTTTGAATTTGGATTGGAAGCGCTTTGTTACTGCCCAAACAATCGATTTTTACCAACAAGAGATTGTGCCATTGCGAGAAATGACGCCTGATATTCCGATAACAACCAACTTCATGGCAGATACACATGATCTTATTCCGTTTCAAAGCTTAAATTATAGTGAATTTGCTAAACATGTTGATATAGTGAGCTGGGATTGTTATCCTGCCTGGCATAATGATTGGGAAGAAACCCAAGACTTGGCTGTAAAAGTAGGATTTATTAATGATTTATACCGATCATTAAAGAAACAGCCTTTTCTTATTATGGAATGTACGCCAAGTGGAGTAAACTGGCATGATGTGAATAAGGCGAAACGTCCGGGGATGCATTTGCTGTCTTCTATGCAATTTATTGCCCATGGATCGGACAGTGTTCTCTATTTTCAATGGCGAAAATCAAGAGGATCTTCGGAGAAATTTCATGGAGCTGTAGTTGATCATGATAATAGTGAACATAATCGTGTATTTAAGGATGTAGCAAATGTAGGAGATGCTTTAGAAAAAATTGCCGAAGTAAAGAATTCTATGAAACATGCAAAAGTAGCAATTCTATATGATTGGGAGAATAATTGGGCACTAAATGATGCTCAAGGCTTTTCTAATCAAACCAAACAATATCCGCAAACATTGCAAAAGCATTATAAAAGTTTTTGGAAAAAGGATATATCAGTTGATATTGTTACACCTGAACAAGATCTAAGCCAATATAGTTTAGTGATTGCTCCTATGCTTTATATGATGCCGGAAGAAATGATGAAAAAGCTTCGTGAGTATGTAGAAGCTGGCGGTACTTTGGTGAGTTCGTATATAAGCGGGCTTGTAAATGAAACCGATTTAACTTATTTGTCAGGATGGCCAAAGGATCTTCAAGCTATCTTTGGGATTGATGTCAAAGAGACAGATACCCTTTATCCGAAAGATCGGAATGCAATTGTTTTTAAAGACAAAGTGTATGAAGTGAGAGATTATTGTAGCATTTTTGAGAATAAACAGGCACAAGCACTTGCGAATTATGAAATGGATTTTTATAAAGGACAGCCGGCAGTTGTCAAAAATCAATTAGGAAAAGGAACGGCCTATTATATTGGGGCAAGAACAGAACAGGCCTTTTTAGATGATTTCTACGATGAATTAATAAAACAGCTTTCCGTAGGAGAAAACATGGGTATTCTTCATGAAGAGGGTGTGTCCATTCAAATTAGAGAATCAGAAGATGATAAATACTATTTTGTGATGAATTTTACGGAGCGAGTCCAAAAGATAAAAGCTGTTAATGAATATATTGATTTATTGTCCGAGAGAGTATTAGCGGGAGAAGCATTTATGAAGCCTTACGAAGTTTTTGTATTAAAAATGAAAAAGTAAATAGAGAAGCATATTTCTATGAATTGCTGTCCAGAAAGGTAGAGTTTGACTTTCTGGACAGTTTTTTATAAGCAATCTCATAAAAAAATTAGATTATTGTAACATATAAATCGATTTCAATTAGAGAAGGAAAATGGATTAACTAGCAACATAACGAAAGGACGATGCAGAAGGTGCAGATCACACATACGGTTTTTGGACAGCTTGGAAATAAAGAAGTATGGGAATATGTTCTTGAAAATGATAACGGCATGATTATTAGAGCCTTAAACTATGGGGCGATTGTTACTTCTATTGAAATGAAAGATGCAGAGGGGAAAGCGGAGAATATTAGTTTAGGTTTTCGAAATCTAGAGGACTACTTAAACTACTCGCCATATTTTGGAGCACATGTCGGGCGAGTAGCTGGACGGATAGCAGATGTTCAATTTGAAATAGATGGGGAAACATTTTATTTAGATAAAAATGAAGGAAATAATCAGCTTCATGGGGGAAAAGATAATTTCAGCAAGAAGATCTGGGATGTAGAAACGAGTGTTGGCAAAAGCAGTGCTTCGCTTATTTTTCGTTCTATTAGTCCAGATGGGGAAAATGGTTATCCAGGAACGCTTAAGGCTACTACCACTTACACCCTTACAAATAATAATGAGTGGGTGATTGATTACTATGCAGAAACAGATAAACCAACGCTTTATAATCCAACCAATCATGTTTACTTTAATTTAACGGGCTCTGTAAGGAATACCATTTTGGATCATCATCTTTTTATCAATAGCAATGCCTATATTCCCCTTCAGGAGGACTCTTTACCTATAGGCGGAATTTTACCGTCTGCGGGTACTATTTTTGATTTAACAACTCCAACGCCGATTCGCCGAGCAGTAGAAGACGATGACGAACAAATCCAGCTAACAAAAGGATATGACCATCCATTTTTACTTTCTCATACAGAAAATATGCCAGATGCGATTCTTTCAGATGAGAAAAGCGGGCGCACTGTCTATATGTATACAGATGCGGATTCAGTTGTCGTTTACTCAGGCAATAAGTTAAAAGGAAATTTTGATATCGATGGTTATCCAGTTAAAAAATACAGTGGTGTTACCTTAGAAACACAAGCCTTGCCAGGTGCCAGCCATTTCGAAGATTTTGGAGACATCGTTTTAAGACCGGAGAAACCATTTTCTTCGCAGACAATGTATAGATTTAAAGTAATGAAATACTAGAATTCAAGAGGATTAGTAGATTTTTTCTGCTAATCTATTTAATTTTTTTGCTATAATCAGCAGCTTATCTTTTATATATAGTCGATAAAACCAAGCAGACGTTAGTAATTTAAAAAGAAGGGGAAGAAGTATTAGTAGAGTCTTAGACCTCAAATGGATAGGAGTGGTTGTTATGAGAATTTTGCAAGAACATTTTGTGGTGCTGAGAGGCCAGGCCATTACTTCTTATACACTAATGAATGACAACGGTATGGAAGTAACTTGTCTTGATTATGGTTGCATTATTACAAAGGTATTGGTGCCAGACCATAAAGGGAGAATCGAAAAGGTGGCTGCAGAGTTCGATTCTATTGCAGATTATACGGAGCCTTCTCCTGTTTTGAGATCGGCTGAAAGACATACTAATAATGCCAAGTTTACTATCGATGAAAAAAATGACAGGTTTTCAGAAAAAAACAACAGCAATCATCTTCTTAGAAGTTTGAAAGATTTCGATAAGGTAATATGGGGAGCGAAAATAATCAAAAATCAAAAGGAGGCAGTACTTAGATTTTCTTATTTGAGTATGGATGGAGAAGAAGGATACCCAGAAAATTTAAGTATGGAAGTGATATACAAGCTGACAAATCAAAATGAGTTGATTTTATGTTTAGAAATAAAAAGACTGCCCGATGCCATCAATCATTCGAAAATAGAAGAAAAATATTATTCCGAAATTAAAATGTTATCCCCATTTAATGGGCAGCAAGAACTCCATTGATGGATAGATAGGCAAAAAATTATCTTCTAGCGAAAGAGCAGCTATTGTATATTTTTTATAAAAAACGATGGTAATGTTTAAACTTCCTCCTCTTGTGATAAAACTAATTAACAGCAAAGGAGGAACAAAAATGAAAAAAATAGCTGTCGCTTTTATTGCTATTCTGTTTGTTTTTTCCATAATAGCATGTACAGATAACAAAAAAGAGACGGAAACAAGCAGTGAAAATGAGCATACACATACAAACTCTGCTGAACTGCCGGACAACCTTGAACCAGCAAAAAGTCCAACATATATGGATGGAAGCAGCATCATCATTGAAGCGGATCATATGGAAGGCATGAAGGGAGCAGAAGCAACAGTTTTAAGTTCTTTCGATACAACCGCGTATGTTGTAAGTTATACTCCAACAAATGGCGGAAAAAGAGTCGATAATCATAAATGGGTCATCCAAGAAGAAATGGAAGATGCCGGCCATAAAACATTGGCCCCTGGAACAAAAGTAACCTTACTTGCAGATCATATGGAAGGCATGAAAGGCGCAACTGCTGAAATAGAATCATCCGAAAAAACGACTGTCTATATGGTGGATTACACTCCAACAAACGGCGGGAAAAAAGTCACCAATCACAAGTGGGTAACAGAAGAAGAAATAAAAGCAAAATAAAGAGAAAAGGCAGCTCTGCAAGTAGACGAGCTGCCTTTATTTATAAGAGTTGGACCCCTAGCCGATAAAAAAAGGGAGCTTCACATAGTGAGTTGATAAAAAAAGAGCAGAAGTTAATAAAAAAGAGAGCTCCCCATAGTGAGTCGATAAAAAAATCGGAAATTCGATAAAAAAAGAGCAAAAGTTGATAAAAAGAGAGCAGAAGTTAATAAAAAAGAGAGCTTCACATAGTGAGTTGATAAAAAAAGAGCAAAAGTTGATAAAAAATCTAAAAAGTCGATAATAAAAAATGAAAAGTTAATAAAAAGCAGCCCCTATCTCCATTCAAAAAGGAAATAGGGGCTTTTTATAGGATAATCTTCAGCAATGTGGAAAATAAAATAGAGGCAGCAATAATTTCACCGCAAACTCATACGAGGAGGAAAAATAAATGAATAAACAACAATTTTGGCAGCTAATAGAACAATCAAATAAGCAGGAAGAGCCAATAGAGTGGCTGACTGAAACATTAGCACAAAAAGAAGTAGCCGAGATTGTCGATCTTGAGTATTATTTTCAAACATTCCAACAGGAAAGCTACCAATCTCGCTTATGGGCTGCAGCTTATTTATTGATGGACGGCTGTTCTGACGATACTTTTGACTATTTTTGCGGATGGCTCATCATCCAGGGAGAAGAAACTTTTCATAAAGTGCTAGAAAGTCCAGAATACTTAGCAGCCTATATTACAGAAGAAAACCTCGGTGAAGAAGGCTATCCCCAAAACGAAGAGTTGCTGACAGCAGGATTTGACGCCTGCACCCTCAAGAAAACAGGCGATATCAAGTGAGGGAAAGCTCTTACCCCCTATTATAAAAAATAATCCTCTAGGAATACCTCCCCTTCCTCTCTCTACTAAGTTCATAAGCAAAATGCATACAAATCTACTAGAAAACGAAACACTCTTCTAAATCCATCTCCATTCCTAAAAATCAATTTTGTACGTACAAATTTTCAGCATAATCAAAAATAGATGTACATACAGTTAATAATGGGGCTTGCCACCATGACAAACTTATTTTTTAAAAAATGTAAGCGTATACTTTAGCTAACTAAACAAGAAGGGTTGGGGGAAAGGATGAAAAAGTTTTTCGCATTACTATTTGTACTTGTATTAGTTTTTTCCATGGCTGCTTGTTCAAGCGGTGGTGGAAGTGGGGGCAAAGAGGAAGGATATGTAGGCATCAGCATGCCGACAAAATCTTCGGAGCGGTGGATCAGTGACGGCAAATATATGAAACAGGAATTTGAAAAGCAAGACTATAAAGTGGATCTTCAATATGCAGAAGATGTGGTGGAAAACCAAGTGTCTCAAATTGAAAATATGATTACAAAAGGTGTGGATGTACTCGTAATTGCCGCCATTGACGGGGAGGCGCTGACAAATGTGTTAGACAAAGCCCATAAACAAGATATTAAAGTTATTGCCTATGACCGCTTAATCAAAAAAAGCGAATATGTCGACTATTATGCTACATTTGATAACTTCCAAGTGGGTGTGCTGCAAGGAAGCTATATTGTCGATAAATTAGGATTAAAGGACGGAAAAGGGCCATTTAATATGGAACTGTTTGGCGGTTCACCTGATGATAACAATGCCTATTTCTTTTTTGACGGGGCAATCAGTGTATTAGAGCCTTATATGGATTCTGGCAAATTAATAGTAAAAAGCGGACAGACAGAGTTTAAGCAAGGCGCTACATTGCGTTGGGACGGAGCCACTGCACAAGCGCGCATGGATAACTTATTAAGCGCACATTATACAAAAGATCGCGTTGATGCGGTTCTTTCTCCATATGATGGCATCAGCATTGGCATTTTGTCTTCCCTAAAAGGTGTAGGCTATGGGACAACTGACAAGCCTCTGCCAGTGGTAACAGGGCAAGATGCAGAACTTGCGAGTGTGAAATCGATAATGAACGATGAGCAGACCCAAACAGTGTTTAAAGATACGAGAGAGCTGGCCAAAAAAGCAGTGGAAATGACACAAGCTGTTCTTCAAGGGGAAGAAGCGGAAGTAAATGATACAAAAACATATGACAATGGTGTAAAAGTGGTGCCTGCTTATCTTTTAGAGCCGGTTTCTGTCGATAAAACCAATTACCAAGAAATTGTCATTGATAGCGGCTATTATAGTGAATCAGAGTTAAGTAAATAAAGAAATAGCTTCTGTTTGGTAAGTGGTTTCGTATGAAGCTGTCAAACAGAGGCCCTTCTCTATTTTTAAGGGGCGGTGACAATGGCAGCGATATTGGAAATGAAACATATTACAAAAGAGTTTCCCGGTGTTAAAGCATTGGATGATGTTAATTTATCCGTACAAGAGGGAGAAATCCATGCATTATGTGGGGAAAATGGTGCAGGAAAATCGACATTAATGAAAGTGTTAAGTGGTGTGTATGGACATGGTACTTATAATGGAGCTATTTATTTTAATGAAGAGGAATGCAAGTTTAAAGATATCCGAGACAGCGAATCGAAAGGAATAGTGATTATCCATCAAGAATTAGCATTAATTCCTGACTTGTCGATTGCAGAAAATATTTTTTTAGGCAATGAAATTAAAAAGCATGGGGTCATCAACTGGAATGAAACCGTGCTGAAAACGCGAGAGCTTCTAAAGCTGGTGGGGTTAGAAGAAGATCCAAATACACGGATTTCCTCTATTGGAGTCGGCAAACAGCAGCTGGTGGAAATTGCTAAAGCACTAGCAAAAAAGGTGAAGCTGTTGATACTGGACGAACCAACGGCAGCACTTAATGAAGAGGATTCTAGCAATCTCTTAAATCTGCTTCTTGAGTTTAAAAAGCAGGGGATGACAAGCATTATGATTTCCCACAAGCTCAATGAGATTGCCAAAGTCGCCGATCATATTACGATTATCCGTGACGGCAAAACAATCGAAACATTAGAGGTGAAAGGCGGAATCTCAGAAGATCGAATCATTAAAGGAATGGTAGGGAGAGATTTGACGAATCGTTATCCTACCCGTGTGCCAACAATTGGAGACACGATATTGGAAGTAAGGGATTGGCATGTTTTCCAAGGGGAACGAGAAATCTTAAAATCTATTAATCTTCAAGTGAAAAAAGGAGAAATTGTCGGCATTGCTGGATTAATGGGCTCTGGAAGAACAGAGCTTGCGCGCAGCATTTTCGGCAGGTCCTTTGGAACAAAAATTACAGGGGCACTGTACAAAAACGGCAAAGAACTAGCCATAAAAAACGTGGCCGATGCTATTTTCAAAGGGCTCGCTTATGTAACAGAAGACCGCAAAAATGACGGATTGATATTAATAGAAGATGTTAAAACAAATATCTCCTTATCCAACTTAAAAAAATTATCGAAAAGGTTTGTCATTAATGAGCAGAAGGAAGTGGCAGAAGCGGAGAACTTCCGGAGCAAAATGAATATAAAAAGTCCAAGCATCTTGCAGAAAACAGGCAATTTAAGCGGCGGCAATCAGCAAAAGGTTGTGCTCAGCAAATGGATATTAACAGATCCAGATATTCTTATGCTTGATGAGCCAACAAGAGGCATTGATGTTGGCGCCAAATACGAAATTTATACGATTATTCATACTTTAGCTGCGGAAGGAAAAGGAATCTTGTTTATTTCATCAGAATTGCCTGAGCTGTTAGGCATGTGCGATAGAGTATATGTGATGAGCGAAGGCAAAATCACTGGCGAACTTTCCAAGAACGAGGCAACGCAAGAAAATCTAATGAAATATATGACTAGAGATTAGGGGGAGAAGAAGGTGAAACCAGGTTTGCCACTGCAAGAACAACCAAAAGGTAAAGTCGCACAAATTTTATATTTGCTTACACATAATCTTCGTCAATATGGCATGTTTACATCGTTAGTCTTGATTATGCTGCTGTTTCAGTTTTTAACAGAAGGAATTCTGCTTAGGCCTTTAAATATCACCAACTTAATTTTGCAAAATAGTTATATTCTAATTCTTGCGATTGGCATGGTGCTTGTAATTATTACGGGTCATATTGATTTGTCGGTCGGTTCTGTTGCTGCGTTTGTTGGAGCAATATCAGGAATTCTGATCATTAATCATGGGATGAGCGTACCTTTTGCTATTTTATTGTCATTGCTGCTTGGGGGATTAATTGGGGCATGGCAAGGCTTCTGGATTGCTTATGTGAAAATTCCCGCTTTTATCGTGACACTCGCTGGCATGCTTTTGTTTCGAGGGTTAACGATGCTTGTCTTAAAAGGACAATCTGTTGCACCCTATCCGAAAAGCTTTCAAGATATGAGCTCCGGCTTTATCCCCGATCTGTTTGGGGGGAGCACACTTCATCTAATGACAATTGCAATTGGCATTTTATTTTCGATTATTTATATCATCAGCGAAATGCGCCTGCGCAAAACTCAGCTTCGTTATCAGTTCGCCGTGTCTTCGAAAGGTTTATTTGCCGTTAAGCTTATCGCAATGGTTATTCTGCTGAATGTTTTTATGTATATCCTCGCGACCTATGAAGGAATTCCAACGATCTTAATTATATTATTTGCGCTGATTTTGCTGTACAGTTTTGTGATGAAAAAAACCATCCTCGGCCGCCATGTATATGCGATTGGGGGCAATGAGAAAGCGGCAAGTCTGTCAGGAATCAAAACGAAAAAAGTAACCTTTTGGGTATTTGTCAATATGGGGGTTCTTTCTGCTCTTTCCGGATTGATCTTTGCGGCAAGGTTAAATGCTGCCACTCCAAAAGCCGGCAATCTTTTTGAACTCGATGCCATTGCTGCTTGTTTTATTGGGGGGGCTAGTGCTTATGGCGGCATCGGTACAGTCGGCGGCGCCATTGTCGGCGGACTCGTTATGGGCGTGATGAACAATGGCATGAGCATCATCGGCCTTGGCATTGACTGGCAGCAAGCAATCAAAGGTCTCGTGCTCCTTTTTGCCGTCGCGTTTGATATTTATAATAAAAATAAAGTGTTGTGAATGGAAAAAAGAACGATTCTCTCAGGAATGTGTGAGAGAATCATTCTTTTTTCTTCATTTAATAAATAAGTTGTGGCATATATTTGCTATTGGTACATTTGATAATCAGTTAGGTAATTTTTCTTCTTTTTTGTACCATTTTTAATCAGTTTTGCCGTTTTATCTACTTTTTTGCATAATTTATTTTCACTTTTCCCGATTTATCGATTATTCGAAAAAAAACGACGATATTAGACAGTCAAAAATCAAATTCCTTGCTCAATCATGGCATCGGCAACTTTAACAAATCCTGCGATGTTTGCGCCAATAACTAGATTGCCTGCTGCACCGTACTCTTGTGCTGCTTGTTTGCTTTTTGTGTAAATATTTTTCATAATATCGTGGAGTTTGCCGTCCACTTCTTCTAATGTCCAATACTGTCTTGCACTGTTTTGCGCCATTTCTAATGCTGATACAGCAACGCCCCCTGCATTTGCTGCTTTCGCTGGTGCAAACAACACGTTATTGTCTAAAAAGATATCGATTGCTTCTAGTGTAGATGGCATATTAGCGCCTTCCCCAACTGCTTTCACGCCATTTGAAACTAACAGAGCGGCAGAATTTTCATCAATTTCATTTTGCGTCGCACATGGCAAGGCGATATCACAAGGAATGGACCAAATTCCAGTATATCCTTCCATATAAATAGCATCAGGATATTCGTTTACATATTCGCTGATTCGTTTATGCTCGACTTCTTTTAAACGTTTAACTGTCGCAAGATTGATGCCATCTTTATCATAAATATAGCCGTTGGAGTCGCTGCATGCTACAACCTTTGCCCCAAGCTGCATAGCTTTTTCCATCGCATAAATGGATACATTTCCAGAACCAGATACAACAACAGTGCTGCCATTAAAGCTTGCGCCTGCGTCTTTGAGCATTTCTTCCACAAAGTAGACCGTGCCATATCCTGTTGCTTCTTTGCGGCCAAGACTTCCTCCATAGCCAATCCCTTTTCCTGTCAGGACGCCAGCTTCGTATGCACCGCGCAGTTTTTTATATTGACCAAACATATAACCAATTTCTCTTGCTCCAACGCCGATATCTCCTGCAGGAACATCCACATCTGGACCGATATATTTGCTAAGTTCTGTCATAAAAGCTTGGCAAAAGCGCATAATTTCAGCATCTGATTTGCCTTTAGGATCAAAGTCAGAACCACCTTTTCCTCCGCCGATTGGCTGGCCAGTTAAAGAGTTTTTGAAAATTTGTTCAAATCCTAAAAATTTAATAATACTTGCATTAACAGATGGATGGAAACGCAAGCCGCCTTTATATGGACCGATATGGTTGCTGAACTGAACACGGAATCCACGGTTTACTTTCACATTGCCATGATCATCGACCCATGACACTTTAAAGGAAATGATTCGATCTGGCTCCACGATTCTTTCTAAAATAGCTTGTTTAATGTACTGAGGATTGTTCTCGAGAACAGGCACTAAGGAGTAAAAAACTTCTTTAACCGCCTGCTGGAATTCCACTTCATTTGGGTTTCGCTTTTTTACAGTTTCAAACACTTGATTCACATATTCATGGACATACTGTGTTTTTGGCAGCTGCTTATTTAATGTTTTCATGTATCATCAATCTCCATCCGTATTTATTTTACTGTGTTTTTTTAAAATTTAAAAAACTTCATTTGGTTTTGATTTAATTCTATACTTTAGGTAGTAATCGCTTCAATATTAAGAAACGATATAGTTGATGCGTTTTATGCATGAAGAGAAAGGAGAATAAGTACGATGGAAATCAGACAAATTCGTTATTTTATGGAAGTGGCACAAAGAGAACATGTGACAAAAGCAGCGGACGCTCTGCATGTTGCCCAGTCATCTGTAAGCAGGCAGATTTTTAATTTGGAAAGCGAACTTGGAGTAGATTTATTTATTCGCGACGGCAGAAGAGTAAAATTAACGCCGATTGGAAAAATATTCTTGGAGCGCATCAAACATGGCATGAATCTAATTGACGAAGCTGCACGAGAAGTGAAAGAATATTTGGCGCCGGAAAAGGGGACGATTCGCATCGCCTTTCAAATAAGTTTAGCTGCACATACATTGCCATCTGTGATCTTTGCCTTTCGCAAACTTTATCCAGAGGTGAAGTTTCAGATGGTGCAGGCGCTTAATCGGGATTTAATCGAAGGTGTTATTAAAGGGGAATATAATCTGGCAATGATTGCCCCAATGCCAAATGAACAGAAAAAAATAAAACGCAAAACATTATTTACGGAAAATATTGTTGCATTGCTGCCGATTCACCATCCACTTGCAAAAAAAGAATCGATTCGCTTAAGAGAATTGATGAATGATTCCTTTGTTGTTCTGCCAAAAGGATTTGTTTTTCGTGAAATTGTTGACCATGCATGCCAAGAAGAAGGATTTTCACCAGACATCTCCTTTGAAGGGCAAGATATTGATGCATTAAAGGGATTAGTATCAGCAGGACTCGGTGTTGCTTTAATGCCAGAAGTGACTTTAGTCGATACTATTCCAAGGTCTACAGTGAAAGTCCCATTAATCGAACCGGAAATTACCCGGACAGTTGGCGTTATTTCCCCAACGCAACGGGAATTGCTTCCGACAGAAAAACTATTTTACAATTTTCTAACAGAGTTTTATGCAAGATTAACGAATTTTAATCAATGAAAGGAGACGAATAGAAGGGATCAAGAAACATTTATGCTCCTCTTTTTGAGGTTATTTTCATTTTTTTAATAGTATCTTCTATTTAAGCTTATTTATGTATTTTTTGGACCAATTTATTTTCATTTTTTACGATTTATCTATTATTCGGCGAAAAACGGCGGATTTTCTATAAACCAAGGAAGAAGCTCAATATAAGCTGCATAGAAAAAAGGATGGCATTCTTTCTATGCACTTTTTTTCTGTAGGAAATCCCGTATCTCTTTTATAGATAATCCTATTTCACGGGCGACTAATAGGAGCTCTATCCATTCTTGATCTAAGTGTTCTCCGCTAGCATTGTGGCTATCCATAAAGCCTCCTAGAATAAAGGTTTTAATCATATTTTACAAGAAAATATTATTTTTTTCAGAATTTTCATTTGACAATATTCTGCAAATTTCCCCATGGTGTATACATTTTTTGCAGTGAGACATACTACTTTAAAAAGAAATGATTAAAAATCCAGTTTTTTTCTGTTGCCAGAAAGAAGATTATGTCGAAAATAAAACGAAGGTAATGAATATGAAAAGAAATATATTTGATAAAAATTTTTTAAGAGGTGTCTCCTTAGTTGCAATAATTCTCCTTCCGTTTCTTTTTAAAAAAAATTCTTTAAAATATGGACTCCTTGCTTTTTTATTAAATGCAATAACAAATGGGTGGATGGACCAATACCTTGTTTATCATAAAAAATTGGAATATCCGATTCGGTTTATGCCCAAGCTATTTAAAAAAAATGTGGCGTTTGATTATTTATTGTATCCAACAGTATCCGTGTTTTTAAATAATATAACGGAAAAAGACGGAAAGAGGATGACTTTTGTTAAGGTGTTAGGCATGATTCTTTGCATTTTTGGAGTAGAGATTTGGGCTACCAAAAATACAAAATTAATAAAGTGGAAAAATGGCTGGAAGTGGTATCATTCGATTATTGGTCTGGCAATAAAGTCTTGGTTAAATATCTGGGTGGTCAAAATGATAAAAAGCGGTTTTCATTACAAATAAAATTTAATATCTTAACAAATTATTCATAAAAAGTCCCTACAATATTAATAATACTTTTCTAAAATGAGGGTATAGATTAATATCAAGATGAAATGGGGTGCTTTAGATGTTAGAAAAACTGTTCAATTATTTTACAGAACTTACAGAAAAGCCACTATTTGTTGAAGAGGATATTGAAGAAGAGTTATGGAATAAAGAATTAGACCAATGTGTTAATATAGAGATGGAAGATAAAAGAAGTTATCATTAAAAACATCCTTATGGGGTGTTTTTTTATGCTCACAATAGAAAGCTCTCGTCGGAACTTGTCGAATAATATATAAGTTTTTGTCCATACTACAAACAAACTAATCATTTTGTAGGTGATAAACATGGATAAAATCATCAAAAATCTAGATTTAGGAGCAAAAGGTATTTGGCTCCCAATCGTGATTGCATGCATTCTGTTATTGTATATAGTGTTTATGGAGAAAAAAGCAATGAAATGGAGAGAAATATATATCACTATCGGGGTTGTAGGGCTTATGACTTGGGTGGCAGATAACATCTTTGCAGACTTTTTAGATTTAGTGGATTTTGGTGACAGTACAATATCTGGTTTAGGAGAGATGATTACCTATACATTTATCCCATCTTCTCTAGCTGTCATTTATTTAAATTATTTGAAAAACGATAGAAAATGGGGGCTAGTCCTTCTTTTTATACTGCTGTCCTTGACAGTGGAAGGAACGGTCACTGCTATTGGCTATATGAAACAAAACCATTGGAATCTTCTTTTTAGTATTCCGATTTACTTTATTGTCTATTATTACTATTTGCCTCTGCATCGGAATTGGATTGCATGTGAAAAATAAGCTAATTCTTAAAGATGTTTAGTATAGGAAGAAAATAATTTTTTCCCTATTTATTCCTCTAATCCGTTACTATTATCCTGTGAAATCCCTGTATCCCTTTGCGTAAATTAAAATATATAGTAAAATAATAATAGAATAAGAGTTTATTTTCCTTTAATCCCCATAATAAAAAGTATTTTCAAGGAAAAGGAAAAATGTTATGATGATTTTACTTTTAATGTACTGATTTACACATATTTGAAAAAATAGAAGAAGATAATCAGAGGGGGATATGGGAACGTGAAGAAAGTCAGAAAAGCGATTATACCAGCAGCAGGACTTGGAACGAGATTCTTGCCTGCAACGAAAGCCATGCCAAAAGAAATGCTGCCAATTGTGGATAAACCAACTATTCAATATATTGTCGAAGAAGCGATTGCATCAGGAATTGAAGACATTATTATTGTAACAGGAAAAGGGAAAAGAGCAATTGAAGACCATTTCGATTATGCCCACGAATTAGAAAATAACTTGTTGGAAAAAGGAAAAATGGACCTTCTTGAGAAAGTTCAATACTCTTCTAATCTAGCAGATATCCACTATATTCGCCAAAAAGAACCAAAAGGATTAGGCCATGCTGTATGGTGCGCAAAAAGCTTTATTGGCGATGAGCCATTTGCTGTTCTTTTGGGAGACGATATTGTCCAAGGCGATACTCCGTGTTTAAAACAATTAATCGATCAATACGAAGATACACATGCTTCTGTAATTGGTGTACAAACAGTCCCGGAAAATGAAACAGACCGCTACGGAATTGTGGATCCAGGAGAGGCAGAAGGAAGACGCTACCAAGTAAATAATTTTGTTGAAAAGCCAAAATTAGGTACAGCACCTTCTAATTTAGCTATCATGGGTCGTTATGTGTTTACACCAGAAATTTTTCGTTTCCTAGAGAACCAACAAGTAGGCGCAGGCGGCGAAATTCAATTAACAGATGCAATCCAGCAGTTAAATGAAATTCAACGTGTATTTGCCTACGACTTCGAAGGCAAACGCTACGATGTTGGCGAAAAGCTAGGATTTGTTAAAACAACAGTCGAATTTGCCTTGCAAAATGAAGAAATTAGAGAAGAAATGCTTCGTTATATTCAAGAACTTGCGAAATTAAATGAAGAAGCTTTGAAACTATAATTAGAAAAGTAGTATGTGAAAGAAATAAGGCTAGGATATAGATATTCCAGTTGAAGTTAAACCCGAACGATTATACGTAATTTTTGTATAATCGTTCGGGTTTTTTAAGCTTTTAAAAGGGCGGTTTCAGTAAAATTTGTTGTTATTACCCGCAGCCTGAATACACTTCGCTTTCCGTGGGGCTCGCGCTGAGCCGCTTCGGCTTTGCCTGCAGGGTCTAAGCTGTCTCGCTAATCCCACAGGAGTCTACGTGTATTCAGGCTGCTCTGTTTTTCTAAAAAATTAATTTTTTCTATTTTTTTTAGATAACACCCTTTAAAAACGAAGTGGAATGGAGCGGAGGACACTCCACTCCTGCGGGAAGTAGAGGAAAGGCTGAGACCCCGCAGGCGTGCCGAGGAGGCTCAGCTTCCTCCCCGCGGAAAGGGAGTGTCTGTAGCGCAATGGAACAAATTAGTTTTTATACTGGACTAACAAGTAACCAAGATTGCGAAACCAGCCTTTATTTTAAAGCTAAATTAGAGATTATTCGTCTTTACAGATTATCTAATTAGTTGTGTCCCAACCTCATTTTTTTAGCTGAAGACTCCTTATTTTATGGATGCTCTTGAAAATCGTTTAGAAAAGAGTCTTTACTTTTGACGATTCAATTCCCAAACGATATGGCGAAGTTCTGGCAAAATAAGCTTAGTCATTGCCAAACGAACAGCGCCGCTTGAGCCTGGCGTAGAAAATACAGCTTTATTATGAATGGTGCCAGCAATGGCTCTGCTCATCAGCGCGGCACTGCCAATGTCTTCTGTATAGCTAAGCATGCGGAATAGTTCCCCAAATCCAACAATTTCTTTATGTATTAAAGCGTGCACTGCTTCAATGGTGACATCTCGTTTAGTAATGCCTGTTCCTCCATTTAACAGCACAATATCTATGTCACTTTGGCCGCAGCCATTAAGGATAGATTGTTGAATCAATACTAGGTCATCTTTCACTATTTCATAACTGGCAATTTGCATATCATGCTGTTTCAGAAGTTCAATCATTAATGCCCCGCTTTTATCGGTTTCTTTTGTTCGTGTATCTGAAACCGTAATAATTTTACAGCGAACAGCTTGAGTTGCTTTTTGTTTATGCTCCTGTACACTCATTGTATTCCCCTCCTTTATGCTATCTCTCATAAAGCTCAGATTGCAGATCTATAGTCAATTATATAGATAAAAATGCTGATAAAAAAGTAGCTTCCAATGAATTTTCATTGGAAGCGAACCACGTACCTCACCTCAAAAAAGAGAGTCTCTCGTCAAGTCGATTACCAAAAAAGCAGATTCTAAAAAAGTAATGGCAACAAGCTATAGAAAAATGAAACTTCTCTAAAGTACGATAAAACTTTTTCGTAAAGTGGAAGTGCTATTTGCCAAAAGGATATATCTTTAGCTTCTCATAATTGTTTTATTTTTTGGGATTATAGTAGTAATCTTTTGGGAGGATAACAATATGTATACTCTGATGAATGCCCTCTATTTAATAGCAGGGATGATATGGGGAGATTGGCAAAATTGGAAAAAATATTATCCTACCATCCTTTTTTTGATTGTGAGAGATCTTTTATATAATTTTCTGCTCTATAAGAAACCAATGTGGCTATTTCAAGACATCACTTTGCCTAATCATACGATGATTACCCTTTTGTCGATGACTATTTCTTATACGGTAACGGTATTAATCTATTTAGGCAGATTTCCTGATAGCTGGGGAAAACGCTTTTTATGGTTTTTATTATGGTCAAGTATATTTTTATGCTTTGAATACATAAACAGTAAATTTGGTTTTATTTCCTACCATAATGGCTGGAATATGTGGTGGTCTGTTATATTTACCGGCATCATTTTTTTATTTTGCCCATCCATCATAAAAACCCTCTGTTAGGTTGGCTATTCTCCGTTATTATTATCCTATCATTCCTAATTATCTTTGATGTTCGAATAAGTGATATGAAATAGAGAAAGGGTATGGACTTTTTTGAATAATAGCTATTTTTTTACAAACACTACTACAGTGAGGTGGAAAAATGACTCGGAATGAATTTTGGAATGAAATATATAAAAACAATGATCAATTAAATTCTTTGTATTCTTCGTATTGGAATCAATATACTGGGATAGGGGCATGGCAGTTCTGGGTAGTGTTAGCCTCCTTAGTTGTACCAGTAGCATTGTTATACTTTTTAGTAGATAGAAGAAGAATTTTTGAGCTGTTTTTCTTTGGATATACGGTACATGTACTTTGGAGTTATACCGATATCGCCCTTGGAAGAAGCGGTTATGCTGTTCATAAGTATTTTTTGCTGCCGATTCTTCCGAATGCAATGAATATTACAGCCTCCGTACTGCCAGTAGGATTTTTGCTTTTATATCAATATTGTACAAATAGAAATAAAAACTTCTATCTATATAGTGTGTTGTTAAGCGTTGCATTTGCCTTTGTTTTTGCACAACTAGAAGAATTTATCGGCTTGTTAACTCTAAGAAAAGGCATGACTCATTTTTACTTAGTTCTTATTGATATAGGGATCGCCTATATTGCTTATTGGTTCACTAAATTGATTATTAGACTAAAAGCAAAGGCTGCATCTTAAAGCAGATTATACATGGTACACAGGGAAGAAGCAGCTGCTTTATCATTTTTTCAGATTTCAGACATAAATCCTGTACGCTTGCAAAAATAGAGGAAAAGCAAGATAAGAAGTTGGGTCATCAGCAGTAGAAATTACTGGATAAATTAGCTTCCCTGCAAGATAATATAACAAAAACAGGGCTGCATTATTGGCAGCTATATTCACATATGGGTACATGGCAATTCTGGGTGGTTCTTCTTATTTTAGTTGTTCCTCTTGTCCTTTTATACTTTGTTATTGATCGAAAGAATATATTGCTGATCGGCTTTTTTGGTTTTGCCAACAACCTTTTATCTTCGTATATCGATGTATTGGGAATCTGCTATAGAGTGTGGAGCTATCCATACCAACTTCTTCCGTTTCTTCCACGCCTTTCTTTAGACGCATCGAGTGTTCCTATTTATCTTATTATATTCAATACATGTTAACCTATTTCTTTATCTGCAAAATAGTGAAAAACTCGCTTGAGACTTGTTTTTCAGTAAGTAAATTCAAAAAGTCACCAAGGAAATAAAGCGAGAAGGCAGCTCTGCAAGTAGACGAGCTGTCTTATTTTATATGAAATGAGCGCTGAGTTGTAAAAAACAGTGAAATCGATAAAAAGGCAGGGAAATTGATAAAAAGAGCTGAGAAATCGATAAAAAAAGCTGAGAAATCGATAAAAAGCAGGGGAATCGATAAAAAAAGCTGAGAAATTGATAAAAAAAGCTGAGAAATTGATAAAAAGGCAGAGAAGTCGATAAAAAGCAGGGGAATTGATAAAAAAAGCTGCGAAATCGATAAAAAAAGCCACGAAATCGATAAAAAGCAGAGAAGTGGATAAAAAAGCCGTATGAGTTTTTTTAACTATTATTTATAATGGAAATAAATAAGCAAAAACGAGACGATGCATAGTCTCGTTTTTGTGATGCTGCTGTTTATAGGCCAGAAAGGAATAGAAACTTTATGAATTATTCATTGTTTTTTCCTGAAAATGTGAAAAAAGCTCTTCAGAATGATCCACCTGGGGCATGGATGTCTGTTCTGCCAGAAGGATGCATTCGATTAAACTCCGGGTACCCAGCGCCAAACCTTGTGCCTGCACAACAAATCAAGGCTGCAGTAGGTACTCTTATTAAAGAAGAGCAGGACCTTCCTTTTCATTATATTGGAAGTTCCCATACGGCAAGTTTGCCACAACAAATCCAAAAAAGGTTGGAAAGTCGCGGTATAAATGTTTGCGAAGAAGAACTGCTTATTACATCAGGAGCATGCCAGGGCATTGATCTTATTGCTCGCTCTTTGCTGGATGAAGAGGCGGTCATTGCAGTAGAAGCTCCTACTTATATGGAAGCACTGGAAATTTTCAAAAATTATACTAATCATATAATTGATATACCAGTCGATGAATATGGTTTGAATACTGATCAATTAGAAGAAATGCTGGAGGAACGGAAACAGGCTCGTCTGCCCATGCCCCGTTTTCTTTATACGATTCCCACTTTTCATAATCCTACAGGAACGACTATGCCTTTAAAGCGGCGGAAACATATGCTGAAACTTGCTGACAAATATGACTTTCTGATTGTAGAGGATGATGCGTATGGAGAACTGTCTTTTTACGAAAGTGTGACTCCATGCAAAGCAATTGATGACGAGGGAAGGGTCTTATATGTTGGGTCCTTATCGAAAGTGATTGCACCAGGAATGAGAATTGGCTGGATTGTCGGAGCACAAGAACTTATCTCTGTGTTTGACTGGTTTAAAAAGGATTTAGGACACCCATTTTCTCATGCAACTATAGCGGCATACTTAGAAGGAAATTCATTGGAAGACAGACTTCACTTGCTAAGAGAAGTCTATCAAGCTAGATGTCAAACAATGCTGAAGGCGCTTAAGGAATATTTGCCTGCACCAATCACATGGAATGTTCCAGAAGGCGGATACTTTATCTGGGTGAAAACTCCGGGTATCGATACCCAACAACTACTAGAACAAGCACTTGCGATAGGTGTTGCCTATGTACCGGGAAAATACTTTTTCTTGCATCAAAAGGAAGGAATAGAATATCTGCGGTTTTCTTTTAGTTATGCAGAAGAACAGGATATGGTGGAGGGCATTCGGAGATTAGGAGAGCTGTTGGCGCCTTATTATAACTAAAGCTCCATCAACTGCCGCCAAGCAGTTCAAAAATACAAGGGAAAAAATAGCTGTTTTAAAAAATGGAGGTATATTGGTGGTTTCCACTAGATCTTCATTCCATCATGCAAAGATGACAGCGTAATTAGAATTAGGTTCAAGAATGCTGATATAAAAGCATTCTTGAACCTGAAAAAAAGCATCCAATGGATAGCCGCTTTATTTTAAATTCTCTTTGTCATCAATACCTTTCACAACATCCTCAATCGTTACATTGCCCAACACTTTTTCCAATGCTAATTGGGCAGTGGCCAATATCGGAATGATAGTATCTTGAATGTTTCTGCCTACTACACATTTTGGATTTGGGTTTTCGTGAACACTAAACAACTCGTTGTCCCCAACAACATTAACCGCCTTATATACGTCCAGCAATGTAATATCAGATAGTTCCTTAGCAAGCTTCGTTCCGGCAATGCCTGGATGCACTTCCACTAACCCAGCTTTTTTTAGCATCCCGATAATTTTTCTAATAAGAGCAGGATTTGTATTTACACTTGCTGCTAAATACTCTGATGAGCTTACCCCATCTTTATTAAACTCAATAAGAGATAATATATGAATTCCTACAGCAAATCGGCTGCTGATGGACATATTGATCACCTTCCTTGCATGTCTGTACCATTTATTTTCTTAGTATGTAATCAAAGTGATTACAATTTCATTATACGTTAAATTTAAGGAGATTATAAAAAAATGTTAGTTAAATGAATTGACAAAAATACTAATTGTAACTATTATTATTACATGTAACAAAGATGGTTACAACTAACCGGACAGAAAATATTTCAGAGGGAAATTTTAATAATACATGTATAGGAGGATTTAAATCATGAAAATGTTAGTAACAGGAGCAACAGGGAAATTGGGAACAAAAGTAGTAGAAGCTTTATTAAAAACTGTATCAGCAAATGAACTGGCTGTGAGTGTGCGCAATCCAGAGAAAGCGGAAGGATTAAAGAATCTTGGAGTAGAAGTTCGCCAAGGAGATTTTGACCGTCCTGAAACGTTAGAAGCTGCTTTTGCAGGCATTGACAGACTTTTAATTATTTCTGCAGATGGCGACAATGAAACAAGAATTAGACAGCATAATGATGCGGTAGCTGCGGCAGAGCGTGCTGGAGTTAAATTTATTGCTTATACTAGTCTAGCTAATGCACAAGAAAACAAAAACTTCCTTGCTCCTACTCATAAGGCAACAGAAGAAGCTATTTTAAAAACAGGCATTCCTTATTCTTTTTTACGCAACAATTGGTATTTAGAAAATGAAAGCTCAAGCATTCAAGGCGTACTAGCAGGAGCTCCGTGGGTGACATCTGCAGAAAATGGAAAAGTAGGCTGGGCATTGCAGCAAGATTATGCAGAAGCTGCAGCTGCTGTATTAGCTGGAAGCGGGCATGAAAACACAATCTACGAGCTTTCCGGCAAATTATTGACTCAGAAAGAATTGGCAGAAGAACTTGGAGCCGTGTTGGGAAAAGAAGTGCCTGTACACAATGTAGATGATGCTGCTTATACTGATATCATCAAAGGTGCTGGCGTGCCAGATTTCCTTATTCCTATGCTTGTTAGCATTCAAAAAGACATTCGAGAAGGTACACTAGAAGTAGAGAGCAACGACTTCGAAAAACTTCTTGGCCGTCCAGCTACACCAATTAGCGAAGGACTGACTCAAATCGTTAAAAGCATCTCTAATTAAAAAACTATTAAGTAAATGTTTGTTTCATATCTTATAAATGATGGATAGGCTTTCTAAAGGAAAAAGAATATTGCAAACAGAAGCACTCGAAATAATCGAGTGCTTTTTAAGTGGGAAAAGCATCCTCTAAATTTAGAATAGATACGAGTTTCTAAACATATCTTTCCTATAGGTGATAAGAAAGGTGTGATTTGTTCATGTTTCTTCCTACTTAAAAGGGGTGCCTGATTGTGTTTTGGCAAGATGTTTAGGGACTTGAAATAAGTGCAAAAAGGCAAGGTTTTTATAGCTACTTAAGATGTTTAAAGAGCAGGTTGTCTGGTCATTATGAAAATGATTCGTATTATTGGAATAGCTAGGAGGAAACAATGACTAAAGAAAATGTAAATATCGGGATTATTTTAGGAAGTACACGGCCAGGACGAGTGAGCCCGCAAGTGGGAAATTGGGTAAAGGAAATTGCGGAAAAACGCGGGGATGCCCATTATGAAATAGTAGATATTGCAGAATTTAAACTGCCCTTTTTAGGTGATCCGTCAGGGGAAGAACAGGTGAAAGCTTGGTCCTCTAAGCTAACAAGTTTAGATGGATTTGTGTTTATCGTGGCAGAATATAATCATAGTATTACAGGAGTCTTAAAAAATGCCCTCGATCTAGCAAGAGATGAGTGGAACAATAAAGCTGCTGGCATTGTAAGTTATGGTTCAGCAGGAGGAGCAAGAGCGGCTGAACATTTGCGAGGAATATTAGGAGAACTGCAAATTGCAGATGTTCGAACACATCCAACATTATCGTTATTCACCGATTTTGAAAATTACAGCACCTTCAAACCAGCTGATTTGCATTTTAATAATGTCAATCTTATGCTCGATCAAGTAATTGCTTGGAGCAAAGCATTAAAGCCGCTTCGCAATGCTTAGGATAAATATGGTAGGAACGAAAGTCAACTATGTGTTGGCTTTTTTATATATGCGAAAAGGCTCCTAGATTGCTGCAATCTGGGAGCCTTCCATTATTTTAAGTTAAATTATTTATCTGTACAAAACTTAAGCATCCACTGTATCGGCAACAGCAGGGGTATTGTATACTTTTGTATCCAAGTCTTTTGTCAGTTTACTAGTGACTACCCCAGCGGTCATACTGCCGCTAACATTTAAAGCAGTGCGTCCCATATCAATTAATGGTTCTACAGAAATAAGCAATCCTGCTAAAGCGACAGGTAAATTTAAAGAAGATAAAACTAGAATTGCCGCAAATGTCGCACCGCCGCCAACTCCTGCCACACCAAAAGAACTAATGACAACAATGGCAATCAAGGTAAAGATAAAGGAAGGCGTTAATGGATCAATGCCCACTGTTGGTGCAATCATAACCGCAAGCATCGCAGGATAAATGCCTGCACAGCCATTTTGGCCAATGGTAAGACCGAATGAGCCAGCGAAATTCGCAATACTTTCTGGCACACCTAATTGTTTTGTCTGTGTATTAATATTTAACGGAAGCGCTCCAGCACTTGTGCGAGAAGTAAAAGCAAACGCTAATACTGGAAAGGCTTTTTTTACATAAGTAATAGGATTTGCACCCATTATAAATAATAGAAGTAAGTGAACAAGAAACATCGCGATTAAAGCAACATAAGAAGCAACTACGAACTTTCCTAATTTGACGATGGCATCCATATCACTTGTTGCCACTGTTTTTGTCATAATCGCTAGAATACCATATGGCGTTAAGCGCAGGATTAATGTCACAATACGCATCACAATGGCATAAATAGTATCAATAATTTTCGAGAAAAAGGCCGCTTCTTCTGGCTTTTTGCGTTTTATGCCTAAATAAGCAATCCCGACAAATGCAGCGAAAATAACAACGCCAATTGTAGAAGTAGAACGAGCTCCAGTTAAATCAAGAAATGGATTTGCTGGAAATAATGCTACGATTTGCTGTGGAATCGTTTTTGCCTCTAAATTGGTTAAATTATCTTCTAGATATGCTCCTCGCTGTGCTTCCGCATCTCCTTGACTGATTTGCACAGACTCTAAATTAAAGCTAGTTGTTGTGACAATGGCAATTCCCGCCGCAACCGCCGTTGTTGCAAGCAAGATACCAATTGTTAAGATGCTGATCTTTCCAATGTTTTTCGTTAGTTTCAATCGTGTAAAGGATGCAACGATTGAAATAAAGACAAGAGGCATCACAATCATCTGCAGAAACTTCACATAACCGCTTCCGACAATGCTAAACCAATCAGATGTATTTAAAGTAACCTCATTGGTTGGTCCATAAATGAATTGAAGCGCAAAACCAAAGATAATTCCTAATCCTAATGCAGTAAATACTCGTTTGGAAAAGGATACATGCTTACGCTGCATGATATATAATCCTGCAATAAATGCAGCTAAGATAACAATATTAATCAGTACTAAAAAATGATGCATAAATATTTCCCCCTGTAGATTCTTTTCTTATGTATTTAATAGTTATAATATAACTATTCCGATAAGTCAACAGGGTATTGAAAAACAAAAATAATTTTAGCACAATCATCTTTCTTTTTTTCTTAGAAAAGGCTTTATAAATACAGCGCTCTAGCCACTTTTCCTTCCAGATATAATTAGAAATTAAATTATATTTGTATATAAAAAGGTTGTTTTCTAAAAGATTGCTGTTTTTCAGATAGTTTCCATGAATAAATCCATTTTTAAGACAGGTTGATTGGAGTGAAAGGTGCGAGACTCCTGTGGGATTAGCGGGACAGGTGAGACCCCGCAGGGCGCAGCATGAGGATGCTCATCACCCGCCCCACGGAAAGCGAGCATCCTGAAACGGAAATCAACCAAAAGCAACAAAGTTTACGAAAACAGCCTATAAAAAAGAAGAGCTGCCCCAAAAGTCATTAAAAATCACTTTTGGATACAGCCCCCTCCTTTTTTAACTCTGTTAAACTGTTCTGTTGATTTCCGCTTCCATCAACAAATTATCAAGTAAAGAAAAGTACTCTGTATTTCTTCAACTGATTTTATTTTTAGGACTTATTAGAAAGCCTCTTATCCAACTAACTTCCTACACCTCAAAACGCTCCATAATCCCTTTTAGTTCACGTGCCATTTTATTTAATTCCTCAATAGAAACGCCAACTTTATACATCGACTGCATCTGGCTTTCCGTAGAAGAAGTTACATGATGAACATAGTCTACATTTTCTTTGGCAATGCCGGATAACTGCTCAACCGAGGCGGTAATTTCCTCTACACTTGCAGAAACTTCTTCAGATGATGCCGATACTTCTTGGATTTGGGCAGATATGGTTTGAACAGCTTTTGCAATATTTTTAAAAGCCAGTCCAGCATTGTTTGCTGCATGAAGACTTGCTTCCATTTCTTTTTGGCTTTTTAACGTAGAAGAAAGGGCTCCATTGGTCTCTTTTTTTATGGCTGTGATTAAAGCAACAATTTCTCCAGATGACTCTTTCGTGCGTCTGGCAAGATTTCTTACTTCATTGGCAACCACTTCAAATCCTCTTCCATGTTCGCCGGCACGAGCTGCTTCAATCGCTGCATTTAGGGAAAGCAAGTTTGTCTGCTCCGAAATATCATGGATAAGTGCCGAGATTTCGCCAATTCGATCGGTTTTATCATGGAGACTGGTGATTGTATCAGATGTTTCTTTAACAGATACATCCAGTTCCGTTAACTCCTTAATGGTTCCTTGTACAATTGTATTTCCTTCTGATGCATACTGATTAACGCGAACAGAATAATCAGAGACTTGAGAAGAAGCATTAGCAATATGCTCCATGCTTGTTGAGACGGCAGCCATTGCAAGAGACGTTTCCACTGCCCCTTCCATTTGTATCGCAGAGCCAGTTGCTACTGCATCAATCGCATCTTTTACAGCAGTCGCTTTATCTTTTAGCCCTTCCCTATTGTTAAGCAAATCGCTAGAAGTAGTATACAGATTATTTTCAATCATCGTAATGCGGGAAACCATATCACTTAAATTTTTCACCATATCATTTAATGTGGCAGCAAGTGTATGGAACTCATCTTTGCGCTTAAAGTGAAGAGGAGCGACAGATAAATCGCCTTTCCCAATTAGCGTCAGCTGTTTTGCCACTGCAAGTATTGGACGCACAATGGAACGAGACATCCAAAAAGCCACAGTCAACGCAATAATCGTTGTTAAAATCGCGAGACCAATAAAAAGCTGCTGCTGAAAGGAATTGTCTTCCTGAATGGTATTATTAGTATGTATCAAATCTTTATCAGCTGTTTCCTGAATGCCGATCCAAGCATTCATCGCTTCCTCCGACCATGTTTGACAATACTGTTCCATTAACGGAATAGCCGCATTAAAACCGCCCTCTTCATATGCAGGAATAACTTGATCAATGATTAAATTCTCCCATTTGATGCTTTTGGCGACAGCTTCTTGATATTCTTTAGAATTCCCCATTACCTCATTTATCTGTTCTGTTAAATCGGCTGCCTTTTCCGTTTCCTTCAAAAAGCGCTCTTTATACGTATCATCCCCGTATAATACATAACCGCGAGCCAAAATTACCCGCTTCGATACATTAACCTCCATCTTTGTTGCAAGGGACACCAAAGTATAATCTTCCTCCATCATTCCCTCAAGCTGTTGATCGGTATACTCATTTCCATAAAATCCAAGTGAAGCAATAGCCGCTATAAATAAAATGATGACTCCAAAGCCAGCAATAAATTTCTGTCTAATACTCATTCCTTTTTCCTCCTTGGAAACTGTAAAAAAAATAGATTTAATTCAAACTACTTGAATTTGAAATATATGGTTAAAAAATCACTTTTTCTACATCTAAATACCCATATTTAGAATGGGGTAAACATTAAAATGTGAAAAAAGTCCTTGGTTTTTTATTATGACATGTTTATCTGAAAAGTCACTTGATTTGCATTGTGCCTCTAAAAATTTCTATCCATTACCTATATAAAGGCAAAAAAATATAGATGCTGCAAAACGATAAGATAAAGCATTCAGTCACTAATCTAGGAATAAGAACCTTTGTCAGCAGCAAATTTCTCCATAATTTTTGAGTAAACGGAAAGGATAAGAATAACGAACACAAAAAAGAGGGATGCATATGGGCTATATTGAAGAAATAAGAAGCCTCACTGGAAGCAGGCCGCTAATTCTAAATTCATCTGCAGCGATCATAAAGAATAAAAAAGACGAGCTATTATTAGTTTTTCGCAAGGATACAAATAATTGGGGATTATGCGGTGGATATATGGAATTAGGAGAAACCTTTGAAGAAACAATGCAGCGGGAAATAAGAGAAGAGCTTCATGTAGCTAGTCCATGTCTCAAATGGTGCGGCATTTTCTCTGGGGCAGAATTGTACCATGAATACCCAAATGGAGATCAAGTATACAGTGTGATTGCCTTATTTGAAGCAGAAATATTGGAAAAAGATTTCAAAGTGGATTATGAGGAACTCAGCAAGTTTCAGTATTTTCCTCCAAACAGCCTTCCTGCTCATATGACGCAGACTACGAAGCTGCTTTTGGAAAGCTATATTCCATAAGATTTGTAAATTCCATTGTATAATGATGGATCAAAAGGTTTAGGATTAATATTTTGCTTAAGCTAGATGAAAGATAAGAAATAAAGGGGAAGAATAAAATGAAAAGAATATTGCCGCATATTTACTTGGAAAATTGTAAAGAAGCAATAGAATATTATCAGCAAACTTTTGGTGGAGAGATTAAAAATGTTCAGCTTGCAGATGGAATGGAAATGTTTAAAGGACATGAGGGCAAATATATTCATGCCGAGCTTCATATAAACGAATCCTGCATTATTTATTTTGCGGATGTATTTGGAGAAACACAAAAAGGCAACAATATGTGGCTGATGATGGATGCTGAAACAGAAGAGGAATTAAATAGCTTGTATCAAAAGATAGCAGAAAATGGACATATTAAAATGGAGCTGCAGGATACCTTTTGGAATTCAAAATATGCGGTAGTAGTCGATAAATATGGAGTGACATGGGAGCTTAATTATAGCAAGTGAGATTTGCTCCAATTTCAAGTGAAGCTATCGTATAAAGAAAGCCATTAAGTACACAATAATTATAGCTATTTGAAGCAATATATCATAATTATTGGAGGCTTTTGTTTTATGACACAACAAAATCAACCGTCGCAACTGCCACAAGCTGTTCAATCTGTACTGCAAGTCCAACAAGCAGTACAACAAGCATTAAGCCAGCAAGGACAACAGGCAACAGGGCAAGCATCAAACCAACAGCAAATGCAGCAAGCAAACCAAGCAATGCAGCAGGCAAAACAAGCAGTACAACAAGCACAACAACAGCTGCAAAGCATTCAAACTTCTGATCTTCAAGAATTGCAGCAATTACAGCAGCTGCAGCAAGATGTTCAAACGGCATACGACCAGCTGCAGCTAGAAAATCAACAACTCCTGCAAGCACAGCAGCTTGTACAAACAGAAAATCAGCATTTATACCAAGCACAGCAGCAAGTGAAACAAGCACAGCAAACACTGAAACAAGAACAGCAGGACGTTCAAACAGCACAACAAGAATATCAACAAGCACAATCCATTGTGGCGGCTTATCAAAATAATCATTTATAATAAAAAATTAGAAGGGCTGACAAATTGTTGGCCTTTTTTGCTTTGGCTCTTTTCTAAAAGTTTGTTGCTTTTTGAATAAGATGAAAAAAATTTTAGAATTACTGAGCAGGCTGCATACACGTAGACTCCTGCGGGATTAGCGAGACAGGCGAGACCCCGCAGAAGCGTATGCGACGAGGAGGCTCGACGCTCGCCCCGCGTAAAGCGAAGTGTATGCAGCCTGCGGGTTAACTAGCAACAAGCTATATAAAAACAGTCTTTACTTTATATAAAGATATCCCACCTTTAAGGAATTTCTTCCATCCACTAGAAATCACTTTCCATGCACAAAAAAAATTGATACAGTAGTGATGCAGCGAAAAATCTCAAACTTATATAAAATCAAACTTTTATAAATAGATAATAAATTTTTTTAGATAGATAGTATAATAGAATAATAAATAAAAAGGGGAGATGAGCCGATGATCGATATTCATTGTCATATACTGCCTGGAATAGATGATGGCGCAAGTTCAATTGAAGATAGTTTAGAAATGGCAAGAGTGGCATCTGAAGAAGGCATTAAAACAATTATTGCAACACCTCATCACAGAAACAATCAATTCACCAACAAAAAAGAAGATATTCTGCAACATGTGGAAGATTTAAATAAGGTGCTAAAACAAAAAAATATGCCGATTAATATCCTGCCAGGACAAGAAGTGCGCATATTTGGGGAAGTGTTGGAAGACTACGAAAAAGGGGAAATACTGACACTAAATCATACTAAATATCTTTTTATTGAATTTCCTTCCTCTTCTGTACCGAGATATGCAGAAAGATTATTATATGATATCCAGACACAAGGAATCATTCCAATTATTGTCCATCCAGAACGAAATAAAGAACTGCAAGAAAAGCCTGATTTAATGTACAAACTTGTCCAAAACGGGGCACTAACACAAGTCACAGGAGCAAGTGTCTGTGGATACTTTGGCAAAAAGGTAAAACAATTTTCCGAACAGCTAATCGAAGCAAACCTAACTCATTTCATCGCATCAGATGCCCATAATACCACAACTCGCACATTTAAAATGAGCCAGGCGCTGGATGAAATCGAAGCGAATTTTGGTTCCGATTATGTCTACTTATTTACAGAAAATGCAGAACTTCTTATAGAAGATAAAAATGTTTATAAAGAAATGCCACAGCCGATTAGAAAGAAAAAGAAGTTTCTAGGGATATTTTAATCATATTCCTGGAGGCTTTTTTTATTTAGTATCTTTGCTATTTATTCGAACGACCGCCTCATTTGGATAAAAATCTTCGTTCTATTATTTCCTTGGTCAACGACTTTTTTGTTACTTGTCTTCTTTTAACAAACTGTTTAAAGAATGCTTTAAATTCCCCCTAGAAAAAATTGGCCACTAAAAAAAGCTGGATTGGTGGATAAGACTATTTTGAAGTTGGCTTTTAATTAATCAATGAATCAGTTTTTTGAGGCTTGCGGTTTGCTCCTTCGGGGTCAAAGTCTGTCTTACAGTAAGGAAAATAATAAAAGACTCTATTAGCAGTATATTCTAAAAGGGTTTCATTTTTCATCAATCATATTTTCTGATATAGTATGAATATGTTTAAATATGCAACAGAGGGTGAGCGAATGAAAGTATTAGCTATTGCCCCATATGAGGGCTTAAAGGAATTAGTTACACAGCTGGCTAAAAAGGAAAAGCTTGATATTATTACTGAAATAGGGGATTTGGATAAAGGGCTAACCCTTGCTAGAGCAGCAAAAAATGAGGGGATAGACATAATCATTAGTAGAGGGGGGACAGCAGAATTAATACAACGAGAGCTGAATATACCAGTTATTGAGATTGAAGTATCTGGCTATGATATGCTGCGAGTTTTAACACTAGTAAAAAAATACCCTGGAAAAACAGCAATTGTAGGATTTGCACAAATAGCAGAAGGGGCAGCTGCTGTTTGTGAAATTTTAAATATAAGTATGTCTTCTTTTAAGGTAAATCAAGAAAAAGATATCAAGGCTATATTAGAAAGCTTAAAGTTAAATGGCTATCAAAATATCATTGGAGATGTTATAACCGTTAAAAAGGCAGAAAGCTTAGGGTTAAACGGAATTCTTCTTACGTCTGGAAAAGAAAGTGTAATAAGAGCTTTTCGAAATGCCGAGAAAGCATATGAACTATATAAAAAAATAAAAAATAACTATTCCTTGCCCCATCAAATATTGGAAGCGGAGCATATAGGGATAACGATTTATGATGATGCTAAAAACTGTATCTACAGCAATAAGTATTTTATCCATCATGTAACAGAAGCGCTAGAATTACATTTAGACAATTTAGTGCCTAAAATAAAAAAAAATAAGAAAAGTTTATCGATAGTAAAAGAAGAGGAATACGATTGGAAAATAAATGGAGAAGAAATTAGTATAGGTGATTCTAAAAACCTTCTTTTTAAATTGGAGAAAATAGAAAAGCTCAATAAGAATAAGGATAATGGTGCTTTTTCGTCTATTGGTGTGACAAATAGAAATAATATCAATACATTTATTTCTAAAAATGAAAAGACCCAAAAAATCTTTAATTATGTGAAACAATATCCAGATAAAGATTCGATGATTTGGATAAATGGAGAGCGGGGAACTGGCAAGGAGCATTTAGCGTATTATATTCATGTTAATCGAAATAATATCAACAAAGCTCCTTTTATTACATTTGACTGTGAAGCAATGGAGAAGAGCATGTGGAATGAATGGCTGCTTCGTCTACTTTCGAAGGAAAATAATAATAAAGATGATCAAATAGGCACCATTTTTATAAAAAATATAGAATTTTTATCAATGGATATTCAAAAGGAGCTATATGTTTATTTAGAAGAATGTCAAAAAGATTTTCAACTGATTGTTTCTTGTAATACAAATATATATAATCAGATTCTTTCTGGCGATTTTTATGAAAGTTTGTACAATCTTTTATCAGAGACAAGTTTTGCCTTGCCTCCATTAAGAGAGCGAAAGGAAGATATAGAAGGGCTAGCATCTATTTTTATCAATGAAATGAATTTGAAATATGGGAAACAAATAGTGGGCCTTCGCAAGGACGTAAAGGAATATTTAGAAAATAGAGCTTGGACGGGGAATATAAATCAACTGAAACAAATGATTAATAGCAGTGTTTTACTCGCCGATGGCTATTATCTTGAACTCGGAGATATCGTAGAGATAGAACAAGAAGATTCTATTAGTGATGCTGGGAATAGCTTTCCTCTTTTTGGTACGTTAGAAGAAATAGAAAAGAGAATTATCCAGCAGGTTTGGCTAGAAGAAGGAAAAAATCAAACCAGAACTGCTGAAAGGCTCGGAATCAATAGGACGACCCTTTGGAGAAAATTAAAATAGGTTAAAGTGTTTCAAAATGCAACGATTTTCATAAAGTTTAAAAATTCAACAAATAACTGTTGTATTTTTAAACTTTTAGTTCTATAATGAAAAATGTAAGCGGTATATAAAAGTTAATGTTTCAAAAAGAAACATTCAGGAGGGGTATAATGGAAATCAAAGGAATTATTCCAGCAATATTAACGCCTATACATCAAAATCAAACAGTAAATGAAGAGGTTTTACGCCAATTTGTAAATCATCTTATAGATAATGGAGTACATGGAATATTTGCACTTGGTACCAATGGAGAATTTCATTTATTTAATAAGGAAGACAAGATAAAGATTGCTAAAACAATAATCGAAGAAGTAAATGGAAGAGTGCCAGTTATTATAGGTACTGGCGGCAATAGTACAGAAGAATCAATTGAAATGTCGCAAATAATGGAATCATTGGGTGCTGATGCATTATCCATCATTACACCATTCTTTATTAATCCTACACAAGAGGAGTTAAAGGAGCATTTTACAAGAATTGCAGAGTCCACATCTTTGCCAGTACTTCTTTATAATATTCCGGCAAGAACAGGCATGAATATTGAGCCAGAAATAGTAAAAGATCTTGCTGATGTATCTAATATAGCAGGTATTAAAGATAGCAGCGGCAATTTTGACAATATTCAGCAATATATTGAACAAACAAAAGGAAAAGATTTCTCTGTATTTGCAGGCACAGATTCTTTAATACTAGAAACGTTAAAAGCTGGTGGTGCAGGAGCGGTAGCCGCAACTGCTAATTTATTGCCAGATACTGTTGTATCGATATATAACCATTGGAAAAATGGAGAATTAGCAGAAGCAGAAAAAGCCCAAAGCCATTTGCAGCCATTAAGAGATACGTTTAAATATGGAACACTTCCATCTGCTTTAAAAAAAGCAGTGGTTCTCTCAGGAATAGATGTGGGCCCTCCTAAACTACCAGTTAAGGAATTGGCAGGAGAAGGTCTAGAAATAGTGAAAAAAATGGTTTTAGATTATAAAAAATTACATATTTAATAGCTTAATAGGCTAGGAGGAAATGAATATGCAAAATGTATATAGCTTTCAAACAGCAGGACAAATTATCGCAGGAAAAGATTCTATACAAAAACTTACTGATCATTTATATGTAATTGGACAAGAAGTGAAGTCCGCTCTAATTATCTCTCAACCTTCTATTAGCGAATTAGGATTTGTTGAAACAATTAAAAATCAGCTGGAACAAAAAGAAATCCATGTGACGGTGAATTTGGATATCTTACCAGAACCAACTGTTGAAAATATTGAAGAAGTGTTTCAAAAAACATCAGAAACACAATATGATGTGTTAATCGGAATTGGCGGCGGCAGTGTATTAGATACTACTAAAATTCTTTCCGTGTTAATGACAAATGATAAAGAAGTCCGTGACCTGTTGGGAACAAATATGGTAGAAAAGGCTGGAGTGCCAACCATATTAATTCCTACTACATCTGGAACAGGTGCTGAAGTAACGCCAAATGCTATTGTAACAATCCCGGAAGAAGAACTGAAGGTTGGCATAGTGAGCAGATATTTATTGCCTGCAATCGTTCTATTAGATCCGCTTCTTACTGTAGGCTTGCCAAAACCAATCACTGCAGCAACTGGCATGGACGCATTTACACATTCTTTAGAATCTTTTATTTCCAATAAAGCCAATCCATTGAGCGATATGTTTGCATTAGAGTCTATTCGTTTAATCTCTTCTAGTATTGTAGAAGCATATGAGAATGGTTCATCTGTGGAAGCAAGAGAGAAGATGTTGATAGGATCGATGTACGGAGGAATGGCATTAACAAGTGCTGGGACTGCTGCGGTACATGCCTTAGCGTATCCTCTTGGCGGCAAATTTAAAATTCCCCATGGTGTAGCAAACTCTATGCTGCTGCCGCATGTTATGGAATTTAATTTAGATGCTTGTACAGAAAGATTAGCTTTAGTCGCAGAACCAATGGGCCTCGAAGTACGTGAACTATCTGATGAAGAAAAGGCAAAAAAAGTAATTGATAAAATTTCTGAATGGACAAAAACATTAGAAATCCCACAAAACTTAGAAGCATATGGTGTAAAAGATCAAGATATTGCTGAATTAGCCGTATCTGCATCTCAAGTAACAAGACTTTTAAATAATAATCCAAAAGAAGTAAGCATTAGTGAAATGGAAACAATATATCGAAAGTTACTCAGTTAGAAAAAGGTGTTGAAGACATGAAGTTAGCAGTGATTTCTGATGATTTAACAGGTGCTAGTGATTGTGGAGCCCAACTAATTAAATATGGATTAAAAGTGGCGGTTTCTGTTGAAAATAACGAAAAAAAATTTATTGGGGAAGAAACAGTTATTTTTAATACGGATAGTCGTTCTTTATCTAAAGAAGACGCTTATAAAAAGGTGCATCATCTTTCATCTCTGCTAGTAGATGGGGATTTTGATGTGATTTATAAAAAAATCGACAGCACCATGCGTGGAAATATAGGAGCAGAAATGAATGCTCTATATGATGCTTTGCTGCCTGACTTTATCATCATTGCACCAGGATATCCTCAAAATGACAGGAAAGTTTTAGAGGGGATGCATTATTTAAATGGAAGATTACTTCATGAAACCGAAGTAGCAAAAGATCCTAAAACACCTGTAGAAGAATCAAATATTTCCTTATTAATAGAGAAGCAGTCAAATAAAAACGTAGGGCATATAAATAGAGATATATTGCTTCATGGAACCAATGTAATTTGTGAAACTCTTCGCAAGTATAAACGACAAGGGATTAAGTATATTACTGTTGATTCCGTAGAGGAGCAAGATTTTGACCTTTTAGTCGAAGCTTTACATTTGCTGGAGGATAAAATTATCTGGTGCGGTTCATCAGGCTTAATCTCTCATATTCCAAAAATGTTTGGTTTACAAGTAGAAGCATATCATCATGTTTTATTGCCTCAACATAAATTCCCAGCATTATTTGTAGTGGGAAGTGTCAGCAAGATTGGCCGCAAGCAATTAAGCCATTTACTAAAAGATCCAATGATAGAGGGAATTGAATTTAACTCTGTTAACTTGTTTTTAGGAGAAAAGAATGCAGAAGATGAAATCAGGGGAGTAAAAAATCGAGCAATCGCAGCTGTGAGAAAAAAGAAGAATGTCGTTTTATTTTCCTCTGATTTAGTGGAGGAAACACAAAAGATAGGCAAATCAAAAGGGTTGGCCATCGTAGAAATTAGCAATCTTATTTCTCAAACAATCGGTGAAATAGCGGTCCATATAATAAAGGAATGTAAAGTGAAGCGTCTTTTCCTTACAGGAGGAGATACAGCACAGCAAGTATTGGAGCAGCTTGCCATTAAGTATTTTCATTTAATAGATGAAGTAGAAGCTGGAATTCCTATTGGAAAACTAGACGACAGTGACATAATAGCAGTCACAAAAGCTGGAAATTTCGGAAGTGAATATACGATGATTAACGCTTTAAATAGATTAAATGGGAAAATTCCACAACAATTGATTGTAGAGAAATGAAAACGAATACCTCAAGTCTATTAGAGGCAATAAATCGAGGGGAAGATTAAAATGAAGCCAGTTATAGGGATTACAATGGGAGATGCAGCTGGTGTAGGACCAGAAATTATCCTAAAGGCCTTATCAAAGCCCGAAATATATAAAATGTGTAGACCAGTAGTGATTGGCGATTCTTTTATAATAGAGCGCGCAATGAATATATTAGAAGAATCTTTTATACTGAATAAAATTAATTCTGTTAAAGAAGCATCTTTTCAACACGGTATCATTGATCTGGTTGATTTAGGCTTATTAGATGCAGAAGTTGAATTTGGCAAGGTTTCTGCAAAAGCTGGTGCAGCAGCTTTTAAATTTTTGGAAAAAGCGGTTCATTTAGCAAAAGAAAAAGAAATTGATGCCATTTGTACTGCTCCATTAAATAAAGAGGCTTTGCATAAAGGTGGGTATAAATATCCAGGTCATACGGAGATTTTGGCAGAACTAACAGAAACCAAAGATTATTCTATGATGTTATCTTCTCCAAAACTGAAGGTAATACATTTAACTACACATGTGGGCCTTAGAAAAGCTATTGATTTAATAAACCCTGAAAGAACTTATAAGGTAATAGAATTAGCGCATCTAACACTCAGCAATGCTGGTTATGCCAATCCAAGAATAGCAGTATGCGGGATAAATCCGCATGCAGGAGAAAACGGTTTATTTGGAATGGGAGAAGAAGAAGAAAAGTTGCAGCCTGCTATTGAAAAAGCGGTGGATCAAGGCATCAATGTAACAGGTCCACACCCTGCAGATACTGTGTTTTTTCGTGCAGTAAGAGGAGATTTCGATATAGTTGTTGCTTGTTATCATGACCAAGGACATGTGCCTATAAAAGTATTAGGTTTAGAAGAAGGAGTGAATATTACAGTAGGATTAAATGGTGGAATTATCCGAACGTCAGTTGACCACGGAACCGCCTTTGATATTGCTGGCAAAGGCATTGCTGATGAAAGAAGTATGGTTGCCGCTTTAATATCTGCCACTGAACTTGCGCCAAAGGAAGTCAAGAATAATTAAGCAGGAGAAAAGGGGAAGAAAGAAATGATTTTACTCTTTCCCTGCACTACTAAATTCATTTATATTGTTTATTACTAATAATGTGGAAAAGGAGAATGAAGATGAAAGTCGTTTCTACTTCACCTTCGTTTGCTAAATACTCAAACGAACCAATAGAAATTCTGAAAAAGCACCAAATAGAATTTGAATACTTGCCAGCAGATATAACGGAAGAAGACTTTATTCAACATATGCAAGGGGTAGATGCTGCGATTGTTGCGTTTAATACAATCAGCGCAAAAGTATTAGATAGTTTGCCAGATTTAAAGATTGTATGCAAGCATGGTGTGGGTGTAGATAATATTGATGTAAAAGCTGCACAAGATAGAGGGGTTATTGTAACAAATGTTCCTAATGCTAATAAGCATGCAGTAGCAGATTTCGCCTTTGCCCTAATGCTTTCTTTGGCGAGGAAAATCCCAGAATCGAATGAACGGACAAAAAAAGGGGAGTGGCCAAGAATCTTTGGTTCCGATGTATATGGAAAGACACTAGGCATTGTAGGCCTTGGAATGATAGGAAGAGAAGTGGCAAGAAGAGCAAAAGGATTTGATATGCAAATAGTCGCTTATGATCCTTATCCAAATGATGCCTTTGCACAAGAGTATGGAATTGAATATGTAGAATTAGAGGATCTATTAAAGCTTAGCGACTTTATTACACTACATATGCCGTTAACGGAGCAAACAAGAAATTTAATAGATGAAAAAGAATTATCGAACATGAAAAAAGAGGCTTTTCTTGTAAACGCTTCACGGGGAGGTATTGTGTCAGAAGATGCTTTATATACTGCCTTGAAAAATAATGATATTGCAGGAGCTGCATTAGATGTTTTTGAAAATGAACCCGCATACGAACATAAATTATTTGAACTTTCGAATTTTATTGCACTACCACATATAGCTGGATATACAAGTGGCGCTATTAACACTCTAGGAATGGTGTGTGTAGAGAATATTGTCGATGTTTTAATAAATAACAAGACACCGAATCATGTTATTAAATGCTAAAAGGCCTATTTTTGAGTATGAAAAAAACTGCTTAAACTATAATGAAAGAAATTAGGTGAATAATACATGATAGAAAATAAACAGGTAGCTATTAATGGAGAAATAAAACCAGTACGAAAAAGATCGAAAGTGCGTTGGGTAGTTGTCTTTTTGATGTGGTTAGCAATCGCCATAAATTATATTGATCGTACAGTGCTTTCTGCCGCTGCTCCCTTTATAACAAAAGAGTTTAACTTATCGGCAGGACAAATGGGGATTATAATGTCCGGTTTCTTCTGGTCCTATGCATTATTGCAAATACCTGCAGGATGGTTTGCAGATAAATTTGGCCAGAAGAAGGCTTTGGGAATTGCGGTTCTCTGGTGGTCATTGGCCACAGCAGTTACAGGGCTGGCAACTGGATTCAAGTCATTATTAGGTTTTCGTGTAGCATTAGGAGTAGGGGAAGCAGCAGCTTATCCAAGTAATGCAGGGATAGCTTCTAAATGGTTCCCAGATAAAGAAAGAGCAACTGTTTCAAGTATTTTTGACAGCGGTTCCAAATTTGGAGGAGCTATTGCGATGCCGCTGATTGTCTGGTTGATGGCAGCATTTGGATGGAAATGGACATTTGCTATTATTGGATTATTAGGGGTAGCCTGGGGCATTGTGTGGTTTTTATTTTATAGAGACAATCCAGAAGATCATAAAGGAGTAAACAAGGAAGAGCTTCACTATATTCGCTCAGGTCAAACAAGAAAAGATGGCCTTACCAATGTTCAGCCTATGAAATGGTACCAACTTCTAAAATATCGTAATATTTGGGCAATGTGTTTAGGATTTTTCTTTATTAATTATAATTCTTATTTCTTTATTACATGGCTGCCGACCTATTTAGTTCAAGAAAGAGGGATGAACCTAATCGAAATGGGCTTTATTGCATCCTTGCCACTTCTCGTTGCAATGGTAGTGGAAGTGATTGCAGGGTGGTCATCTGATAAAGTTGTCTCTAGTGGCAAACTCTCGTTGACAGCAACTAGAAAGCTATTTTTAATTATTGGATTATTAATGGCTTCTTGCATTGGTTTTGCCGCATTCGCAGAGTCAGCTGTTTTAGCTGTTATATTATTATGTGTAGCTAAATCAGGAACAACGGTTGCTGCTTCACAAGTCTGGGCGCTTCCTTCTGATGTGGCACCTAAAAATATGACTTCTGTTGTAGCAGGTATGCAAAATACTGTCTCTAACATGGGTGGAGTGGTAGGACCAATTATTACAGGATTTATCGTAGGAGCTACAGGTTCTTTTGTTCCTGCCCTTTTATTCTCCGCAGGGTTGATTGTTTTAGGAATATTCAACTATTTATTCTTGTTAGGCAAGGTAAAACCAATTGATGCCTAATTGAAACAAGAGAAAAAGACGTCCATGCATCGATCTAATTCTGGATTGATGCATGGCTATTTGTTTGAACTCTGACAGGTGGTTATCATGATTTGTCTTTTCCTCATAGCAGGTATTAACAAAGTCTGCGAAACTTCACGTTATCTAAATTTATCCGGTATTAACGGGCAGTAAAACCCTCACCTCAAGAGGATGAGAAGAAACGAGAAATCTAGGTGGGTAGAAACTAGTCCGTAAAGACCCGATTGGTTCAACTAACAATCAGTGGGGATGGAGAAAACCCCCACTGATTGAAGTTTCACTTTATTATTTTGCCTATTTAATAAAGTAATCCCCTGTATATGTAAAAGGCTATTTGTATCCTTGCTTTAGCTAGCGGAACCTCGTTATTCCTTTCTTTTACGCTCCTTATATTCTAAATACTGACTAGCCAATACTTCTCCTACAATAAAAAAAGAAGCCAAGGAAGTATAATCTACTCCACTGCTTGTAGGTACGGAAGTAGTAGTGGCATATAAATTATATGGAGTCATTTGTGCTAATGTATTATTTTTCATATTAGTAATCGATATAAATGGAACTCCTTTTGCCACAAGTTTTTGTGTTTTTGGCACTAATGTAGGAGTATCTCCAGATAAAGAAATGATGATCAGTAAATCATTAGGTTTCAGATCAGGAAGAATAACTTCGAATTTTGTTTCATCGTGAATAATCGTTAAATAGCGATGCTGCACAATAAAGGCTCTTTGCAGTTCATGAGCCGCATTTAATTGGGCAGATCCAGTGCCGTAGACAAAGATTCTTTCTGAACGATCAATCAACTCGCACATTTCATTAAAATTTTTATCCTGCAAATGTTTTAACGTGGCTTCTAAATCATTGGATAGTGTGCCTATATAGCTTTGATTTACTTCTTCCTCTTCATCCTCCCATTTTAGGAAAACACGGAATTCACTATAGCCGCTAAAATTTAACTTTTGTGCTAAGCGCAGAACAGAGGAGCGTGAAACATTACATTTTTTTGCTAGGTCATTTATATTGAGCTTATAGCAAGTACTGCGGTTATTTAATATGTATTTTAAAATATGAAAGTCATTTTCATGAAATTGATTGTAGTTTTTATTAATTAACTCTTCTAACTTCACATCTTTTTCCTCCCCAATGTCTATTTCTTTATTTTAATATAAAAATGGAAGGAGGAAAAAGTAAATATACATACATCCATCTAAAGATGAGAAGTTAGATTCTACTATATGAATTTGAAGGTACTGAAAAAGCTAAATTAATGGATAGGACTATTTGAAAGATGGCTTTTGATGAATAAAATAGTCAATTTTCGGAGGCTTACCATTCGCTTTCCGGGGGGCGAGCGCCGAGCCGCTTCGTCGCTTTGCTCCTGCAGGGTCTCGCCTGTCTCGCTAATCCCCCAGGAGTCGAATGGACACCTCCTCAAACAATAGATGGTTTTCTTTAATGTTTATTTCCATTGCCTGCAAATATAAAAAATAGTAAGTTTTTCAGGCGACCCTATCAATTGGAATAGAAGTCTTTTAATTTAAAACTTGTTCTAATTCCTGTTGTTCTTTTTTTAGTGTTGGCCAGAAGTCTTTATTCGCTTCGATTAAATCGTCTAATATAGACTTAGCTACAGAAGCACTTGGAACGGTTTTAGAAAGGGTCATCGCTTGCCATAATTTTTGGTAAGATCCTTCTTCCCAAGCTTCTACAACTAGCTTTTCAACCGATACTTGCTGTTCCATCAATCCTTTTTGGAATTGAGGGATTTTTCCTATGGATAAAGGTTCAGGTCCATTTGATCCTACAATACAAGGAATTTCAACCATTCCTGTCGGATCAAAATTCTCAATGGCTCCGTTGTTTTCTACAATTAACAGCATTCGTTCATGTGTGTTATAGGCAATAGCTCTTGCAAGGTCGACTATATAGGAAGCATGCATATCTACATGAAGTGCACTGCCTTCTGTTGATTGGTTGACAACGATTTTTTCACATTCTCCAAAAACAAATTTTTCTCTTCCATCCATTACTTCATTGGCGCGAGTATATTCTTTGTTAGAATGCCCTACGATATAATCTGGGAACAGATAATATTGCAAATAGGTGTTTGGCAAGGTGTTAGGATCTAGGGCGAATACATCTCTAGCTTTTGTAAAGGTGTCATTCCAAGTTGCTTCTGTATGCTGTCTGTCGCCGCTTGTCACAACATATCCGTTTTTGACTACATGTTCTTTAATTTTTGGCATAAGGTCATTTCCTGCTTTATCCCGAATATCTGTCCACCAGCCAAAATGATTTAATCCATAATAGCGAACCACTAATTCTTTGCGAGAGGCTAATCCAAGTGTTTCTGCCATTCTTCTTTCAATACTGACAGGCATATCACAAATATTCAGCACTTTAGAGTTAGGGCGCAGTTTTCTGCATGCTTCTGCCACAATGGCAGCTGGATTAGAATAATTCAGCATCCATGCGTCTGGCGAATATTTTTCCATATAGTCGATAATCTCAAAAACACCGCCGATAGAACGCATTCCATATGCCATGCCGCCTGGTCCACATGTTTCTTGACCAACCACTCCGTATTTTAATGGAATCTTTTCATCCAAAGCACGCATGGCATATTTTCCAACTCGAATGTGGGCCATAACAAAGTCTACATCGGTAAATGCTTCTTCAGGATCCACTGTTGCCACAAATTCAATTTCCGGTGCTCTTTCCTTTACGATAATTTCACAGGCACCAGCAATCTTTTCCTGTCTATCTTTATCATTGTCATAAAACTTTAATGTTCTAAGGGGAAATTTATCTAGATTATCCAGCAGCATTAATACAATCCCCGGTGTAAATGTACTGCCTCCACCTGCAATAACAACAGAAAACTTTTTCATTATTTTTTCCTCCCTATTATGTGATACCTCATTTATAACATAGCAACTATACCTCCTCAATGAGTTTGGAAGCGTTTGCCCCTAATCGCAGTTTTTGTTCTTTTTCACATAGCATAAGATTTTTCCCAGGCAGCATTTTCTTTCGATTCTTAAAGAAATCTATAGGCAAGGCTCTTTTCTCAAAGATTGTTGTTTTTGCTTATGAATGAAGCCCGTTGATTTCCGCTACAGACACTTGCTTTCCGCGGGGAGGAATGGGAGCCTCCTCGGCTTTGCCTGTGGGGTCTCCCACTTCCCTCACTTCCCGCAGGAGTCAAGTGTCCTCCGCTCCAATCAACTCAGGATGTTAAACTTCGTTTCATGTCAAAAAGCAACAAACCTTACGAAAACAGCCATAGGCAAAAAGGCGGAAAGCAATTGCTCTCCGCCTCTTTGTTATATACGATTAATTAGCTTGTTTAAGCAATATTTCAAACTGTTCTTTTACTTGAGGAACAGATAAACCTACAATAATCTGCACCGCTTTTCCATTGCGGACTACTCCGTGTGCACCAGCCAACTGAAACGCACTATCAGGATGAAGTTTGCTTTCATCTTTTACGCTGACCCTCAATCTTGTTGCACAATTCATAACATCCTCAATATTTTCCGATCCGCCTAAAGCCTCTAAAAAGCTCATTGCTTTGTCAGAAAAAGCAGAGTCTTTGCTAGAAGAAACTTTTTTCTCTCCTTGTTTCTCTTTAAAGTCCTTTTTCGTATATAATTTTGTTTCCGATCCGCTTTCCAGCTCCCGACCAGGAGTACCGATGTTTAATTTTAGAATCAATGTTCGGAAAACCATAAAATAGATAAAAGTAAAAGTTAAACCAATTCCCCATTGAATGAGGTAAGTCGATCCATGTGAGGAGAATAACGGTATCCAGTTATTGCTTGCCATTTCAATGAATCCGCCTGTCATTAATCCAGTAACGCCAAATGCATACATGGTAGCTGACATAGTAGCAGCGAGCAAAGCATGCACCCCAAATAATAATGGAGAAATAAATAAGAACGTAAATTCAAGAGGCTCTGTAATGCCTGCGACAACAGCGGTTAACGTTGCTGGTATTAATAGAGACGCCACCAATTTTTTCTTTTCCGGTCTTGCTGTTGCATAAAGTGCCCATGCAATTCCCGGCATTGCGAATATTTTGGCATTTCCATACATTGCAAAGCCACCTTCAGGGAACAGCGCCCTTAAGGATTGGGTGGAAGCTGCGAATTGTGTCAAATGCTCAATCCAGTAAATTTTAATGCCACCTTCAATAATGGCAGGTCCATAAAGGAAAGGAGTCCAGATAAAATGATGCAAGCCAGTAGGCAATAAAATACGCTCCAAGAATGTATACAACCAAACACCTACAACACCTGCACCCCCTAAAAACGCCTGCAAAGACGAGATGCCATTTTGGACCATTGGCCAAAAATAGGAAGTGGCGATGGCTAAAGGAATCATCAGAAAAAAGCTGATAATAACAACATAAGAAGTACCTTGGAAAATGCCCAGCCATTCCGGCAGTTTTTTATCAAAATAGCGATTATGAATAAATACAACAATAGAAGAAATAACAATGGCACCAATAATATTCGTATCAAGTGTTTTAATTCCCGCTATCATAGTCAAACCTGTGCCAGATCCAACCTCTGCCGAAAAGTCTACACCGAATGGGCCTCCCCATACAGTTAAAATAGCATTAATAAAATAATTAAACGTTAAATACGTGATCAATGCTTCCATACAAGCTCGCGCATGCGCCTTCTTTGCCAGTGCAATCGGTATACCAATCGCAAACAGCAATGGCATCTGCCTTAAAACCGCCCATGCACCTTCACCAATAATAAACCAGCATTGATACCACAGACTTTCTGGATCTGCCAGCGAACCCATAATCAATGGATTTTTAAAAAGAATAGTTAACCCAATAACCACCCCAGCAAAAGGAAAAAGCAGTACAGGCACATATAAGGCCCCGCCAAAACGTTGAACTTTTTGCATCATCGCTAAAAAACCTCCTCATTAATCTACTAAAAATAATATACTTATTAATTGCTAACGCTTTCACGTTTTAATAGTAGCCTATTCTTTTCCCCTTGAATATACGAAACCCGCAAAATGCACGTAATCACTGTTTTTGTGTTTTTTCACATGGGGTAAGAATTTTCTCATAGGAAAAATCAAAAATAGCTTTGATTTTATTTGCGTTGTAGTATTTTATTCAAAATCCTACAATAATAAAATAAATAGGTATTTTCTAGAGAAAGTACAAGAATATTTGAAATAAATAGGAGATTAAAGAGGAATCATGATTTTATATAGTGGCAAAGCTTTATTTGATAGTTGCTGATGGTTGTATCATGGCAAAGGTAAGGGAGTTGTTAGCAAATTAGCAGGGGTAGTATATTAAGAAGTTATCTTTTGGCTTTTTGTAATTAGAGAGAATACAAGGAAACAATAAAATTAATTTTTCGCTCTTAGTTAGAAAAACACAGTGATGTTTACTAAAAAATTCTATAGAATATATCCAATATATCAATAGGTCTTGAGCTTCCTCCATCCTAGGGATATTATTTTCTTTGAAAATAATAAATAAAATATGAAAGAGATCGTCTTGAAAATCAAGAAATTTTATTATGTAATACAAATAGTGATAGATATAATAATTTCTTAGAACTTGGAAAAAATAGACGGGTCTAAGGGGGATGGAACAACCGATGAATAATCATAGTATTAAGCGAATTTGGGATATAGCTTAAAATTTCATTTTGGTATACATAAATGCTACAAATGGCTAGTTCTTTTTTCAAGGGGAAGTTTGAAAGAGTTAAAACTCATATACATATGTATTCAAAATAATATAACTAGAGTATGATAGTTATTAGAATATATAATTAAATAAGATAACAAATCAAACTGATATCAATTATACTTATAAAAAGGAAAAGGTTAGGAGGTGAATTCTTCTTTTGAGTGTTAAAATTTCTTATCTTAAAAAAATATTTCTAATTTTTTTAATGATTTTACTTTTATCTACAGGATGCCAAAATAAGAAGCAACATCAAATTAGCAGTACCTATTTTGGTATGCATATACAAAACCCTAATAACTATTCATTGCATTCAAATACTATGGGTAATTTAGGATATGGTTCAGTACGTTTTTGGGACACAGGTACTAAATGGTTAAATTTAGAGCCGCAAAAAGGGAAATACGATTTTAAAAAGTTAGATCAGCTAGTATCTGCAGCGTTAGATAATAATCAGGAAATCTTATTAACCTTAGGGCAACCACCAAGCTGGGCTACAGGAAACAAATCTATTTCGGAATATGGAGATAATTATAATTCAATACCTCCTGCGAATATAGAGGATTGGAGGAAGTATGTAAAAACTGTAGGGGAACGTTATAAAGGGAAGATTACTGCTTATGAAATTTGGAATGAGGTTAATATAAAAGGGTTTTATTCAGGCTCCATTGAAGAGTTGGTTACTTTAACAAAAGAAGCTAATTATATATTAAAAAAAATTGATCCTAATATTATAATAGTTAGTCCGGGGATGGCTAATGGAATGGAAGGAGTACATTTTTTAGAGGCATATTTAAAAGCGGGTGGAATACAATTTGTAGATGCTATCTCTGTACATCTGTATGTAAATCCATATCCACCTGAAGAAATGATTCCTTTAATAAAAAATTATAGACAAGTAGTTGATGAAACATCTTCAAAACAAATGCCAATTTGGAATACGGAATTTACTTGGGTAAATTTTACTATGGATAAGGAAATAAACAATTCGACTATAATGCCAGATGAACTAGCATCTTCATATTTAGCAAGAGCATTATTAATTGGGATTGGTATGGAGATTGAAAGAAATTACTTTTATGGTCTAGATTACTCCACATCAAAAATTCAGTTAGTTGATTTATTAAATCAAAAATCGATAAAATTACCTGGAGTTGCCTATAGAAATGTTAGTTCTTGGTTAATTGGTGCATCGATAAGAAATTTTTCACATAAAGAAGGGTATTATTTACTTAATATTAAACTAAAAGATGGAAAAAAAGGAATAATTGCATGGGCGGAAAAATCAGAAAAGAAAATTAAGCTTCCACCGGGTTTTTCAGAAGGAAATTATTTCTCCACTATAGGTGAAATAAATACTTACTCAGGTGGAGAAATTTATTTAACAAATATGCCAGTTTTAGTCTATAAGGATTAATAATTAGTTTTAATGATTATAAAAAGTGCAGGCTTTTCTTATAAACCTGCACTTTTGGTTGTTATTGTATTGACTTTGTTTTTTAAGTTAAATAAATATGGATTAAACAATAATCCCATAAAATAAAAAGCATACCAAGAAGATTGAGTATAAACAAGATTAGATTGTGTTAATCCCGAGATAAGGAAAAATATAAAAACCATTTGAATTGTCATTAAATGGTTATATTTTTCCTTATCTGAGACGTTTTCCTTAATCAGCTTACTTAATCGTATATAAATTAAAACTAAGAAAAGTAAATATGTGCAAAGGCCAAAAACACCAAAATTTATTAAGACTTTTAAATAAGAATTGTGGGCATCGAAGCCATTAGCAGAATAAGTATTAAATTCTACATCTTTATCAATATAAAAGCCAAACAGAACAAAAAATGGGTGCTCGGCCTCCTTAAAATGCGTTATCTCAGCTTCCCAGATTCCACTTCTGCCTTGTGTATTACTTAGTGAAAAAATATCCTGGGTAGATAATTTTATTTCGAGAGCATCATCTGGTTTAAAATAGTTATCATAAATAGAATAACCAGAAATAAGTCCGACTACAGAAAGCCCAATTAATATGCGTGTTAAACTTTTATTCAATTTTCTCCTAGTGTACTTGGTAAGCTCTATAATAATCATGATATAAAAAATACCTAGAATAATTAAAAACATTCGAGAATTGGCTTCTAATATTAAAAATGGAGCTAAACCAAAAATATATATTCCAACAAGAAATTTTAGAATTTTTGATTGAGCATGAAATAAAGTGTTTCTAAAAAAGATTATGGATAATACAATTGCAATTGCTAAATCAGTTTTATAAAAGTATGGACCTACAAATGTTAGCGCATTTCCCCATAAAACATAACCTTTTCCAAATAAAGCTAATAATATTATTGTTATAACTGGAATAATGTATGAACTTTCTATTAACTTTGTTGTTTTATTGGGAGTTTTATTAAACTGTGCAGCAAAAAATATTAGTAATGCCGAACCAATTTTTAATAATATTGACAATGTTGAATAATCCACTTTAGCAAAGAAGGACCTAAGAATAAATAATGAAAAAGTGAGCATAATAAAAGAAGTGATATTAAGTTTTATATTGTGCATTCTCTGTAAAAGAAACAAAAATAGCAAACATATTAGGAGCAAATCAAGTACTTTATATTGCCATAACATATCAAATATAGGTTTCAAGAAAAATAAAAAGTTAATCAAAATATTCCCCCTTAAAATATCAATTACCATTGTTATAATAATATGTTTATATTATATTGTCATCATAAAGTTGAATTTAAAAAAATAAAAGAGGAAGATTTTGTTTGAATTATATAACGATGTCATTGTGTCTCTGATTAACTATGAGAGTAATGTTATTCCTTTTTATAAAAAGGTTTTTTGAGATAAATATAATGATGGATGAATAAACAAAGAAGCTGAAAATTTGATAGATATTTCATTTTCATATATTGCCTAGAATTGATGATGGCCTAAGTTCAATAGAAAATAGTTTAGAAGATAGCAAAAAAGGTAGTAGAAGAAAATAATTATTAAGCTACCTCTCATCACTGTAATACTAAATACGATACCGATAGATATATTACAGAGTTAAATAAAGTTTTACAGAAGAAGAGGTGCGATTATTCATTCTGCTAAGATCACAAGTAAGAATATACGGGGAAACGTTAAAAGACCATCAAAAAAGAAAAGTCTAATGTTGAATTATACCAATTAGTTGTTTGTAGAATTTTTGTTTTCATCTGTGCCAAGATTGTAGAAAAAATTATTATATAATATGCAAATAAAAGGCGTTATTGCATAATTGTCTATCCAGCAAGAAAAAGATAATAAAAGACCAAAATATTTATAAAGAAATGTCACGGTCAATTAAAAGAAAGAATTTTCTAGGGACACTTTAATGATAATCCTGAAGGATTTGTTTTACATCTAAATTATCTATTAGCGAAATCTCTATTGATGAATTTCACTCTAGAATATGTTTCGTCAATATTTAAAACATTTCTAATGTACCTTTATTCAAGTTATTCACCATATTTTGTAAGTAAAGTTGAATGTTTTTTAACAAACAAAATATATATAGAAGAAACTGGTATCGTTTACAATTGGAAAACGACAAAAAAACCCAAGTTTCCCTATTTACGCAAATAAAGGACGATGCTATGATAAATGTACTTTATAAAGAACAAATAAATAATACGAGCAAATTTGCTCGTATTATTTATTTACTAAAAAATCAGTTATATAATTGCTCCAGACTTCATATCCTTTTTCATTAGGAGTACCATCTTGATTAATATAATCTAAGACTTCTTTACTATCGCCTTCTGGCCAATTCTCCCAATGATTTAGATATGTAATATTTTCTGATGCTGCATATTTCTTTAATGCAGCCACTTGAGTTGGATAAAGACTAGCATTATAGATTTGATTCGCTGGTTGTAAGAAAAATGTCACATTAGGCAGTTCTTCTTTTGTCTCTTTTATAATGGTAGAGATATTTTTAAGCGTAGTATTAATATTTAAAACATTATTATCTGCAAGAAGAAATGGTTCAAAAATAATCATATCTGGTTTTTGTTTAATTAAATTTTTTGTTTCACCATTCAATACATAATTGCTTGAAGTTTCATCATATACAATATTTTCTATTGATACATATTTATCGTAAGTGTTTGTTAATGCTTCTTTTAAGTTAGGCAATAAACCAACTTTTGAGTCACCAATTGATTGTGATCCTAATAATACAATATGATAAGATGCATTATTGCTTAATGTCGTTTCGAATTGTTTTTGTGAATCTTCTGGCCATGCTTCAGCAAAGCTTAAATAGTAATCTAAATCAATACTTTTCTCTAAATTAGAAGAGGAATTCTTTAGATTACTAGGTGAACTAGTTTGACTATTCCCCCAATGAATATTTCCAACTACTAGAACAGCAGCTAGCAAAATAGATAAAAAAGCAATAATAGTGGCTTTCATTATAACCTCCATAAACAATATGATTGAAAATTAAGACTTAATAATTATAAAAAGTAGATAGATAGTTAGGGAATTATTCCCTAAAATAAAAAAGGACTATTAAAAATGTAAATTACTTGGTAAAGTAGATTTCGGAGATACAAAAGTACATTAATAGTAAAAGTATTACAAGAAAAGACAATTTTTGCAATGGTATATGATATAATTATCATGTTTTTATTTTTTTTTAGGAGGAAATCATGGAAGAAACAATCAGCTTAAAAGAATTATTTCAAACATTGAAAAAAAGAATCGCATTAATAGTCTCCATTACATTAATCGCCATGATCATAAGTGGAGTAGTAAGTTACTTCTTAATAACACCAGAATACAAATCTTCAACACAAATTCTCGTAAACCAAGCGAAAGATAGCGAAAGTATTTATAGCCAAAATGAAGTACAAACAAATATTCAACTAATTAATACGTATAGTGTCATTATTAAAAGTGCAGCTATATTAAATAATGTACGCAACGATTTAAAATTAGATATGAGTGTAGCAGAATTAAATAATAAAATTTCAGTGGAAAGTGCCCAAAATTCTCAAATTATGACAGTATCTGTTGCTGATCCTGATCCTGCATTAGCATTAGAAATTGCAAACAAAACAGCAGAGGTTTTTGAAAAGCAAATAAAGAAATTAATGAAAGTTGATAATGTAAATATTCTTCCACTAGCAGATGATCAAGAGAATCAATCACCGGTTAGTCCAAATCCACCGTTAAATATTGTAATTGCAGCAGTAGTAGGATTAATCGTTGGTATCGGTCTCGCCTTTTTATTAGAGTATTTAGATAATACAGTGAAAACAGAACAAGATATTGAAAAATTGTTAGAATTGCCAGTTTTAGGAGCAATTACAACAATAGATGAAAGTAAAGAGGCTAAATTAAGAGGCCGTCAAGGAACAAATAGAGGTGATTTAGTTGACAGCAAGTAATAAAATCAGCAAAAAAAGATTGTTGGATAGTAAAAGAAAACTTATTACAAAATATGATCCAAAATCGCCAATTTCTGAGCAATATAGAACTATTCGTACAAATATTTTATTTTCTAGTGTTGATGAAGAAATACGGACTATCATGGTAACATCATCAGGTCCAGGTGAAGGGAAATCGACAACCACGGCAAATTTAGCAGTAGTATTTGCACAGCAAGGTAAATCAGTTTTGTTAGTGGATGCAGATTTAAGAAAACCTACTGTACATTATACGTTTAATACCCTTAACACATCAGGTTTAACATCAGTGTTAACTAATCAAATGCCATTGATGGAAGCTGTTCAGGCACATGATGAAAAAAATTTATTTATCCTGTCGAGTGGACCAGTTCCTCCTAATCCGTCTGAGCTATTAAGTTCACGGGCAATGAAACATTTTATGGAGCAAGCACTTGAAGAATTTGACGTTATCCTTTTTGATACTCCTCCCGTACTTGCGGTAACAGATGCACAAATTTTGGCGAATATATGTCAAGGCAGTGTATTAGTTGTGAGCAGTGGTTCTACTGAAAAGGACTCTTTAATCAAAACAAAGGAATTGTTATCAGCATCTAACGGTAAAATTTTAGGCGTTGTCTTGAATAATAAGAAACAAGATAAGCATAACAATTATTACTATTATGGAACAAATTAATAGGTAATCAAAACAGAGTAAATGAAATCTTTCATTTGTAGAAAAAAGGATTTTTATAGAGAAAGCTATAGGAAAGAAATAAAGAAATATATATGTAAGAATTAATATTTGGCATTTTCTAAAATTTTTTATAAAAAGTAAATAGCGTTTTAGAAAATGTCTCTCAACTAATTATTATTATTGATCAAATAAAACTATAAATATATTAATTAGTTCTAATACAATATTAGAATCTAAGTTAGTTAAGATAACAATTTTAAGGTTGGGCTGCTGAAGGGAATTATGGTATTAATTTTGTTTTAGAATCCGAAAGGCAAGGGTTCAATACTGAAACATCATTACTAATGAATAATAAAAACTATTTAATTTTATACATAGGTGGTGAAATAATGTCAAACCTTGTGAAAGAAGAATCTCTAAAATTAGCTAAAGGAAATAAGATTTCGGTTACTACTACCAAAAGTTACCTGTTGACCAAAAGATGTATTGATATGGTTTGTTCTCTAATTGGGTTAGTAATACTCAGCATTGTTTTTTTTGTTGTAGCAGTATTAATTAAAATAGAAGACCCAAGGGGAAAAGTATTTTTTAAGCAGTTAAGAGTAGGTAAAGATGGGAAAGAATTTTATATTTATAAATTTCGATCGATGGCTTCTGATGCAGAAGAGAGACTAAAAGAATTACTAGCATTAAATGAGGTTACTGGTGCTATGTTTAAAATGAAGGATGATCCTAGAATAACTAAAGTCGGGAAATTTATACGGAAAACAAGTATTGATGAATTGCCCCAATTATTTAATGTTTTAAAAGGAGAAATGAGCTTAGTAGGACCAAGACCACCTCTTCCAAGAGAAGTAGCTGAATATAGTAATTATGACAAACAGAGATTATTAGTACTTCCAGGATGTACTGGTCTGTGGCAAGTTAGCGGAAGAAGTAATATAGGTTTTTCAGAAATGGTAGAGCTAGACCTTCAATATATTAGAGAAAGAACTATTTTCTTTGATATGAAGATAATATTAAGAACTGTTTTAGTTTTATTTGGTTCTAAAAATGCTTTTTAAGGAGAGTAATAATCATGAATAAAACTTCTAAAATATATGTTGCCGGACATCGTGGATTAGTAGGTTCAGCAATTTTAAGAAAACTAGAATCCGAAGGATACACTAATTTAGTATATAGAACTAGTAGTGAATTAGATTTAAGGAATCCTTTAGAAGTAGATAGATTTTTTAAAGAAGAGGAAATTGAATACGTATTTTTAGCTGCGGCTAAAGTTGGTGGGATTGTTGCTAATAATGCATATCCAGCGGATTTTATACGAGATAATTTAATGATACAAACAAATGTGATTGATGCTTCTTACAGAACAAGTGTTAAAAAATTATTGTTTTTAGGAAGTACCTGTATTTTTCCTAAAATGGCACCCCAGCCATTAAAAGAGGAATATTTACTTACAGGTAAATTAGAACCTACAAATGAGCCATATGCAATTGCTAAAATTGCAGGTATTAAAATGTGTGAATCTTATAACAGACAATATGGAACAAAATATATATCAGCTATGCCAACTAATTTATATGGTGAAAATGATAATTTTGATTTACACTCTTCTCACGTGTTACCAGCTTTAATCAGAAAATTTCATGAGGCAAAAGTAAATAATAGTGAGTATGTAGAAGTTTGGGGAACTGGAACGCCAAAAAGAGAATTCTTATATTCTGATGATTTAGCGGATGCTTGCTTATTCTTAATGAATAATTATGAAGGAAATGAAATCGTCAATATTGGTGTTGGTGAAGATTTGCCTATTAAAGATCTTGCATATTTAGTTAAAAAGGTAACAGGGTTTGAAGGTGAATTGAAGTTTGATACTACTAAACCAGATGGAACTCCTAGAAAATTAGTAGATGTAACGAAAATTAACTCTTTAGGATGGAAGGCATCAACATCCTTAGAAGATGGACTACAAAAAGCATATAATTGGTTTCTAGAAAATGAACTAGAAGTAACAAAATTAAGTAGAAATAATAAACTTTAAACTTCGGGGGATTATGATGAAAAAGGCATTAATTACGGGTGTAACAGGACAAGATGGTTCATATTTAGCAGAATTTTTATTAGAAAAAGATTATGAAGTTCATGGAATTATTCGACGCAGTTCATCTTATAATCAGGAGCGTCTAGAGGACCTTTTGACGGACGAAGAAGCAAATGCATTATTAAGTAATTCTAATTTTCACTTGCATTATGGAGATGTAACGGATGCATTAAATATTACTCGTATAATTGGTGAGATACAGCCGGATGAAATTTATAATCTAGCTGCACAGTCTCATGTACGTGTTTCTTTTGACATGCCTGGATATACATTAGATGTTGATGCAAAAGGAACGTTAAATATTTTAGAATCTGTACGAATTTTGGGATTAACTGAAAAAACAAGAATCTACCAAGCTTCTACATCTGAACTATATGGAAAAGTTCAAGAAGTACCTCAAAAAGAAACAACGCCATTTTATCCACGTTCTCCATACGGTGTTGCAAAAATATATGGTTTCTGGATTACAAAGAACTATCGTGAATCTTATAGTATGTTTGCAGTTAATGGAATATTGTTTAACCATGAATCAGAACGCCGTGGAGAAACATTTGTTACTCGGAAGATTTCACTTGCTGCTGCTCGTATTGCTCAAGGAAAGCAAAAGAAACTTACATTAGGAAACTTAGATTCATTACGTGATTGGGGTTATGCTAAAGATTACGTTGAGTGTATGTGGTTAATCCTTCAACATGAACAGCCTGAAGACTTTGTTATTGCGACTGGAGAGATGCATACAGTTCGTGAATTTGTTGAGCTTGCATTTAAACATGTCAATGTTGAAATTGAATGGACTGGACAAGGAGTAGAGGAGAAAGGCATCGATAAATCAACTGGTGAAGTTATTGTAGAAGTTGATCCTAAATTCTTTCGTCCTACAGAAGTAGATCAGTTATTGGGAGATCCTACTAAGTCAAAAACGTTATTAGGTTGGAATCCAACAAAAACATCATTTGAAGAATTGGTGAGCCTTATGGTTAAAGCGGATATGAAGAAAGTTGAGAAAGAAGATAAAGTTAAGAAGATGTTTGATTAAGGATGATTTAATAATTATATTTATAAGCACTATTTGTTTCTTGTCTATTAAGAATATTAACTAGTGCTTATTATTTTAGTTTTTATAAATGATTAGGAGGAGGTTGTATGTATGAGTAAAAAACGTATTAAGAATATTTTTTATAAATTAATTCGTTACTTGTTGAACTTAATATATTTAGTTAATCGAGATCTCTTTCAAAAGCTTTTTTATAGGTTTCTAAAATCTATGGGATTAAAAATAGAGGGACCACCTGTCTTTATTTCCAGAGATGTAAATTTTGACACAGCTGATTTGTCAAAGATAATAATTCAAGAAAATGTAGTGATTAGTATAAATGTAACAATACTTATTCATGATTATTCTATTACTAGAGCAATGATTGCCTGTGGTGAAGAGGTCGAAGATGAACTATCCTTAGTTAAAGAAGTTGAAATTGGAAAAAACTGTTTTATAGGTGCTGGAACAATTATCTTACCGGGTACTGTTATAGGTGATAATACAATTATTGGTGCAGGGAGCGTAGTAAAAGGGCATATAGGCAGTAATGTAGTTGCGGCTGGAAATCCATGTAAAGTTATTTCGACAATTGAAGAATACTACTATAAGCAAAATGAGAAGAATTCAAATTACCTCAGGACAGGAGTTTAGTGCTTTAATAATAAGATTTTCAGAAAAAGAATAATATATAAAATAATTTTTGATTTCCTTTCTTTAGGAATTGTTGATAATATTGAGACCTTGAAATATCTTAAATGTTACTATTTTTATATGTTTTTTCAATAAGCCTTTGCATAAAGTAGAAATATAAACTTATGTATTTTCTTTAAAAATATTAATAGTATTTTTAACGGTGTTTTTGATGATATGATTGCAAATTTACTTAATTGTAATATTTGGATTGCGTATTAAAAATAAAAAAGAGAAAGTTATTTAGTAGGGTGAGTTTATGGGGAAATCTATAATATTTTTTGAAAATCTTAATAATGGACAGGAAATATATAATTACATGGTTGAGAAGAATTTAGAATTGAAGGGAAATTTAATTTATTTAGATTCTAATCCGTCAAAGTTCTATAAATCTAAATGGTATAGAATTTATGATAAGATCAATAAAATATTAAAAATTGGGATTGTAAATACAATAAGTTATTTTATTACCAAAAAAACAATTATTATTTCTGGTAGTTCAGGAGCATATCAAAAAAATCTATCAAATAACATAATACTTCTTAACCATGGTTGGGGGACTAAAAGTACTCCAGGTAAAAACGAACTAAATAATCCAGATATAATGAAAAATTATGAGAATACTTTAGCTAATTTAAAGTATATTATCTGTTTAAGTTCTTTTGATAGTACCTATTATCTAAATAACGAGAAGTTAAATAGCTCTAGTAAACCGACTTTTATTCCATTAGGTTCGCCTAGGAATGATTATTTAGTAAGAAATATTAATAATAATACTTTGATTCAAAATATTGAGAAGGAACTTAAAATTAATAAAACAGGGAAAAAGATTTTTCTTTATTCACCAACTCACAGGGATGATAAAATAAGAAGTAAAGAGTTCTTAAATGAGCTTTTAATTCAGTTTAATCAAATTGATAAAGAATTAGAAAAGAAGAATTATATAATCTTATTTCGACCGCATTATTATTCACCTGATATTCAAAAAGAGATAGAAAAATTTAATAATATATTATATGTAGGATTTGATAAATATAAAGATGTTCGGCCTTTAATGCTTTTATCTGATTTACTTATCACAGATTATAGTTCTATTTTTGTAGATTATCTTTTAATTAATAAACCTATTATTTTTCACGTTCCTGATTTGGAAGAATACTCTAATTTTAGAGGTCTTGTGATCGATTATGAAAACTTATTACACACCCCTGGGCCAAAAATTAAGAAATTAAAAGATTTATTTTTAATTAATGAATTATCTTTATCTCAATATGATCTTAAAGCTTCAAAGCACTTTTTCCATAAATATACGGATGATAGAGCCACAGAAAGAATTTCAAAGTTTATTAAAAGAGAATTTCAAAATTTATAATTAGTTTGAATTTTAGTTGATTACTTTTCATAGTTAATAATAATTTTTTAAATAAAGATATAATATTATAAAAAAATATTTTGGAAAAGGAAGAATTGTAATCATTAATTGTTAAAGTTAAAATTGGATAATATTAGTTTCTTTTATAATTCTTGTTGTTGAAAATTATGTTATAAAATTAAACAATTATATAGAAATAATCCGAATTTTTCGGATTACAAGCTATTAGAAAACGCTGAAATAAAATTGCAAATGTGCATTTAGGAGTGTTTAGAAATATTTAAGAATAGCACTGGTTAATCTTATTTATCGGATTAAAATATTTTAGGTGATAATCTCTTTGCTTATATAATTAGGAAATACTTTATTCTTTGAAGAGAGAATATAAAAATAACTTTCAATTTCTTAATAAATAGTAGTATTGATTTTTTTAGTATCTAATTTTTGGAATAGAATACATGGAAAGAATATAAATAATGAATTATTTATATTCTTACAGTAGATTTAATAGGTGGTTCTGAAATATTTATAACATGATACAATGGGAGTTCTAATATATGTATTATCATAAAATAATTAAAGTAGTTTTTGTTGATTTATTTTCATTGCTTTCTGGAATATTCAGCATCTTCTTTTTACCAAAGATTATGAGTGTAGAACAATACTCTATATATAGAACTTTTGGGTTATATATTGCGTATTCTGGAGTTTTTCATCTAGGATTTTCTGATGGAATTTATATTAGATATGGTGGCAAAAATAAAAATGAAGTTAATAATAGAGAAATAAGAGGATATTATAATAGATTGGCAATTTTTGTTACAGTGATATCTATTGTAATGTTAGCTATTTCATTTTATATCGAAGATATTATATTAAGATATTTTGCTTTGTATATTCTACCGTTTAATTTAATACATTTTTATAAATTATTCTATAGAGCGATAGGAGAATTTGATAGGTATTCATTGTTACAAGGCATTCAGTCAGTTTTCAATTTTGTTCCTTTATTAATATTTTTAATAATTTCATCTAAAGGGGCAAATTATTTAATTGTAATGCAATTAGTGGGAATTATAGCAGTATCATTACTACTAAATCTTTATTTGTTAAAAAAAGAAAAATCAATAATAAAAAATAATAAAATAGAGTATAAAGTTTTGCTAGGGATAATTTCTACAGGATTTACAGTAATGATTGCTAATTTATGTTCTACAGTATTTTTTTCTATTGACAGATGGTTAATAAAGATATCATTTACTAATGCTGACTTTGCCTATTATTCATTTGCAGTATCATTACTAAGTTTATTTTCATATTTAATAGCATCCTTTACTAATATTGCATATCCTTTTCTAGCTAGGGCAAAAGAAAATGAAATAGAAGATATTAATCATAAATTAAAGAATTACATTTTAATGTTTTCATTTTTATTTATAAATATCTATTATATAATATCAGCTTTTATTGAAATTTATATTCCCGACTATATTCCTTCATTAAACTATTTATATATATTATTTTTAACCTTACCATTTTTAGGAGTTATTAATGTAGTATATTCAAATTTATATAAAGCACAGAAAAAAGTTAAATTATATTTAATAACTGTAGTAATAATGCTATTTTTTTCTATTGTATTAAATATAATTGTAATTAATATATTTAATACAGTATATTCGATCTCAATTGCAACTTTAGTATCTTTTATAATATGGTATTTATATTCTTCAAGTCATTTTAGTGACTTAGCAATAAGTATTAAAGAAATATCTTATATTATTCTTAACATTGTGTTTTTTATAGTTTTAAATATTGTGGATATAGATAAAATTTTATCTACTATTCTGGGTTTATCTTGTTCAATAATATTTATCATTATATTTTATAAGGAAGAGTCATATACTTGCTTTAAAGTTTTTAATAAAAAAATAAGAGTCTTAATAGCTAAAAAAGGCGATTAATATGTTAGAAAATATCAATTGTCAATATTTTTATTTATCTGTAGCAATATTTAATTAGTAGGTGATTAAAATTAAAATATTATTTGTTCATAACTATTATCAGCAAAGCGGTGGTGAAGATAAAGTAGTAGAACAAGAAATGAACTTATTGTCATCAAGAGGTATTGATGTACATCTATATTCTGTTCACAATGATAGCATTAAAGGACTAGGTCCTTTAGGTAAAATGAGAGCAGCAATAGAAACTACATGGTCCTTTACTGAATACAAAAAAATAAAAAGATTTTTAATAGACATGAAACCTGATGTAGTCCATATTCATAATTTCTTTCCACTCATATCACCTTCTATTTATTATGCATGTACATCTTTAAAAATACCTGTGGTTCAAACCTTACACAACTATAGAATAATTTGTCCGGCCGCCACATTTTTGAGAGATAATAAAATTTGTGAATTATGTTTAACAGGTTCAATAGTTAATTCAATTAGACATGGTTGTTATCATGATTCAAATGTCCAAACACTTCCTGTATCGTCAATGATATCAGTCAACAAATTCATCGGAACATGGAATAGTAAAGTTAATAGATATATTGCGTTAACTAATTTTGCTAAAAGTAAATTTGTAGAAAGTGGTATTTCTAGTGATAAAGTTGTAATAAAACCTAACTTTATTCAGCGTAAGGAAATAAAGCAAAAAAATAAAGATGAGAATTATATATTATTTGTAGGAAGAATTTCTATAGAGAAAGGAGTCCATCATCTTTTAGAGGCTTGGAGAAGTATTCAAGACAAAAAAAATATAAAATTAATTATTATTGGAGATGGTCCAGAAAAACAACAACTGGCGAGTAGATATTCTATGGAGGATGTAATATTTTTAGGTAAACAAAATGAAGAAGTGGTTTTACAATATATGAAAAATGCTAGATATTTAGTTGTGCCTTCTATATGGTATGAAGGATTTCCAATGACAATTGTTGAAGCATATTCGTTTGGTACACCGGTAATATGTAGTAGCATTGGTTCACTAAAAGAAGTTGTTGAAGATGGGATAACTGGGTTCCATTTTGAAAATAATAATTCATTTCAACTGGGGAAGGTTATAGAGAAAGCCCTTAGTTATGAGAGATATGACCAAATGTGTAATAAAGTTTTTCAGAAGTTTAATGAAAATTATACTGCAGAGATAAATTATAAGCAACTTAAAGGTATATATATGGATGTGATTAAGGAGAATAAAGATGCAATCTTATCAAGAAAATAAATTTGGGAAAATTATAAAGACTAATATAACTGCTTTAACATTTAATCAAACAATAGATGTAATTGAGGGTTGGATAAAAAATAAAAAAAATGACTATGTTTGTGTTTGTAATACTCATTCTCTTGTCACTGCGGATGAAGATGAAGAGTTTGAAGAAGTTTTAAATAATGCAGGAATATGTACACCAGATGGCATGCCTTTAGTATGGGCATTAAAGAAATATGGATATATAAATCAAGATCGTGTTGATGGACCTAATTTAATGCTTAAACTATGTGAATTAGCATTATTAAATGGTTATCGAGTATATTTGTATGGTGGTACAAATGATAATTTAAATAAATTAGAAAAAGATTTAAAAAATCGCTTTAAAGGTATAAATATTGTTGGAAAATATTCACCACCTTTCCGGGAGTTAAGTAAGCAAGAAGATGATGAAATTATTGACATGATAAATTCTACAAACCCTGATTTAGTTTTTGTCAGTTTAGGATGTCCTAAACAGGAAACTTGGATGTATAAACATAGAAATAGTATTAATGGGATTATGCTAGGTGTTGGAGCTGCATTTGAATTTATTATAGGAAATATTAAAAGACCACCTATTATTTTTCAAAAATTAGGATTGGAATGGTTATTTAGATTAATTTCTGAACCGAAAAGGCTATGGAAAAGGTATGCTTACAATAACCCAGTTTATGTTTATAGATTTTTACAAACTTATAAAAAAAATAAGAATTATACGATTTCTAATAATAAAAAATGAAATGTATCTAACAGTAGTTGATTATAAAGTAAGTAGGGAGGGCATAAATTGAAACTAGTACTATTATCAGGTGGCTCAGGGAAAAGGTTATGGCCGCTTTCGAATGATACACGCTCAAAACAATTCCTAAAAGTATTAGAAAATAAAAATGGAAACTTGGAATCAATGGTTCAGCGTGTTTGGAGCCAATTGACAAGAGTTGGATTATCTAAAGATTCCATAATAGCTACTTCTAAGATGCAAAGAGATATGATTCATAGTCAAATTAGTATGGATGTACCTATTATTATTGAACCGGAACGACGTGATACTTTTCCTGCAATTGCATTAGCTGCTTCCTATCTTTATTCTAGTCAGAATATTTCAGAGGATGAAGTTGTTGTTATATTACCGGTTGATCCTTATGTTGAGGACGGTTTTTTTGAGAAAGTAAAGCATTTAGAAAGTATATTACTAGATTCTGGTGCAGATTTGGCACTAGTTGGTGTAAGACCAACATATCCTTCATCTAAATATGGTTATATTGTGCCTAAAGAAAACGCTGAAGGAGATTCATACTTTAGAGTAGATCATTTTATAGAGAAGCCAAATGAAGTAAAGGCTCAATCTTTAATAGATATGAATGCTCTTTGGAATTGTGGAGTATTTGCGTTTAAATTAAAGTATTTGATTGATATTTTGAATAAAAAAGGACTAGAAACTCAATATGATAAATTAGTATCTCAATATGATACTCTTCCAAAGATTAGTTTTGATTATGAAGTAGTAGAGAATGCAAGTTACATTGTAACACTTCCTTATAATGGTTACTGGAAGGATCTTGGAACATGGAATACCTTAACAGAAGAGATGGCCACATCTTTAATAGGAAAAGGGATAGTCAGTGAAGATACGGTGAACTCTCATCTGATAAACGAACTTGATATTCCTGTAACTGTACTTGGTTTAAAGGATATAGTGGTGGCTGCAAGTCCTGACGGTATTTTAGTTGCTGATAAAGCAATGAGTCCTAAAGTTAAAGAATTGATTAGTAATATTACTCAACCTCCAATGTATGAAGAACGTATATGGGGGTGGTCACGGGTGCTTGACTATGCAAAGTATGATGATGGAAATGAAATGGTTACTAAACGAATTTGTATTTACGAAGGAAAAAATTCAAGTTATCATTACCATAAATTGCGTGATGAGGTATGGACAATTGTTCGGGGCGAAGGCGAATTAGCATTGGACGATTATATTACACGTGTAAAAGCTGGAGATATAGTCCACATCCCATCAGGAAAGAAACACGGAATTAAAGCTTTTACAGAACTAGAATTTGTTGAAGTACAAACTGGAAAGGGCATTAGTGAGGAAGACTTTATTCGTTTGTTTTATAAATGGGAGGAAGTCATAAGTCATTTTAATAATGCCAAGGCAAAAGTGATATTATAATATATTTTTGGGAGAGAGCTAAAGGTTCCCTCCCTTGTTTTTATTTATAAATTAGTTCTGAATTGTAAATACATGGATGTTTAGAGTAACAACATTACAATGTTTAAACTGTAACTACGTAATTATTATCTATTTTTTTAACATTCTCATGTTCCAGAGCAAATAAAATTATTTTTTATAGTATTGTAGAGTAGCCCTCTATTCTAAGGATATAGATTAGAAAACGTATTTAGTAATTAATTGTTGAAATTAGTATAAAAATATATTTCACCTGGGGGTATTCACTCTCCTTTTTTTGCGTAATTTTGAATTCTAGGGGGATAAACTGAATGATTTATGCACAAATATTAGCAGGCGGCAAAGGAACAAGAATGGGTAATG
>NZ_PISE01000002.1 GCF_002835805.1 Niallia nealsonii | reverse complement strand
GTTTATTGTTGACGTTTTGTTTGTTCAGTTTTCAAAGAGCAATTTGTTTCTATCGCTCAGAAGCGACTTTATTAATATACCATAACTTCTTTTGTTAAGTCAACAACTTTTTTAAGAAGTTTTTTTCTATTAAATCATTGTTGATAAGTTATGTTTATATTTTTTTCGTTGCTGTCAGAAGCAACTTTTATATAATAACAATTCCACGTGAATCCGTCAATGTTTTTTTAAAAAAACTTAATTATACTAGCGACTACTAAAATAATATCACACCTTTCACCTTAAATACTTTTTTAAAAATAGATTTAGCCCAAAGGATCACCCCATTTTACAACAACCATTTGTAAACAGAGGAATCTTCTTCTAAAGTGGGCATCACCTTTTAGACACAGATGTCATTTCTCTTCGACCTCTATTCTCCATCACTTCATCCAACTAAAACTAAAAGGACATGAGCCATTTAAATAACGTGACAACAAACAGTTATAAGTAGGCTCTAGATTAAAACCTTTTGCAGGTAACCAAAATTTCTTATTCAAATCGAATTAGTTCCTTCTATAATATTCTTTAAATCATCTTCCTTTACCATCGTTTGAAATGTTGTAATCATATCATCAAACATCATTCTTTTTGCAAATCCAAACTTTTCATAAAGATGAATAGCCCTCTCATTAAACGTCGCAACTGTTAAACGCAACGGAACCCTCCCATACTTCTTTTCTATTAAATAAAGAATAAATGCTAAAAAAGAAGCTCCATACCCTTTTCCTATAAGTTCAGGCTTCATACCTAACCCTATATCAAGATACCCTTCTTCATACACTCCAAATAAATATCCATTTGGAACTTGAGCAGAATAGCCAATACAATAAAATCCTATTATTTCATCCATCTCATTTATCACCGCAAAATATGGGTTTTCAAGGAATTCTTTTAACGACTCCTCTTCTCCAGTATCATTATATAAATCATACGGAGAGGGATATCTCCAACTTAGTATATATGCTGCCGTTTTTTCATTAACAGGTATACTATACAACAACATATTCCACCTCTATCCCGTTCCATTTATTCCATTTCGCAAAATATTAAGAAACTTCTACTCGCAAATCTAATTTCCCTATATTCCTTTCGATTATAGAGTCTATTTTTCCCTCTCGCTTTTAAACCTTTTTGTCATTCTTCTATCCATAAGTACTATAGTATTAATATTATCACTATCTTATTTCGCAACATCTTTAAAAATTAAATCTGTATTACCTCATTATAGTTAAAGCCTTATTGCATACCAACCACAGTATCGCCTCTAAAATCCCGAACACACAGGCACATACAAACAACATCGATACTAATTTGCTTATAAGCACAATTAATAGTAAATTAATTGGTCAAATTTCGGATGCAAAGTCAGCAAACAGGAATAACATTTTAGTATATGTAGAATAAAGGGATACAACGTGTTAAAAATTTATATACATACAAACATAAATAGAGGAAATTGAACATTTTAATCCCACCATTCTATGTTTAAACCTATCATCGACTTCAATTTCTCAGATTTTCTTTAGAAATTCATTAAAACTCGAGCAAAAGATAAAACGATGAATGAAATATATCTAAAACTTCCCCTTTATCAAGGAGCTACTCAAAATATATTCTGAGGAAATAAGAAAAAAACAATTGACTAGGTCCTCTATCAGAATAATCTTTAAAAGATGGAACATATGTAAAACTAGAATACATTAATAAATAATAAAAAAAGCTTCCTTATATAAAATACAAGGAAGCCAAAAAAGGTTTTGCTGTTAATTACCATAGCATACAAGATGATATCTGCAAATAAAATAATTCCCACAGAGTACAATTAATAAAGAGGCTATAGACTTCATCCTATTCTAAAACCCAAACAACGCTAGTATCTTAAAATAATCTACTTTTTTGACACGGCCTCTCAAAATCCTACAAACACTTAACGCCCCTATTTTATTGATGAATTTGCACTTCTCCTACCATAAAGCGAAACTTCAATCAGTGGGGGTTTTCTCTTATCATTCCTTAGGCGGGTAATACGTAATATAAGGACTTCTACTAATAAATAGAAGCCTGCAGGACCTATCCCATACAAACTTCTATGTATTAGTCTTTATTTTTGCTAGGCCAAATGCAAAATGCTGCCAAATAATTTTTTCTACTTGTTTTACTTCCTCTTCACTGCATTCGATAATCAAAATTACTTCTGCCGTTTTCCCTCGGACTCGTTTTTTGTTTTTAATTTTTTTTATCCGAAGCAAGATATCAATTAAAACACCAAGACAAAAACCAAATGCAGCACCAATTAACCCCCAGTAAATAGGACCCCACTCTAATATAAACCCTCGACTTGCTGCAGGAACCGAAAAGATAACCGCAAGAAATATTCCTTTATTTATTAAAGAGTCACCATCAGACCGATGAATCGAATCAAAGAGCTTCAATTTTTCTGGAGGATTATCTAAGGGGACCGCAAATATATCTCTTATACCTAATTTCTCTACTTTTGCTATAACAAGTTCTAATTGTATCGAATGGTCAAATGTGGCGTATATTTGCATTTATCTCACCTTGACACCTTTCTTGACTTTAAAGCTGCTAGATTGATAATTTTTAATCAAAAAACTCCGTTGTTCTGCATCAAACAACTTATTATTTTCAACAGTATTCGCATACGTTTCATATATGCTAAAAAAATAAAGGGACGGCAAATACATGAGCCATTGCATATCTAATACCTTCGTAGACTTCTGAATATCTCCTAGGAATAAGCAATAAACACTTTCAACAAAATGAGAATAGTAATTAAAAACAACAATTGTAATTAATGTAAAAACAGCAGAAAAAATTTGATGTAGATATAATTGACCTAAACTCGGAAACATTATCGACCACAATATCGCAGCAAGTGGTTTTCGTTTATCCAAATAATTAACTTCAAAAGGCTTAACTGTTAATACATTTATTGTTTGGTCCTCTGTTTCCGTTAATACATGAAGATCATTCAGTCCAACCGCAGAACGATGGCTATCCCATATCGCAAAAAGATATAACGGGATATACATGAACACAAAATTAACACCTAGAACTTGTTTGGCCTTATCTATTTCCCCTATAAACGAATACACCATCGCTTCATTTAAATGAGATACTTGATTAATAAATACTTCCCAGATTATCAGTGCAAATCCCCTTGTATATTTATGCAACAGAATATGTCCGTAACCTGGAAAAGTTAGAGACCAGCAAGCAATAATAAAAGGGTCTCTCTTATGAAGATAGGTTGTACCCCATATACTTAAATTAGCCACAGGCCGACGAACGGTATTCTTTTGAACCATAAAATCTTCCTTTAATCATTATATTTACTGGTAGTGTTAGCAAGTTTCTAAATAATATACAAAAAACTCCTTCAAGATAACTAAATTATCCCGAAAATACCTTAATTCTATATGAAACAAAAAAATTAAGAGAACGTAAGACTTTAGAATTGCAACCAATAGAATAGAACCTTATGATAAACAAATAGTTTTAGTTCTAATTTACTATTTCGGAGGGAATATTAATGAATATATACGATTTTCCAGCAACTTCTATGACCGGATTGGACAAGTCACTGGCCGATTATAAAGGAAAAGTAGTTCTTATCTATCGTTAATACTGCAGGCCGATGCGGATTCTCGTATCAGTATGAGGATTTACAACGATTATATAATCGTTGTAAAGAAAAAGATTTTATCATTTTAGGTTTTCCTTGTAATCAATTTGACAATCAAGAGCCTGATTCAAACGAGCAAATCCAAACAAGCTGCTTACTAAATTACGGAGTAAATTTTCCTTTATTTAAAAAAATGGATGTCAGAGGCGAAAATGCACATCCCATTTTTAAGTACCTTTCAACCATTAAACCATTTGAAGGTTTTAATAAATTCCATCCTGTTGCTAAAATTTTATTGCCGCTCATAACAGAAAAGCATCCCGAATATTTAACAGATGATTATTCAATCAAATGGAACTTTACAAAATTCCTCATTGACAAAAACGGACAAGTAATAAAACGATTCGAATGTACAACAGACCCAATCGATATAGAACAAGATATTGAAAGATTACTAACCTAGCAATAATATATAAAAAACCCTCTAGGCAAGTGGTTTAAAAACTTGCTTAGAGGGTAGTATACTACTATCTATATTATTATAATCTTTTTGCACCATAATATTTTGATTTCCAGTATGTATTAGACAACTGATCTATTTTTACACCTTTAGAAGACGAACTATGTATAAATTTATTATCGCCAACATATATTCCAACATGGGAAGCACCTTTTTTATAGGTTGAAAAGAAAATTAAATCTCCTTTTTTCAGATTTTTCTTTGTCACCTTTTTGCCTTTTTTGTACATATCTCCCGCTGTTCGCGGTAAAGTTTTCCCAGTTTTTTTATAGCTATATCCAACGAGTCCTGAACAATCGAATCCTTTTGGAGACATGCCTCCATATTTATATGGTGTACCTATATATTTTTTTGCAACAGTAACAGCTGATTTTGAAGAAGCAGCACTCGCCGCGTTTTCCCCAAAAACTCCTGTAAAAAACAATCCAAATGACAAACATGTCATAACAATTACTTTCCTCATCTAGTAACAACCTCCGTGCGTTTCCTATTTTCTTGTATGGTACGTGTCCGTGGCTTTACCTCTATCATCTACTAAAATCTTCTCATAGTTTTCAGATAATTTGGTTACAAACCTGTACCTTTTTTATTACAAAAACATTACATTGTTATTCGAGGATAATTTATTCAATTACTAGTTTAGTAGAGATTGCACTATCTCTATAAAAAACCTCTTTTAGATAAATAAAAAGAAGTATTATTCTAACCCTTTTCACCTTATATTTCTTCTGAAAAACCGGGTATAATAAACTATAGTTGATAGATACAGTTATCTATTTTTCAGGAAGGGAGAAGGGATTGTGGATTTTATTTCTATTGATTTTGAAATCGCCAATGAAAATATGTCTAGTGCATGTTCAATTGGACTTGCATATGTAGACAACAATAAAATAGTGAAAGAACAGTATTTTATTATTAAGCCGCCTCATTTAAGGTTTGACCCTAGCTTTACAGCTATTCATGGTATAACCAAAAGTGATGTTATTGGCAAAAAAAGCTTTGACGAGGTTTGGGAACTAATCAAAGATGATATTACTTCTAATTTAATCGTCGCTCATAATGCCCAATTTGATATGAGCGTTTTATCTAGCTGTTTACAGCACTACTCTATTGCGATTCCTTCTTTTTCCTACATGTGCAGCATCCCTATTAGTACAAGAGCATGCGGAGGCAATAAAGTAGGACAATCATTAAAAGAAAGATGCAGATATTTCGGCATCGAAATCGCCGAACATCATCATGCCGGAGCGGATGCACGAGCGTGTGCGGAACTTGTGATAGCCTCTGTGAAAAGCAAGGACAAAAGCTCCTTACAAACTTACCACCAAATATATAGCACTATCCCGGTAAAAGAATTTACGGAACTGAAGGCACAAACAACCTTCCAAAAGAAACGGCCAAAAAAACCTAAATTTAATGCTATTTCTATTTCTGAAGTGACAGCAAAAACAGAAACTTTTAACAAAGAACATATTCTTTACGAAAAAAATATTGTATTTACAGGAGATCTTCTTTCCATGGACAGAAAAGAAGCCATGCAAAAAACAGTGGATGTTGGCGGGGTTATCAAAAGCGGAGTTAGCAGCAAAACAAACTATGTCGTTGTCGGCGCACAAGACCCAAAACTTGTAGGAACAGCAGGCATTAGTACAAAGGAGAAAAAGGCTAAAGAGTTAAAAGACAAAGGAATTAATATAGAGATAATCCATGAAGAGACTTTTATTAAACTATTAAATAACAAGGTTTGACTTCAACATTAAGAAGCAGCAAAAAAAGAGTGATCATCACCATTCTTTTTTTGCTGCTTCTTCTTTTAGCCTAAAAAACTGCTAGAGCGAAATCTTTGCAAGAAGTCTTGTGTTCTCTTATGCCTTGGGTGTTTAAAGATCTGTTCAGGGGTTCCTTGCTCGATCACTACTCCATCTGCCATAAACACTATTCGATCAGCAAATTTCCAAAAGTGGGTATCATCTACTGAGATATTTCGTGTTCTATCTGTATTAGTAAAATATTCAGTTTCGATTGAAATGATGCACAATATTATCGGCAAAGTCGCTTCATATGATCAAGAAAAGGGACTTGATTTATTGCATACTCTGGCCGTTTACTTAAAGAACCATTGTAACGTCAGTCAAACTTCTAGAGAACTCTCTTTGCATCGACAATCCTTATTATATCGTTTGAAAAAAATCGAGACACTAACAGACCGCTCCTTAAATAACGCAGACGATCTTTTTCTTCTGCAATTATGTTTACAGCTGTGGACCATTCGTTTTAGTGATTCTAAACAGGCTGTTAAGAGCTAGCCATATTCGATTGCAGAAAATAAATACTTCATGCTATTTTTAGCTATTCATCAACCATTTTAGGTCTTATACCCCATCAACCTAGGATAAATGAACCATTTCCCTCCTTTTATAAAAAATTTTTAAAATAGTAGCATAAGAGAGTACTAGTTTGGGAATAATGTATATTAAAAGGAGGAGATACCACATGAAACAATTAAACAATGTAAATATTGAGGATTTTATTAACGAGGAGCAATTTGAATTGCAATCATATATCAACACATTATTATCTACATCAGCAGAGACATCAATTAATTAAAAAGAATAGGAAGAAGTTGATTTTACGACTAATAAATTTGCCTTAACTCTATCTAAAAACAAAACATCTTTTTTCATCTAATATCACTTTTTAAATATAGCAGTGGATAATATATTTAAAAAGTGATATGGATGATCTATACTTTCAACCATTTATATTAAAAATACAATTAAACTGCACCCAACAAATCTATTAGAATATATAAGAAAAGACTTTAAAAGAACTCCATTTATTTGGCATAAGTCAACTAATGTTTAAAATCAACCTTTTCATCTTTTATAAAGCTTTATCTAAGTCTTTTGTTATAAAATCATTATCCTAAAAACTACTAGCGATACAGATTAATCATATCCTTTAAAGCTGCGGCTGCGGCACCCTTTGGATGAGAAGCTCCACCTGTACAGCAAATTGTCCCCATCTCTTCTGTATAAAAAAGAATCCCTTTATTTGTTCCTTTTACATCTATTAAAGGATTATCCGATTTTATAATCTTTGGTTTTACTTCTACCCGTACATCTCTATTAGCCAAACTAGCACTGGCAATTAACTTTATATCATTGCCATTAATTTTCGCATGCTGTATATCCCTTTTTGTTACCTCCATTATCCCTTGAATAGCAATATCCTCTAATGTCAACTGAGACCCCAGAAGCCCATTTGCCAATAGTAATATCTTACATGCACTATCGATTCCCTTTATGTCCAGATCCGGATTCGCTTCAGCAATGCCACTTTCTTGCGCTATTTGCAAAGCTGCTTCAAAAGATTTATTTTCTTCCGACATTTTTGTTAGAATAAAATTAGAAGTGCCATTTAAAATACCTTCTATTTTTGTAATTTTGCAGCCTGCTAAACTAAATTCTCCAATATCTAATGTTGGCAATGCCGCTGCTGTTGCTCCACTATATTTAATTTTGCATTCCTTCTCTTTCGCCATTTTTAATAGTTCTGGCATGGCACAAACAAGAGCTCCCTTACTAACAGACACAATATTCATATTTGCTTGAAGAGCATTTTTTATATATTCAAGTGCCGCTCCTCCTGTTTGTACATCTGTTGGGGAACATTCAATTAGCATATCTTCACGAAAGATTGGAGGCTGAAGGGACAATCTTTGCTCTCTGGCATATCGCATAAGGGCTGTTGATCCTGCCCCATACTGGAGTAATTTAGGCAAGTCCAGCCCAGCTTCTTCATATATCATCCCTTTAGAACCAACAATGGCAGTCACTTTAAAAGAAATTTTATATGTATCTATTAACAGCTCCTGCTTCTCGCTCAAAAGCTTAATCAGTTCTTTTGCTACTATGCCATATCCCGTAATCATTACATTTCTTTCTACATAATTTCGCTTCATCGCATTTTCCCCTTCATTTGTAAATCTCTAATATGAGATTATTTTAGCTTAACTAAACCCATTGCCAAAGTATTTTGTCATATAATATGACATATTTTTCATTGTCTACAATAAGAAACAGCAAGAAGCCAAAGAATAAATCCTTCTTTTCTTTGGCTTTTTGCTGGATGCATAATTTTTATAAATACTTCCGATGCAATGCTTTTCCATCATACGTATACAGCATCTTTTTCTCTTCTACACATGTTTCCATGTGAACATTTCTTCCCCATAATTGGTAGATATAAGGCAAAACTTTTTCTAAATATTTCAAATCAAGTTCAATGCCTTCATATCCATGTTGCAAATAGAGTTCTCCATTCTTCATATAATCTCCATCATTGACCGTAATATATGGAAATCCTCCATTTACTCTCATGCTCACAAGTTGATCCCTTACATGTTCCCAACTCTTGTCGACAATTTTATAATCTCTTCCTTGTTTTTGGAAAAGGTACATATCTTCTCGCATTACTAAATCTTTTGTTAAATAATTGCGTAAAAAGGAAATATCTGATTCAATTTCGCGAACTTCAAACATTTTTTCTCGACCAGAATTCTCCTTTACTCCTCTGCGTTTCATTTCTTCTGTCGGGTTATTGTAACGTTCTTCAATATCTTCAAAGATCTTTAATCCAAGATAATATGGATTAATTCCTGTTTTTGAAGGCTGCACTACTCCAGCATTTAATTTAGCAAATTCTATTGCTTCACTGCTTGTTAAATCGAGTTCTCGCATGATTCTTTGATGCCAATAGGATGCCCAGCCTTCATTCATAATCTTTGTTTCAAGCTGCGGCCAAAAATAAAGCATTTCCTCCCGCATCATCGTTAAAATGTCTCTTTGCCATTCTGTCAACTCTCTGCTATAACTCTCAATAAATAGCAAAATATCTTTTTCAGGTCGTGGCGGAAATTTTTTTACGATCTTTTTCTTTTGTTTCGGCTTATTGCGATTATCCAAACCCCATAAATCATCGTATGGAGAAATGGCCGCTTCCTCTTCCTCTTCGAATTCTACATCTTCCATGCTCCATGAAAGTTTCGGTCTCATCAAAGATGGATCTATATGCTCTTCAACTGCCAGTACAGCATCTAAAAATGTTTCCACTTCATGTTTTCCATATTTAATTTCATATTGTCTAATTCGATCAGCAGTTGCTGCCATGCTTTCTACCATTTCTCTTTTTGTATTGGCAAAACGGACATTATTTTTGAAAAAATCGCAATGTGCTAAAACATGGGCAACAATCAGTTTATTGTTAATAAGTGAATTGCTGTCTAATAAAAAAGCATAACAAGGGTTGGAGTTAATAACCAGTTCATATATTTTAGATAATCCTAGGTCATAATGCAGCTTCATTTTATGAAACTGTTTTCCAAAACTCCAATGGGAATAACGAGTCGGCATTCCGTATGCACCGAAGGTATAAATAATATCAGCTGGACAAATTTCATATCTCATCGGGTAAAAATCTAATCCAAAACCTGTAGCAATTTCTGTAATTTCTTCGATGGCTCGTTGAAGTTCTTTTTGTTCTACATCATTCATTCCTTTCTCTCCCTTCACCGTCTTAAACTAATATATGAAGGATAAGCATTATTCATGAATTAAAAATAAACAAAAGCAAAAAGGACAAGCCTCACAGGCAAGTCCTTTTATTTTAAAGGCTGTTTTGGTAAACTTTGTTACTTTTAAAGGAGTAGGTTGCTTTCCATTCCAGGATGCTCGCTTTCCGTGGGGCGGGCGATGAGCCTCCTCAGCATATCGCCTGCGGGGTCTCACCTGTCCCGCTAATCCCACAGGAGTCTCGCACCTTTCACTCCAATCCACCTGTTTTAACCATGGATTTACTCATGGAAACTATCCGAAAAAACGCAATCTTTTAGAAAACATTCATTTTAAATTATTCGATTATTTTTTTTACCTTTTTTACAATGTGGCTAGAACCGCCTTTATTTTGCACTCCTTCTATCATCATGGCAATAAGAAAGTTTTTATCCTTTTTATCGTAAGCTACATACCAGCCATTTTCTGTTCCTTTTTCTCCTTGCTTCGCTTTAAGCTCAGCTGTTCCCGTTTTTCCTGCAAGTGTTTTTCCAGCCACTTTACCTGCATGTGCGGTACCATTTGGACTATCAATTACTTGCTGCAAATCATCGGAAATAATTTCTGCTGTTGAACTGCTTATAATCTTTTCTTTCCATACTTGCCCTTTTTCTTCAGTAGAAAGGAGAGTAGGCTTTATTAGATTCCCTTCGTTTACAAATGGTGAATAAGCTGCAGCTAATTGAACTACACTCATTTCCACTTGTCCTTGACCATATCCCGAATCCGCTAACTGTATGTCTGTATCCAATTTTCCAATAGTAGACTTTTCGATAGGATATGGGTAGCTTAATTCTTCTTCAAAACCAAATTTTTTCATTTCATTTATATACTTATCTTTCCCTAAATCAAGGGCAGTTTGTGCAAAATAGATATTATCGCTGTAAAGCAGAGCATTTGCTAAGTTAACAGGCTGTGCGCTTGAATGTACCCTTGTTACATAATAACTTCCCCACGATTTATCTTTTTGCCAGCTTTTTGTTGTAATGCTGCGTGTTTTCTCTGGCGTTATTACTTTTTCTTCCAAAGCCCCCGCTGCCACAATCGGCTTTAATACAGAGCCTGGAGCATAGGTTAATTTAAATCGGTTCGTAAAGGGTTCTAATTTATTGTCATTATATTTTTCACGTTCAGTAGCAGTTAAACCAACCACCATTTTATTTGGATCATATGCTGGGCTTGACACCAATGCCATTGTTTCCCCTGTACTTGGATTAATAGCGGTGGCGGCTCCTGCCTCTCCATCCATTTCCTCATATATCTCTTTTTGCAAGTCAGCATCAATCGTTAACTTTAGATCTTTGCCATTTTCTACTGGCTTTTCTGCAAGGACAACATTGGAACTATCTGCTTTTACAATCGTTATTTCGACTCCATTTGTCCCTTTTAGCTGCTCTTCATATACTTGCTCTAACCCTCTTTTGCCAATAACATCTGTGCTCGAATAGCCTTTTCCTTTTTGTTCCTCTAACTCTTCTGCTGTTATATTACCTATATAACCAATTAAATGGGCACTTGCTTCTCCAAATGGATATATCCTGCCTTTTGTATCTTGTTTTTGCACTCCTGGTATTGCAAATAGTTTATCTAATAACTTTTGATCATCTGTTGCTACTTTTTTTATTGGCACAAAGTAGCTCGGCTGCACCCAATCTGCCTGAAGTGCTTTTTCAACTGTTTCTTTTTTGATATCAAGAAGCTTGGCAACTTGCTCTATTGCAGAATTTTTATTGTCACCCAGTTGTTCTGGGACAAGCCCTATTTCATAAATAATCCCATTCATTGCTAAAGGGGTTTCATTTTTATCAACAATAGATCCTCGCTCTGCTTCTATGGTTTTTATCGAAACTTTATCTTCTTTTTCCAAATCCGAGAATATATAAGTAGTATCCCAATTAATATACCAATTTTCTTTTTTATCTTTTTCCTCTTTTACTAATACTGCATCTTTATCAAATTTTATTTCTCCCGCAGCACTATTCATGCTTGCTGAAAGTGGAATCGATGCTTTGTCTGCTTTATCAAAGTCTTTCTTATCAGTATCAGATGGTTTCGTGTAAGTTGCTTTTATATTGTTTATTTCTAAATCACTATATAACTTTTCATAGCGAGACACAAAATCCTCTTTTGTAATGGATTGTTTTGCCTCTTTTGATAAATAACCGTACATTTCTGAAAATTTCTGGTCCATCCATAAATTGATAAATTTACTTAGGCGTTCATCTGGTGTTGGTTCATCTTTGCTGCATCCTATTGCCATTATAAGCAACAATAGCAGCATAAGCACAAGCATTAACTTTTTCTTCATCACAATTCCTCCCCACTAATAGCGTAACATGTTTTTTACTACTATTAAAATAATACCCTTTGCCGCTAATAGAATGTTTCTTCTATACATATTTCTATATTATGGATTTTTAATGGTACCATTATATCAATATTTTCCTAAAAAACGGACCGAAACTATCACTATTTTACATAAGATCGTTTATTTGCTACCCTTAGTTTGGTGATGTTAATGAAAGCAATTATCCTCTTTGATGGCGTTTGCAATTTATGTAATCAATCTGTTCAATTTATTATAAAAAGAGATCCAAAAGGTTATTTTACTTTTACCTCTATCCAGGGGGAGACAGGGCAAAAGCTACTGCAAAAATATCAAATCAGCAACAATTTGGATAGTCTCCTACTAATTGAAGACAACAATTATTACACAAAATCAGCTGCTGCTCTGCAAATCTGCAAACATTTAAACGGCTTTTGGAAGTACTTGATTATTTTTAAAATAGTGCCCCCTTTTATTAGAAATAGCGTATATGATATAGTTGCGAAAAATCGCTATAAATGGTTTGGAAAACGCGATAGCTGTATGCTTCCAACACCGGAAAATAAAAATCGTTTTATCTAAATAAGAAGCATCTATTAACATAGTGATCATTCTTTCAAAAATAATCTAAAAAGCAAG
>NZ_PISE01000019.1 GCF_002835805.1 Niallia nealsonii | reverse complement strand
CCATAAAAATATACTAACTCCACAGCTTCTTTTTCACCTAACAGGACGCAACATTTAAGTAAGGTTATGTTCGTATAAATAGTTGCTCAAATGAATATAGGCGAACACAAAAATGAGAGAAGATGAAAAAGTAATAGTTTAAATTAAAAGAATCAACAAAGGGGAACATAGATGAAGAAAAAAGTAAGAGTAATGATGTCTCTTTTGCTGGCATTTTCAATTGGGATGGTCCTGCATGGAAATGCAGAAAAGGTCTCTTTGAAAAATAAATTATATGTGTCTTCGGCTGGAAATGACAAAAACGTGGGAAGCAAGAAAAAGCCTTTAAAAACCATACAAAAAGCCGTTAATTTAGCAAAACCTGGTACAACTGTTTATGTAAGAAAGGGTATCTACAATGAACAAGTTGTCATAAGACGATCTGGATTAAAAAATGCTCCTATCATTATTAAAGCTTATCCGAAGGAAAAGGCAATCATTGATGGGAGAGGTCTTAAGGTATCATGGGACTATCAAGGTTTAGTATCGGTACAGGACAAAAGCTATGTCACCCTTGATGGATTTGAAATCAAAAATTACAAAACAAGACAAGAAGACTTAGTGCCAATTGGCATCTTCATCAGTGGGAGCGGAAAAGGAATCCGCATTTTGCGGAACCATGTTCACCATATCGAAACGCATCATAAAAATGGGAACGCTCATGGGATTGCTGTATACGGAACAAAAGCACCACAAGCGATTGAAGATATTTTGATTTCGGGCAATAAACTAGAAGACATGAAACTGGGTGCCAGTGAAACGCTGGTATTAAACGGGAATGTATCGAACTTCAAAGTTACACGCAATATCGTAAGACGAAACGATAATATAGGAATTGATGCTATCGGATTTGAAGGCGTATCCCCTGATGAAGCGTTTGATCAGGCAAGAAACGGAATTATCAGTAATAACACGGTCTATCAAATATCCAGTTACGGAAATCCAGCCTATGGAAACCATTATTCCGCTGGTGGAATCTATGTGGACGGTGGAAAAGAGATTATTATTGAAAAAAATAAGACATATAAAAACGATATAGGAATAGAAGCGGCTAGCGAACATGCGGGCAAATTCACCAGTTTTATTACTATACGAAAAAATATGATTTATGAAAATAGAAGCGCAGGGATTGCAATAGGAGGATATGACAGCAAAAGAGGAAGCACCATAAAAAGCATAATTACCGACAATATCCTGTATAAAAACGATACAAAATACCAAGATGGCGGACAGCTGCTCCTTCAATATAATACAAAACAAAATAGAATTGAAAACAACATTATGGTCGCAGGAAATTCCAATCTCCTTATTAGTAGTCCTTTCAAGCAAAAAGGAGAGGACAAAATAGACAACAATGTCTATTACCTACATAGGGGAGAAAAAGAGACGCGGTGGATCTGGAAAACAGAAGAAATCATTGGATTCACTGCCTATAAAAAGAAAAGTCTCCAAGATAGAAACAGTGTTTTTAGGAAGCCAAAGTTCGCCGATGAAAGTAAACGCGACTTCCGGTTGAACACCAAAAGTTCAACCAATTAGACGCATTAGGATAGCTACGGCTTAACTAGCACTGAGTTGATCCGAACAAAAAACTATTTGCAATTGCAACATTCTTTATGAACATAGTCCATAAAGAAATTTATATACTTAGTAAAAATTATATGGGATAGAAATGATGTGAAAAAGGAGACTTTTAATTAGCTCTTATTCCTGTTTCTTGAGCGGATGTGTTGTGGGTTCGTAAGCTGCTTACGTATTGATATTTTCAATAAGCTTATTCTCTTAATTTAATCTAGTAAAAAACCGCAGAGAAAAAAATTCTGCGGTTTTGCCTATTAAATAAATCTAGGATTAATACCATTCCAAAAGCCGCAAAAGCCAAAATCGTTTCCAGGATGGTCCATGTTTTTAGTGTTTACGGGACTGACATATTGAAGAATTCCTTAATCAGACAGAATCCTAAATCGTTTATATAAGACAGCATAGGGGAGATTTAAGTATACATTTGATAAAAAAATTCGTTTGCTTAGTGATTTCTCTCCAAGGTATAATTAGCCATTATCTATTTAAATAAAGCTAGGTAGTAAACTATTAAGAAGGGGAGGTACCAAATAGTGAATCATCAGCAACTTGATGAATACTTACGAAAATTTGATTATATTGAAGAAGTTCAAATAAAAACAGGAAATAATGTGAATGATTTTGATGGACATGAACTGCTCATTGAAAGTGGAAGTAATATTCCAAGAATGCAAGAAGAATATTTTTTTCATAGGGGACCTATTTTTATTAATAAGCATCATCGCTTTGCGGATATGCCCCTTCATATACATTCCTTTATTGAGATTAACTATGTATATTCTGGAATCTGCAAACAAATTATTAATGAAAAGGAAATCACCTTAACAAAGGGGCAGGTCTGTTTATTAGATACGGACGTTCCTCATAGCATACCAGCTTTAGGTAAAGACGATATTCTTATTAATATTATTATGAAAAAAGAGACTTTTTCTACTGCATTCTGGACACAATTTACTGGCAAAGGGGTTGTATCAGAGTTTTTATTAAATGCATTAACAGAGAATCAGGTACATGATCGGTATATATTATTTCATTCTCAAGATAATGATGAATTGCAATACACGATTAAAAAGGTATTATGTGAGTTTTTTGATCCATCTGATTATTCCCTTGAAATAGTCTCTGCGTTATTACCTGTGCTCTTTATAGAATTAATGCGTATATACCAACTAGATAAAAATTTTGAAAGTGAAGAAAAAATTGGTCGAACTAATATTATGGAAATTCTTCACTATATTGAAAGAAATTATAAAGAGTGTACTTTAACTTCCCTTGCAAAGCAATTTAACTTTAACTCTAATTATTTAGGGAATATGCTAAAAGAGCGTACTGGAAAAACATTTATAGAGCTTCTGCAATCGCAAAAAATGGTTCGGGCCTCTGTTTTACTAAAAAATACATCTAAAAGTATCGGAGAAATTGCATTTGAAATCGGATATGAAAGCAGTAGTTTCTTTCACCGAAAGTTTAAAGATCATTACGGATGTACACCAAATCATTACCGTAAAAAAAAATGAACCAACAATAACTCTACATTTTTACTTTGTAGAGAAGTGTTTATATGCGCCTGTAAAAAGAGCATGTTTTATCTGTAAACCGTTCGTTGTATCCGTATTCAGAAAGCGTTTTAATATAAATAAGAACTAGTTCAACTTTTTGTAATGCACAGGAGGAAATACAATGAAATCAGCAGTAGGTGTATGGCGTCAACGGGTTGGTTATGGTGTAGCAGATTTATCATGTAACTTAGTTTGGCAAATGATTGGGTTATACTTAATGTTCTATTATACAGATGTTGTGGGAATTGCAGCAGTCCAAGTAAGTTTGCTCTTTTTGTTAACAAGAATAATAGATGGCGTTGCTGATATATTGATGGGAATTCTCATTGATAAAACGAATACAAAGTGGGGGAAATCAAGACCATACTTTTTATATGGGGCTATTCCTTTCGCGCTACTAGGTATTCTTGCATTCTATGTGCCAGATGTTGGTCCAGCTTCCAAATTGCTTTATGCCTATATTACTTATACAGGACTTTCTATTGCATATACGATGGTAAATATACCTCTAGCTTCTATTTTGCCAAGCTTAACTAGCGATCCTCAAGAACGCACTATGTTGGCAACAGTGCGTATAATCTTTTCATTCATTGGGGCGACTGCTGTTAGTGTACTAACTATGCCAATGGTAAAAGGACTAGGAAATGGTTCACAAGCACAAGGCTTTTTCTGGACCATGGTAATCTTTTCTGTAATCGCTTGCCTTTTATTCTTTTTTACATTTAAAAATGTTCAAGAAAAAGTAATAGTACAAGAGGAAAAAATAACTGTAAAACAAGCATTTTTAACCTTGAAAGGAAATAAGCCATATTATATTTTTGCATTAAATATTTTGTTTATGTGGGGTGCATATTTCTTTCAGCAAGGTGCTCTCATTTATTACTTCACATACAATCTTAATCGTCCAGATCTTGTTGGTTTAATAGCAGGAATAGGTTCATTTGTTCCTCTAGCTGGAACTTTTATTACCCCAATCATTGCGAAAAGAATGTACAAGCGCAACTTATTTATGATTGCCAGCGCTGTAAATTTGTTAGGTATTTTGCTTATGCTAGCTGTGGGTGCCTCTATTCCATTTATTATAGTAGGAGCTATTATTGCTGCAATAGGTCACGGAACACGTCAGAGTATCTATTTTTCTATGCAAGCAGATCCTGTTGATTATGGAGAATGGAAAACTGGTATTAATGCAGCTGGTATTTTATCCGCATTAAATGGATTTATTGGGAAAGTAACAATGGCAATTGCTGGAGCATTATTTGGACTAATGTTAACATGGGGAAATTATGCACCGAATACCACACAGACAAATGATGCCTTACTGGCAATTAAAATGGGCTATCTTATCATCCCGGCAATATTTGTTGTAATTTCCATGATTATCATGAGATTTTACGATTTAGATAAAATATACCCACAAATTCGTGCAGATATTGATGCACGTAATTCTAAAAAGAAGACTTCAAATCAGGGGGAAGCGGTATGAGTATTCAAAAAATGAAGGATCAAGTCATTGTTAGAAATGAAAAGTTTGTTGATCAAGCAGAACGATTAAAGCCCAAATTTTTTGAAACCATTGTGAAGCCGGCAGCTTTAATAGAAGTAAAAGAAGATTCAAACGTTATTCATGGCTGGAAGTCTGAGTTTATAGCTCCCATTTCAACCCTTTCAGACCAAGATTATGGTAAAAATGATTCTTTTATACTCGATTTTGGCAATCATTATGTAGGCTATCTTACTATCGATGTTCGTTCAACTGGGAGTCCTCCAGATGCACCACTTAAATTAAAATTGACGATTGGTGAAATGCCTGTTGAGATGGCAGAACCATTTGAAAACTATAATGGGTGGCTAAGCAGTTCATGGCTACAAGAAGAAATAATATTCGTGGATGTTCTTCCAGGTATTATTAAATTACCAAGGCGCTATAGTTTTAGGTATATAAAATTTGAAGTACTGGAGACATCTCCAAAATATCGGGTTGTTTTTGAAAATATTGAATGCAAAGCGATTACATCGGCAGATATAGCTGCTATTGGAACCATTTCTCATGAAGATCCATTACTAAAAAAAATGGATGAAATCAGTATTAAAACTCTGGCAGATTGCATGCAGGATGTATTTGAAGACGGACCAAAGCGTGACCGCCGTCTATGGCTTGGTGATTTACGATTGCAGGCACTTGCAAACTATGAAACATTTAAAACGAATGATCTTGTAAAGCGGTGTCTTTACCTTTTCGCTGCTGTACCAGATAAACATGGTAAAGTTACTGCCAATATTTTTGTTTCGCCAACACTTATTGCAGATGACACTTATTTATTTGATTATTCGCTCTTTTTCATCTCCACTTTACATGATTACTATTATGCAACAAAGGATATGGAGACGTTAAAGGAACTATGGTCTACCGCATATCGACAAATAGAGCTTGCGCTTGACCGTCTTGATGAGAATCATATTGTTAGAGATTCTTCAGACTGGTGGTCATTCATTGATTGGGAGGAAGGTCTAAATAAGCAAACACCTTCTCAGGCGGTATTAATTTATTCTATGAAGCAGGCTATTAATCTTGCAAATGTATTAAAATCGCCTCAGAGATACACACTGAAAGAGAGATTAGAAGAAATAGTGGAAGCCACAAAAAAACATCTTTGGGATGAAGAACAACAGTTTTTTATTAGTGGGGCAGACCGACAGATATCATGGGCAAGCCAAATTTGGATGGTACTTGCAGGGGTCTTTAATGAGGAAGAAAATAAACAACTCATGAAGCGTTTATTGGAAGTTAAACCAGCTGTTGGATTAGCTACTCCATATATGTATCATCATCTCGTAGAAGCCCTAATTATTTCTGATGAAAAAGAGCGGGCAATAACCGAAATGAAAGCATACTGGGGTGGAATGATTAAAGATGGAGCGGATACTTTCTGGGAACTATATGATCCTAAGAATAAAGACTATTCACCTTATGGAAGCCATTTAATTAATAGCTATTGTCATGCATGGAGCTGTACACCAACATATTTAATTAGAAAGTTCAATTTATAAGGTAAATAAAAAGGGCAATCACTTCTGTTGTGTAGTGGTTGTTCTTTTTTTACCTGTTTTTGAACTAGCTAAAAAGTTAGATAAAGAAGTTTACGAGTTACCTGGACAAAATTAAAAATTACTTTGGCGCCTTAAGAGGATTTAGGTGTTTTTATCATGTTTGAAATGGATAGGATTTTTGGTGGATATTGTTATTGTTATTAGCTAGTACCTTTTATACACTAAATGAGAAGCGCTTTCATTTGAGATTTATTATGAACCCAGGGCATTTATTAATGGATAATAGTGTAATCTCCAGCTTTTAGTTTGTTTTTAAAGAGATTTTTAGAGGAGTGGAAAAATGAAAGAATATAAAGATTGTCGCAATCCAGTTCTACCATCAAATTTACATATTCCGGATCCAGAAGCACATGTTATGCCAGATGGCAGAGTATATGTATATGGTTCTTGGGATCAAGAGGAGAATATATTCTGTAGTAAAGAGTATCGGGTCTTTTCATCAGACAATATGGTTGATTGGGTAGATCATGGAGTATCGTTTGATTCAAGTAAAATACCTTGGATTTTTGATAAGAATGCACCAAAGTATCCAAGTAGTATTGACTGGACAAAGCCGACACCATTTTTGAAGAAAATGATTCAAAAAGATACCAAGGATGGAAAGTTAGAGATTCCCAAGTTCCCGGATGATATGTTGTTTGCACCAGATGCCATTTACAGGGATGGGAAATATTATCTGTATTTTTGTATGGCCGATTCTAGCGAAGGGGTTGCAGTGGCAGATAAACCAGAAGGTCCATTTAATAACCCGGCTCAACTACCATGTGGTGGAATTGACCCAGCCGTTTTTATCGATGATGATGGTCAGGCCTATTTCTATTGGGGACAGTTCTTTGCCCATGTTGCAAAATTAAAAGACAATATGGTCGAGTTTGAAGAAGGATCTATTTTATATAATATTGTTACCGAAGAGGAACATTATTTTCATGAAGGCAGTTCACTTCGAAAACGTGAAGATACATATTATTTTTTATATTCCAGCATGGTTCGCGGCAAACCTACGTCCTTGGCCTATGCAACTAGTAAATCACCGCTTGGACCGTTTCAGTATAGGGGAGTTATTGTTGATAACGATGGTTGTGATCCGCAGAGCTGGAATAATCATGGTTCAATTGAAGAAGTGAATGGACAGTGGTATGTATTTTATCATCGAAGCTCTCAGAATAGGCAGCAAAAACGTAGGCTCTGCATTGAACCCATTTTCTTTAATGAAGATGGTAGCATTAAGGAAGTTAAAATGACTTCTCAAGGGGCTGGCAGACCATTTGCCATTACTGAAATAATAGAGGCTTATCGGGCATGTCAGTTAACCGGCAGTGTTTACATTGCTCCTTTAAAAAATGGATGGGAAGGTTTAACTGATATAAGAGACGGGGACGAGGCTATTTATCGATATGTAGAATGGGAAAAGCCAGTTAATGATATCTCAATAGAAGGCACTGGTAGTGGTGAAATTAAAATTTATTTAGATAATGAAAAAGAAGCTTCAGGAAGTATTATTCTAGATAAAGGACATATTATGAATTCCTCTTTTCAAGGATCTTCAGGTAAGCATCAGATAAAATTAAAATTTAGTAAGGTTAATAGCCTAGAAGTTCATACAATAATCTTTAGATAAAATTCTAGAGACTATGTTAAAAAATCCATGCATCTGTGTGGATTTTTTTAGATTGCTACAGGTATATTTATCATAATCGTGATAATTATCTAACAATAAGGTTTGAAATGGATAGTATTTTTGTCGTATATGGCTATAGTTACCTATTGGTTCTTGGGATACACTGTATATAGAAGCGCTTTCAAAGTTTAAAAAATATTAAAGAAGGAAGGTTATAAAAATGAATTCTAATGTAATTAAAACACCTTTTCCTCGATTAATTGCAGGTATTTCTATTGGAAGCTTTGGTTATAACATTGCCATGGTTATCCCACTTGCATTCTTGCTTACAGTTAAATTGGCTATGCTTAATCCTGAAAACGTTACCATTAATTTTAGTATTATTGGATTAGCTACTGGAATCACAGGTGTTTTTAGTCAATATCTGGCCGGTATGATCAGTGATCGAACCACATTAGCATTTGGCCGTCGCCGACCTTGGATATTAATTGGTGCAATTGGAGCAGCTGCAGCACTTTACGGAGTTGGTACGGCTAAATCCTTCACCATACTTTTGGTATTTTGGTTGCTAGCTAAAATCCTTCTATCCTTTATGCTGACTGCAACAACAGCAATTATTCCCGATCAAGTGCCGGAAAATAAACGTGGTACGGCGTCAGGAATCTTTGGTCTCATCGGTCCAGTTGCGATTCTTGTTGGGCTCAACTTAATGTTCATGTTAAATAGTTGGAGTGTTGAAAACAAATTTTTATTACTTGGAATCATAAGTATTATCTCCGCAATTATTACATGTGTATTAGTAAAAGAAGGGAAAGTGGAGTATCAAAAAGAACGCGGACAAAATAATACATTAACCTTCAGTGAAAAAATGTCTCGCATTTATCCAAGCCCTAAAAAATATCCATCCTTCACATATGGAGTGTTAACAAGACTTTTTATGGGGGTGGCCTACACTGCTACTTCTTTTACGAGTGTTTATTATCTTGAACATTTTCATGTCTCCCAAGAGGCATTGGCAGGAATTGTTTCAACTAACTCAAACATAACCATACCTGTTTTGGCGGTTGCTAGTATCATTGGTGGTGCCCTTTCAGATAAATTTGGCCGCCAAAAACCATTTGTTTTTCTTGCTGCAGTGATTACCGCAATAGGTATTATTGGTCTTGGTTTTGCTCCGAGTATCTCTATTTCCTACGTATGTGGTGCTGTTATTTCCCTTGGTTTTGGAATGTTCTTGGCAGTAGATATGGCCCTTATGACAAGAATCCTTCCACACCCTGAAGACGCAGCAAAAGATATGGGGATTGTCAATATTGCACATGACATTGGGGGATCTCTTGCAAACTCTACTGCAGGTCCAATTGTTGCGGCAGGAGGCTATCCTGTATTCTTTGGAGTTCTAGCTGCCTTTGGAATCTTAGCCGGCGTGATGGTTAAACCGATACCGGAAATGGAAAGAGAAGAATTTCCTAAAATAAACATTGCTAAGTAAATACTCGAAATAAAATCGACGCGGTGCTTGTTGGATTTTATCTATATATTAAGGAGGTTCTGTGTGAATATAACCTTGATTATCATGGCAACAACAGCTGTTCTTTTTGAAATGATCGTAGCACCTTACTTTATAAACAACACGAGAAATCGAAGGAACTTGAGGAGGAAATAATTTTGATAAAGGTCATTAACTTAAAAATAGAAAATCAATATACACTAATGGGAACTGATATTTTACAGCCGCGTTTTAGCTGGAATCTAGAAAGTGAAAAACCAAACCTTTCACAGGAGGCCTATCAAATAAATGTATTTGAAAAAGAATCCTCAGGCTTAAAAAGCTTAATATGGGATTCAAATAAAGTAATTGCTAAGGAGTCTGTGAATATTAAATATGAAGGCCCTCTATTAAAGAGCAAATCCATATACTGCTGGCAAGTACGTGTTTGGTGTTCCCATGAAGAAAAATCAGCCTGGAGTGATGAAGGACAATGGGAAATGGGTCTTTTACAAGAGGAAGAGTGGGTGGCAAAATGGATCGAACCGCAACAGTTAAATGTAACAGAAGAACCTGAGTTAACATTGGAGGATATGTTTATAAATAAGAAGAAATCAGATAGACTTCCTCCGGAAAAAAGATTGCACCCGCCAAAAATGATGCGAAAATCTTTTCAGGTTGACCAAAAAAAAATAGAAAAAGCTCGGCTTTATATTACCGCTCATGGTCTATATCACTCAAAAATAAATGGACAAAGGATAACGGAGGCGAAATTCACACCAGATCACACTTCTTATTCTAATTATCTGCAGTACCAAACTTATGATGTGACGCCTTATCTTTGCATAGGGGAAAATGTTTTAGGGGTGATCTTGGCTGATGGATGGTATGCAGGAAGAATAAGCATCCCTGGAGGCAGCTCCCAATTTGGCAACAGACTGGGATTGCTTGCTCAGCTAGAAATTACTTTTGAGGATCAAACCAAGCAAATTATTGCATCAGATCACTCATTTTTATCTGCTGACAGTCACTATGTTTATAGTGATATTTTCATAGGGGAGAAACAAGATAAAAGATTAGAAAAGTCTGGCTGGGATCAACCAGGGTATTATTGTGAAACCCGTGAATGGGTACCAGTTGAACTGGCTGATTATAAATTTGACAATCTGCGTGCCCAATATGGAGAATTTGTAAAACCAATTGAAATCCTATCTCCTAATAGAATATGGAAAGATCAGAGTCAAGCTTATATTATAGATTTCGGCCAAGTTATTGCTGGACGTGTTCGGCTGAAGTTGAAGGGTTCAAAAGGACAGGAACTTAAACTGGAACATAGTGAAGTTTTGAACGAAAAAGGAGAATTTTTTAATAATATTGTGGGACGCAACAAAGAACAAACAGATTATTATGTGGCGAGCGGCGAGGAAGGAGAGGTTTTTGAACCGACTTTCACTTTTCATGGTTTTCGCTATGTCCGTCTATCAGGCTATGATTCTGAATTACTACCAGAGGATATATCAGCCATTGTTTTGTATTCAAATATGAAGATAACAGGTCAATTTACCACCTCTAATCCAGACCTTAATCAACTATGGGAAAATATTCAATGGAGCCAAAAGGGCAATATGCTGTCTATTCCAACGGACTGTCCGCAACGAGAAAGAGCTGGTTGGACTGGTGATCTACAGGTTTTTGCTCCTACTGCTGCTTTTAATATGGATGTGCAAGCATTTTTAACAAGATGGCTATGGAATTTACAGCTGGAACAGACAGAAGAAGGGGAAGTCCTCAATTACTGTCCGGCACCAAAGGATATCTGGAATGATGTCAAATTTACGGGCACTATTTCCTCTGCGGGTTGGGGAGACGCTATTATTATTGTTCCATGGGTCATGTATCAAAGGTATGGAGATAGACAAATTCTTGAACAATGCTACCCGGCAATGGAAAAATGGCTGGATTTCGTACAGAAAAGTGCGGCACAAAATAAAGAAAATGTTAAGCATGAGTATGAGCGTTATTTGTGGGATACGAAGTTCCATTTTGGAGACTGGATGATCCCAAGTTTTATGCTCGGTGAAAAGCCGCAAGGGCCAATTGCTACTGCTCATGCAACAAAAGACTGTATGGCTACTGCCTTTTATGCGTATTCAGCAGGCTTATTATTTGAAATTGCCAAAATTCTTGGCAAACAAGGAGAGGCTGATTATTATCAGGATCTCCATAATAAGGTGAAAGAAGCCTTTGAAATGGCTTATGTTAAAGACTCAGGTCTGCTGACAGCGGATTATCAGGGTGTTTATACCATTGCCATTGCCTTTAACCTTCTATCAGGCGATAGAAAGAAAAATGCTGTAAATCGATTAGTAGCGTTAATCAAAAAAAACAATTATAAAATCGATACTGGATTTTTATCGGTTCCTTATATTATGGATGTCCTATGTGAAAATGGACACGAGGATCTTGCATTTAAGCTTCTCTTCCAGACTGCCTGTCCTTCTTGGTTATATGAGGTGAAAAATGGGGCTACGACTATTTGGGAGTCATGGGAAGCTATTAAACCGGACGGAAGAGTGGGATCTTTTTCTTTTAATCACTATGCATTCGGTTGTATCGGGGATTGGCTCGTTCGCCATATTGGCGGTTTAACCCCACTACAACCTGGGTACCGTAAGTTCAAGATTGAACCACATTATGGTAATCGGTTAAAGTTCGCTGAAACCCAATATGAATCTGTATATGGCGAAATTAAGGTGAAATGGGAGATTCAAGACGAGAAGGAAATGGTCCTTCAAGTCAAGGTGCCAGCTAATACATGTGCCATAATTTCCCTGCAAAATGTAAGTTTAGACAACATTGCTTATCTACAAAAATATGTGAAGAAGAAAGGATATTCAAATCCCAAATTCTATCAGGAGGAAAAACGATTTGAATTCACCGTGTCTTCGGGACAGATTGAAGTGAACTGGAAACTGCATCATGCTCTCCAAAATATATAAAAAGAGCAGTTAGACTAAAGAAGAATAAAAGACTTGTCTAAATAATAGAGGGGGTGCTTTTATTCTTTTTTTGTTGTCAGTGTCATTTTTAATATAGTATGTGTGAATTGGATAAGAATCTAGCAGAAAATAATTATAACTAATAAAATAGCATTTTATAAATTTATTATAGTAGGAAATTCCATTCTTAATAAAGAGGGATGACAATGATTATTAAAAATCTCAAAACAAATCGTATCACAAATCCAATGGGTTTTGATTTAGGTAGTCCCCGTGTGAGTTGGATTACAGAATCTAGTATTGCAAAAAAACAAAAGGCAGCTCAAATACAAGTAGCTATGGACATCGAGTTTAACCAAATTATATTAGATACTGGTATAAGCAGTGATATAGATAGTATAAGTTATGAATTAAAAATAGATTTAAAGCCACAGACTCGCTACTATTGGAAAGTGACAGTATGGGCAGATAATGGTGAGGTTGCAACAAGTGAGATTGCCTGGTTTGAAACAGCGAAGTTAGATAAACCTTGGAAAGCAAAATGGGTTACTCCGGAGTTTGCTGCCAATATAAACCCTGTGATATACAAAACGGTATCTTTTGATAAAGAAGTTGAATCAGTAAGAGTATATATGACAGGTTTAGGTTTATATGAACTATATGTAAATAAGAGTAAAGTTGGAAATGAGTACTTAACTCCAAACTTTAATGCCTATGACAGATGGATTCAATATCAAACCTATGATATTACAGAGAATATACAGTGGGACCAGAATTTAATTGAAATCGCCTTGGGGGATGGCTGGTATAAGGGCCGTGTTTTTGGATTTGATTCTAATCCTATCAATACCTATGGGGACAAATTTGTAGCTTTGGCAGAAATTCTTGTTCATTATGCGGATGGAACATATGAAACAATTATAACGGATAACACTTGGAAGGCCCGATACAGCAACATTACGATAAGTAGTATATATGATGGTGAAGTGTATGATGCAACTCTGGATACTTCTGAAGCTTTTTCTGTTATTGAAGTAGATTATGGCTATGAAAAATTAAAAGCACGGTTAAGTTTACCTGTGAAGATGAAAGAAGAAATTAAGCCGATTGATATTATTTATACCCCTGCGGGAGAAACTGTTTTAGATTTTGGCCAAAATATGGTGGGATGGGTATCATTTTCAACAACAGCCCCAAAGGGTACGGTTATTAAACTCTCACACGGTGAGATATTGCAGAGGGGTAATTTTTATCGTGAAAATTTACGATCTGCTAAGGCAGAGTATACGTATATATCAGAGGGAGAACAAATAAAAACCCGTCCTCATTTTACTTATTATGGGTTTAGATATGTTAAAGTGGAAGGCTGGTACGGTGAAATTTCTCTAGATTATTTCGTGGGACACGTTGTATATTCCGATATGGAACTTACAGGTCATATAGAAACCAACAATGAGAAGATAAATCGTCTTTTTCTAAATGTGCTATGGGGACAAAAAGGAAACTTCTTAGATGTACCAACAGACTGTCCACAGCGTGATGAGAGGCAGGGCTGGACAGGAGATGCTCAAGTATTCTCTGGAACTGCCAGTTTTAACATGGATACAGCAGCCTTTTTTCAAAAATATGGTTATGATATAGCGGCAGAACAAAGAAAGTTTGGTGGAAGTGTTCCCTATGTAGTTCCTACTAACGGGTTTAATATGCATGGATCGACTGCTTGGGGTGAAGCTGCAACAGTAATTCCTTGGAATGTCTATCTTTATTTTGGCGACAAGGCTATTCTTGAAAATCAATTATCTAGCATGAAGGCTTGGGTTGATTATATTAAGAATATTGATGACGCTAATGGTTCGACAAGACTTTGGGTAATTAACAATCATTTTGGTGACTGGTTATCGTTAGATGCACCAGAACCTAGCATAATGACGGGTGGTACAGATACAGGTTATATTGCTTCTGCCTACTACTGCTATTCTTCTGAATTAGTTGCAAAAGCTGCAACAGTATTAGGTAAAGAGAATATGGCAAAAGAATATAGTGAACTAGCAGCGGAAATTAGAAAGGCCATTCAAGATGAATACTTTTCTAAGAATGGCAGATTGACGGTTGATACTCAAACCGGATATGTTCTTGCTTTGTTCCTGAATCTTGTACCAGAGGGATACACGGAAAAAGCTGTTAATGGACTGGTTAAAAAGCTAAAGGAAAGTAAGTATCATTTAAAGACAGGTTTTGTTGGAACTCCTTATCTCTGTTTAGTCCTGTCAAAGTATGGACGCAATGACCTTGCCTATCGCTTACTATTAAATGAAGACTATCCGAGTTGGCTATATGCTGTTAATCTTGGTGCCACAACAATATGGGAACGCTGGAATTCTGTCCTTGAAGATGGATCGATCAGCGATACAGGAATGAATTCTTTAAATCACTATGCATATGGATCTATAGTGGAATGGATGTATCGTTATATGGTAGGGTTTAATCCAGTAGAGGGGAAGCCGGGCTTCAGACATATCCAATTTACGGCAATGCCTGAAGAAAAGTTTAAATGGGTAAAAGGAATATATAGTAGTCCTGCTGGTACGTATGAAAGTGCTTGGAGTTATGATGAAAATAGGAAATTGACCATCAAGCTTGTCGTACCTTTTAATACTTCAGCCACAGTAGTTCTTCCTGATGCAGATCTTAACACAGTAAAAGTAAACGGAGGCATGTTAAAGGATGTATATCCAAATGCAATTGTGCAGGGAGGTAATATCAGTTTTGAAGTAGAAAGTGGAACGTACGAGTTTATGTACAAACAAGAAAGAACAAGAGGCAAAAATTATCATATTGAAATGGATGTAAAAACGTTACTCGCAGATGACGAGGCGAAGAAAATAATCCTAGAGTATATGCCGGAACTAAACTATATGCCTGAGTTTCTTCTTGATGGAAGTTTAGAAGAGATTATGCTTACACCATTTTCAAAGAGCAATTTTGTTGTGTTAAGGAAGTTAGATGCTAAGTTAAGAACGATAGGTAAGCCTGAATCAATAATGAAATAAAGCCACTAAAATAAGTACGCTTCCCTTCTAAGATCCGTAATGAAGGACAGCGGGAAAAGGATGAAAAAATATAAAAACACGAATCCTCACTCCTTATTAAGAGTGAGGATTTCATGTTTTTTGCGGTATTCCGCAGGTGTGACATCGTGAATCTTTTTAAAGGATTTATAAAAAAAAGTAATATTAGTATAGCCGATTTTATTGGCAATTTGTTCAATGGTTAAATTGGTATTTTCCAGAAGGACACAAGCATTTTTTATTTTAATGTGATGGGAAACTTCGATAAAGGTTTTTCCTAAATTATTTTTCAACAGCCTTGTTAGGTGATTTGGGTGGAAATGAAATCTTTCAGCTGTTTTCTCCAGTGTCACGGCATGATAATTTTGTTCCATAAAGTTCAGAATATCCGAGATGACTGCCTTTTTTACAATGGGTTCTTCTTTGCTTTTTGGAGAACTATGATAAATCCGTAAAAGCTCAGTAAAAATTAGTAGCATATAGGAATTGATTGCTTCATTAGAACATAGCTGCGGGTTATGGAATTCCTCCCAAGCTTGCATGATTAAATCTTTAAGCCTATTGTTTCGACTATTAGAAAATAAGATGTAACGACTTTCTTTCTTCTGTTGATAAATAGTATTTACAAAAAAATTTGTCAACAAGTCATTACCAGATAACCTTTGTAGCAAAGCTGAATCAAAATAGTTTGTCCGTATCATAATGTTAATCAAAATATCATTTTGAGATGCGCTATCAATGGCATGTCGTACATTCGTATCTAGCAAACAGAGATCTCCTTGTTTTAGAATAATCTCTTTGCCATTAATGTATTGTTTACAGGTCCCTGAATATATATAATTCATTTCGATAAATGAATGCCTATGTTCCGTAAATCTAACAAACCGAGGATGCTTTATAAATACAACATTTTGATTGGGTTTAAAGAAATGGTCAATTGGCACGACACTAGGAGATTGTGAATTTGGCGAAAAAGTAAGTTCCGATTCAACTAATTCAGAGAAAAAATTTGGCTGTTCCGGGGTTCCTGAATACTTTTTTTCAAATTCATCCATCTCAAATAATTGCTTTTCAAGCTTTGAAATCTCCATAAGAATCACCTATTTGCCTTTTTTAAAATTTTTGCTTACCTGCTAATGAACGGATAGAGATATTATTTTGTTCCTATATATAATTGTAAGCGATTTCTTATAAAAAGGAAACAATGCTTACTTTATCTTTAAGTTGGTGGCAGCTCTTTTTATAGGTCATAATGATAAAAAAATTCTTTTATTGGCGTTTTTTTCTGCAATATATTTAGCTATTTATAAAAATTAGGGTTTTAAATCTTGCTTATTCGACTAAAGGATGCAGTTGAAGAAGGGTTTTATTCTTTTGTATTGCAAATCTCTATTATAAAGCTTTGACAAATTATTAGCTGTTTTCTATATTTGTATAAGTAAATGTTCAACATAACAAGGAGGCTATTCCTTAATGGTTAGTAAAGTTAATTCAAGAGAAAAAATTCTTCAAACAGCATCACGTCTTTTTCAATTGCAAGGATACCATGGAACAGGGTTAAATCAAATCATCAAAGAAAGTGGCTTACCGAAAGGATCTCTTTATCATCATTTTCCAAATGGAAAAGAGGAGTTAGCTATTGAAGCTGTTCAATATACAAGCAAATTTATTGAAGAAAACCTGCAAAAATTGATGAATGAAAAGGAAGGTCCTGTAGAAGCTATACAAGCTTTTATTAGGGATACAGCTAGTCAATTTGATAACTTAGAGGATATTAAAGGAATTCCTGTCGGTTTGCTGGCAAGTGAAACGGCTTTAATAAGCGAGCCCTTACGGAATGCGTGTATGCAGGCATTTAAAAATTGGCAAATGATTATTGCAAAAAAATTGATTCAAAATGGATATGAAAAAGAAGAGGCTACAAAGAAAGGATTATTAGTAAATTCAATGATTGGAGGAGGTATTATGCATTCTTTAACAAGTAAGGATAAAACCCCTCTTCTTGTTATCATGGAAGTTATACCATTACTTATAGAAAAAAAAGGGTAGCAATTTGCAATCCTTTATTCTATAATTAGACAGACCGGTCTATTTTTAAAATATATCTAGACAGATTAGTCTATATAGAAAGAGGGATTATTATGACAACTACACTATTAAATGGACTACCGCAAAAGAAGGTACCTTATCTGCTTCGAAGTGGTGAAGGAAAACGTTATCTTTTTGGTAGACAAGTCGCCACTATTATGGCGGATGTAAACAGTACTGATAGTATATTTGAAATGGTATTGGTGTCTGGGGGGAAAGGTGACGCTTTTCCATCCCATCTTCACGACAAAACTCATGAAGGAATCTTAGTGCTTGACGGTAAATTGGAACTTGCGCTTAATGAGGATACCCATCTCCTTTTACCTGGAGATTATGCTCATATTCCGGCTGGAACTATTCACAGCTATCAAATGCATAGCCATAGAACCCGATTCGTATCTTACACATCAAAAGGTGAAATCGCTCGGCTTTATTCTGTAATTGGCCAACCGTACGATAAAGTAGAATATCCCCCGCATAAAAGTAGCGATATTCCGCATGAAAAGCTGCAGGCAGCTGCTGCTGGGACTGATATTCGATTTATACTCAATAGACGACAGCCAAGTACCGCTAAATTAGTTGGAAATACGGTGTTGCCTGATCAAGTGATTCCTTATGTTCTTGCCTCTGGAGAAGGTGATCGTCTGTTGACCGGTGACCAGCTTCATCGAATTATTGCTGCCCAGAAGAATACAGATGGACGATTTATCATTGTTTCATCAGAGGGTCCAAAAGGCGACCGAATTGTAGAACATTATCATGAACATCATACAGAGACCTTCTTCTGCCTTGAAGGACAGATGACTATGTGGGCAAACGGTGAGGAAATTCAATTAAACCCTGGGGATTTCCTTCATGTTCCTGCTCACACTGTACATTCATATCGTTTAGATTCGCATTATACAAAAATGGTAGGGTTATTGGCTTCAGGCTTATTTGAACCATTTTTTCGTACTTTGGGAGATCCATATGAGCATTATATTTTCCCAAGTGACCCTCAGCCTCTAAGGTTCGATAGAGTGCTACAGATTATTAATGAATTAGATTTAAAAGTTGTCAACAAAGTAACTCAATAAATCCTGCACTACTGTTTAATCGATAAATATAAGCAAGAGGAAACAGACTTCCTTTTGCTCATGTTTATTAGTGTATAAAATTATTAATCCTATTTAAAAAAGGAGATAAAGAATGAGTCAAACTAGTTTAAATGCCGAGCAACAACATAGAGAAAAACTTATCTTGATTCTTGCTTTTGCTCTGGTTATTTCGGTTATGAATTCAACTATGTTTAATATGGCCATTCCAACCATCACAAAGGAATTTAATCTTCAGCCTTCACAAGCGGGATGGATTGTAACAGGCTATATTATTGTTTATGCCATAGGTTCAGTTATGTATGGAAAATTAGCGGATCGCTATAAGCTTAAAAACTTAATTTCGACGGGGCTAATTATTTTTGCTGTGGGGTCAATTATAGGTTTTACAGCAGCTAATTTCGAAATGATTGTAGCTGGCCGAGTTCTTCAGGCAATAGGTGCATCAGTTATGCCCGCCACCTCCATGATTATTCCTGCTCGTTACTTTACTCTTGAAACAAGGGGAAGAGCATTGGGGATGACTTCAGCTGGAATGGCTTTAGGAACAGCGCTAGGACCTATTGTTGCTGGTCTCGTAACCAGCTTTATAAGCTGGCATTATCTCTTTATCATTTCTCTTTTTGCTTTGGTCACTCTTCCTTTTTTTAGAAAATATCTAAACGATGAAACACCGAAAGAGAATGCAAAGACAGATTTGATTGGAGCTGGGCTACTTGCGGGAACTCTAGCTTTGCTCCTACTTGCTATTACCGGAAGTTCCCTATTATGTGCAATCGTAGGAGCACTCTTCCTTCTTTTATTCGTAAGAAGGATTACTTCAACAAAGGAACCTTTTGTACAAGCAACATTATTTAAAAACAAAAACTACACTGTTGCAATTATTGTTTCTGGTTTAAGCTCAGGGATTGGGTTCGGAATTCCCTATTTAACACCTCTTTTATTGCAAGGTATCAATGGCTTATCTCCTATATTAAGCGGTCTAATTATGTTTCCAAGTGCTTTATTAGCAGCTGCATTAGGCAAGAAAGCTGGTAAAATAGCAGATATCAAAGGAAACAACTTTTTAACGTATACAGCGTTATTAAGCTTCTTTCTCGGATACAGCCTTCTATCCTTTATGGCAGGATTATCCCCGCTGATTATTATGGTTGTCTTGATATTTGCTTGTATTGGCCAAACTTTTATACAAATTGCTCTGGCAAATACGGTTTCCCGCACATTGCCGGCAGAACAGGCAGGAGTAGGGATGGGGGTTTTTATGATGATAAACTTTATCGCTGGTGCTACCGATACTACCTTAATAAGCAAAGTATTGGAAATTAAACACACTACCCTCCACCTAAATCCTTTCCTACAAGATCAGGATAGCTTGAACTTTAGTAATATTTATGCTGTATTGGCACTATTTATCATAGTTGTATCTCTAATTTATACAAGTAATTTTAGGAAAGCTTCTAAACTAAAATTTCACAGTAAAAATATTAATTAAGTGGCGGGTAGTTCAAATTTGTTTAAGCAACTCTTAGTTAAAAGGAATAAAATTGTCTCTTCAACAAAGGATAAGTCTAGTGTTAACGATTAACACTCAACATAAATGTGGAGGGATGTACTGTGTATACTCTTATCAGCTTAATTTCAACTTTTATCATATTATTGATGGAGATATCATTCTGCATTAATCAGAAGGCAGCCTGGTTCCACTCACTATTGAGGAGAATACCATCTTTAATCTAAGCATGAGAGTATTTTTAAGGGCATTTAATTCACATTAAAGTAAAAGGGCAGGCATATTTTTATGCTTGCCTTTTTAAAGTAGACTTTTGCCTATTTTTTTTCAAACTAAAGGAATTTTCACGGATAAAATGTAGCCGAAGAATATATTTTAAACGGGAGAAAAATACTAAAAAAAAGAGGGAGAAGGAGATGGTATCTTGTCAACCATTAAACCAATTAAATTAGGCTCCAATAAAACAAACATCAATGAAAAATTAACATCAGCAGAAATGGGAAAACTTTGGGCAACCTATACAGGCAATAGCATGTCAAAATGCATTTTAAGCTACTACCTTCAACATGTGGAAGATGAGGATATTAAAACCTTATTAGAAAATGCATTAAAATTATGCGACGAATTCATAAAAACAACGAAAGAAATTTTTGAAAAGGAAAACATTCCTGTTCCACAAGGATTTGGAGAGAAAGACGTAAATCTTGGTGCTCCTAGATTATTTGCAGATGCGTTCTATGTGCATTATTTGAAATATGCAGCAAAAGCAGGAATGAGTATTTATAGTATAGCTATCCCGCTTGTATATAGAAAAGATGTAAAAGAATTTTTTACTTATTGTATTAATGCTACTATAGATTTGATAAGTCAGATTCAAGAAATATTAATGAATAAAGGATTAATCATTAAGCCACCCGTTATTCCGGTAGCAGATAAAGTTGAGTTTGTTCATAAAAATTTTTTAAATGGTTTTTTTGGACATATAAGGCCGTTGCACGCGTTAGAAATTACCCATTTTTACGACAATATTGAAAATAATGTAACAAGTAAAGCATTGATAATGGCATTTGCACAAGTAGCAAGGGATGAAAAAGTTCGGGAATTGTTTGTACAAGGGAGAGATCTTACAACGGCAAATATTGAAAACTACATGAAAATGTTAAGTAATGAGAATTTACCTGCACCATCTTTTCTTGACGATTTAGTAACAGCATCTACATTTTCTCCTTTTTCAGATAAGCTAATGTTATTTCATAAGATGGATATGTTTTCAATGAAAATAAGAGCGTTTGGCAATTCAGTAGCAGTAAATGGAAGACATGATGTAGGGCTGCTTTATGTTAAATCATTCCTGAAAATTTCAGCATTTGTTGAGAATGCTGCAACAATTATGATTGAAAAAGGGTGGATGGAGCAACCACCAAGTGCTGTTGATAGAAAAAATTTGGCATCTGAATAGAGGTTCGGCAAATGTGAATCCAAAAGAAAAACTGGCCTGGAGTATTGCATTTCCAGGTTTCGGGCAATTACTTAACGAAAAGTACCTTAAAGGAATTATTTTTATCTTTTTAGAAGTACTTATTAATGTTCAATCCAAATTTAATGAGATTATTTATTTTAGCTTTAATGGAGAAATAAACAAAGCCATTAATCTTACAGAATATCACTGGCTGATGTTTTATCCTTGTGTGTACTTTATGGCTATGTGGGATGCATATAAGGATGCAGGTGGGAATAAAGAACCGTATTCATACCTGCCATTTGCATTATCAGCGATTTTTGTTACAGCAGGACTTATATACTCATCAAGAGTACAATTATTTGGAGTATTGTTAGGTACTATGTGGTTTCCAATGTTATGTGTTATCCCAGGACTTTCTATAGGGCTGCTGTTAAAAGTAATATTAAAAAAGCTAATAGGTTGATCGGAGCCTCAAAAATTAGAGACTGATATTAAGCAATCAATTGTGCTTAGGATGGATACTCTTATTAGCAGATGGCTTATTGGACTTGGATTTGGAGTATCCAGCTTTTAATCCATCGCAATTCAGATTTCACCTTCTACAAGCAGCAGAACAGCAATAGCTGTTTTGCAAGTGGATCATTTATGCTAGGCAAAATAGCTATATATAATAATTATGCTGAAATATATTTAATTTGCTCAGTCCTTGTACTTTTTCTATAGATCGATATTATTTACTTTATAGAAAAAAACTAAAGAAATTTGTTTTATCTTTAAATTAATTATATCAACTTAAAGTATAGAAAGAGTATCCTTAACAAGGATTTGCTAGCTGAAGAAACCCAAAAACGTTGGATAGATAATTTTATTATATTGATCTTCTATCTAATTGGATCGAACTTTTAAAAAAAGAAATAAAGTGAAACTTCAATCAATGGGGGTTTTTTGCGTTTCCCACTGATTGTTAGTGGAACCAATCAGGCTTTTACGGGCAAGTCTAGATTTCTCAAAGGGGATGTAATCCTTATAAGCCAATATGTCATGTACAGAAAGCCAGAATACTTCCAAAATCCAACCTCTTTTATTCCTGAAAGATTTGAAAATAATTTTATAAAAACTATTCTTTCATGTGCTTTCTTTCCGTTTGGCGGTGGTCCAAGAGTCTGCATTAGTAATCACTTCGGCAGTGCTGGTGCTAGTCACCATTGCCCAACGATTCCGGATAAATTTGCGTAACATTTAATCAAAAAATGCCCCCTTTTCTTTTCTGAGTCTAGTGTAAAATTGGAACAGAGGAAAAGTAACTTTTTTTATTATCAAGAGATATAAAAGAAAGGACAATTTAAAATAATGTAAGTTGTTTAACTGAAAAAAAGAGCTAGGTATATTGTTAACGGGTTCCCTTTTGAGGTGCAAACATTACAAATCACATCGTCACTAATATCAATGAAATTCTCAATGGAATTCTCTGAGTAAATAACATCAATAAATGCAAAGAAGGGATAGCTTAATGGCTATCCCTTAAATTCTCTATCGACTCCTGTTAGTTAAATAAATTTGTTGTCTGTTTTTATTGAGTGTCCTCATCGCTTTTGTACTCCAAAATATCACCTGGCTGACAATCCAAAGTCTTACATATCGCTTCTAATGTTGAAAAACGAACCGCTTTTGCTTTCCCATTTTTCAGAATGGAAAGATTCGCCATAGTAATTCCAACCCTCTCAGAAAGTTCCGTTACGCTCATTTTTCGTTTTGCTAACATCACATCAATATTAATAATAATTGCCATATCCTCCACCTCAGACCGTCAAATCATTTTCTGATTTTATGTTAATCGCTTCTTGTAGAAGCCGTTGGAGGATAGCAGCAAAAACGGCGATAATCAACGAAGCAAAAATGATGATGAGTCCCATTAATCCAATAGGAGGGTCTACTTTCTTCGCTATAAAATGAAAGAGTGGCAAACCTAATACATACAAACCACTGATTGTAATCGCACAGCACTTTATGTTCTTTAACGCCTTTACAGATAATTCCGAGAACGCTGTGTTCTCGTCAATGTACCGTAAAAGATTGAAAGCCTGATAGAGAGCAAAGTAAAAAGGCACAGCCGCTCCATACATCACGATGAAAACGAGATATTTCATTGGGGCAATATTTGGATACATTTTTGCTGCGAAATTCGCCATATGGGGCACTAAAAATATGCACAATGCAAGAACTAGGATTCCTATAAAAATAACAGCTAGCTTTAAAAAGAGTGTCGTAACTTGTTTCATAAAAAGTACCTCGTTAATTAAATTTTCTCAAACCGTTAATCATTTTCCGACTTAATATCTGGGACATTTTTTAATGGCTTTTGAAGTGCATCCACAATGGCTGCGATGATACTTGTTGCTAAAATACCCATTAGACTTAGTGATATAGGACCTGCTGGGTCGTCTCCTGTGATTTTAGCAAGCACCTTTAAGCTTACTATTCCTAACAGAATGAGAAAAATGACTGTAAAAGCACATTTGTTTATAACCTTCAAAGATTTAAGGGATAATTCAGAGAAAGCATTGTTTTTTTCGATATAGGTTAGTAGTTTAAATGCTTGATACAACGCAATAGAAAACGTAATACAGAATCCATATGTACATACTAAAAAGGGGATTAGGAAATAAGCCGTATCTGGATGTACCTTTGCATCTTTAATGGCTATCTCAGGCAACCAATAGATACATAAAGCAAGCATCGCAATTCCAATCAGAAAAATAATTACCTTTAAGAAAGTGGTTGAACCTTGTTTAACATTCATTTTAAAGCACCTCACTGATTTAATAATAAAATGACTTTAACACATTATTTATTGTTTTGCAATAAACTAATATCGTTTTTAATTATATTGTTATTGTTATATACTTTTAATTTTGACGAAAATAAAAAGCATTTCTCCTTACAAAGAAATGCTCAAACTGTAAACAAACTTCCTTTTTAAGGAGCATTTGTCTACAGTCTGAAACGTGAATTCACGTTAAAAATGTACTGTGAAATTGATTTTTGCACCCAAAAAGAGAACCCGTTAGTATATTATTTAGCCTTTTTATAATAATGATGTAAAATCTTAATACTAGGGGTTCATAGTGTTCCAAACTGTGACCTGACAGCATACTCATCCGTAAAGCATTGCTTCTATAATATAAGTGAATTGTTTATAGGTCCTTGACTATTGTACAATCCGTTTTTCCCTTTGCCCCATAGTATAAAAAGAAACACAGCTATTGCAAAGGAGGAGAATAGATAATTGAGTGACAGGACTACCTTTTTTAAATCGCCCAAAGGACCGAAGGGAAAAATCATAACCGGAAATCTGAAGGCATTCCGATCGGATCCACCTGGATTTCTTACGCAATTGGCAACAGAGTTTGGTGAGGTTGTAAAATTCCGTCTTGGCCCATTGCAAAATTTTTATTTAGTCTCAGATCCAGAAATGATCAAACAAATACTCGTGACAAAACAGAAAAATTTCATGAAGTCGGATGACTTTAAGGCTTTAAAACCCATATTTGGAGAAGGGCTTCTTACGAGCGACAAAGAATTTCACATGCAGCAAAGAAGACTGATTCAACCAGCTTTCAAAAAATCACATATTATTGATTATGGCCAGAATATGATTGATGTAGCAAGCGATTATTTATCGACGTGGAAAGATGGAGAAGAACGAATCATCACTCAGGACATGATGAGCATCACGCTCGGTGTCATCTGCAAGACGATGTTCAACATTGATTTCAAAGAGGGTTACCAAAAAATCGGGCAACCGATAGAGACGGCCATGAATTTGGCTGTTAGAAGAATGAGAAGCCTTATCCAGCTGCCATTATGGGTTCCTACCAAAAGGAATCGTGATTCTAAAAAGGCGATAAGATCACTTGATCACATAATCGCCGAAATTATCCAAAAACGTAGGAATGATCCAGCGAAGCATGAGGATATGCTTGGCATCATCATGGACGCTCGTGATGATATAGATGGCTTAGGCATGTCAGACAAGCAGGTCCGTGACGAACTGATGACCATCTTCATTGCCGGACATGAAACTACCGCAAACGCCTTGTCTTGGACATTGTATTTGCTTTCCCAGCATCCTGAGGTGGAAGCAAAGATGTACGAGGAAATAAATAGGGTAATTGGAAGCCGCCCACCAACACCAGATGACTTTATGAAATTAACATACACACAAAATATCATGTGGGAGTCGATGCGTCTCTACCCGCCAGCTTTTGTCACTAGCCGAAAAGTAGATAAAGATGTGGAGATAAAAGACTATCGTTTCAAAAAAGGCGATGTGATCCTTGTAAGCCAATATGTCATGCACAGAAAGCCAGAATACTTTCAAAATCCGACCTCTTTCATTCCAGAAAGATTTGAAAATAATTTTATAAAAACTATTCCTTCCTATGCTTTTTTTCCGTTTGGCGGTGGTCCAAGGGTCTGTATTGGTAATCACTTCGCAATGATGGAAGCAGTGCTTGTGCTAGTAACCATTGCGCAGCGATTCCGGCTTAAGCTAGCACCAGACCATCATGTAGTAAAGAACTATTCCACCATTACCCTCAGACCGAAGCGTGGTTTGCGGATGATTATACAAGAAAGAAACCTAAAAAGGAACACTCTTTAAAATAGCTATGATAGCATGTGCCAATAAAGTGAAACTTCAATCAGTAGGGGAGGTTCCACATTCCCCACTGATTGTGAGTGGAACCAATTACGTTTTTGCTCAGCAAATTTCTACCTATCTAGATTTCTTGTTTTCTCTTATCATTCCTTAGGTGGGGGGACAAAAGCCTGTTAATGCGTGATAAATTTTAAAAAGATCACCATAATGCTTTTTCGAAGTGTCTGATGATGAAACTGGCTGCCAGCAGATTTTACTACATATTGTATGCAGCATCGCTGGAATTTTAAGCTATGCATTAAAAGGAAAGGAGAAAATATTCCGAAGATCAAATAGAAACGTTACAATTTCTACCTATCTTAAAATACAGGGTTTATCATTTTGATTTTTTTAGCAGAAATAACTAGTGGTTTAAGGGAATTATTCCATTTTGATATCCAATTTTTCTATGTAATAAAGAGGAGAATGTTGAAATGAAAAAGGTAGTTAGTTTCATTGCTGTTTTAGTATAAATAGTACTTTCTAATAATATTGTTAAGTCTTTATTTTATAAAATAAAGAAAAAATCTCTATTTTATTATTGGAATTTTCATTATTTTATACTAGTAAAATTATAAATATAAAACTATTAGTTAAATAGCAATAAACTATCTGTAGCATCTTTCGCTCAAATTATGTAAGAATCATTTCCTGCTTGTCAAATACAGTCGCAGAATTCAATATGTATATAAACAAAATTAAACAGCCTATCGCCGGCACTATGCCGATAATCAGCTGTTTAATAAAATGTTTGTTTTTTACTGTATCAATAAGGGGAGGCACTGCTGCCCTTGGTATAAAAGTTGTATTCTTATCATTTTATTTTTAACTCACATATAATCGTACACAAAATCTTCAAAATAGAGCCAGTGATAATATTCAATCTGTGGATCTGTCATTTCAGCAATTTCTTTTTGATTGAATTTTTGTTTTTCTAACAAATCTTTCACTTTGTCTTCTCTTGCTAATTCCATGTTAATTCCTCCTTATGTATAAGAAGTAGCTATATGATTGTAAGTGTTTGCTTTCATTTCTTATTTTTATTATATATCTCAAATTGATATTAAACAAATATCAATTTGAGATTGTTTTTCGGAAAATAATATAGAAATGTTATTTATGTGTTTTAGGTATTAATAAGTTTTTCGCTGATCTATTACAGTAGTGGATTTCTAAACTTTTCAAAGGATACTTAACCTATCGAGAGCCCTAAAAAGGATGATGATATAAAAGGCGAAGTTTATGGATCTTACTAATATCATGGACTCTATGGTACAAAGAGGGGGGGGCACTCGGCAAGTGGAATATGTTTTTTTGCTTTTCAAAGGGCGTTTACGCTTTTTTTATTATCGTTTCTATGAAAGTGCTTTGTTGAATGGTTTGCAACATATCCTCTAATGTAAATAACTGTTCGATATGATATACGCCTTTTGGGTTAATAGTGCTGTATACCTTCGAGGCTGTTATGGCAGCTATCTTAGCAGTGATCGCTGCTTCACGTTTTCCTTGTGCGAAACATTCCACTAACATATTTTCATCATTTATTTTTCCTTTTGCATCCACCTTTACCGCAAACATTGCTTTTCCTACTTGTATCTTGCTGAACAATTGAACAAAAGTCTCACGAATAAGACGGAATTTTAATAAGCGGGCTAATCCCAATTTTCTTAGAAAAGCGAGCAGCCTGGTTACAAAAGCAGAATCAAAACAGAGACGAGTAGAAACAGATGGCACATCGAGTGTTTGAGGAAGTACGTGCTGATCGGAAAAATCGAAACGATATGCTTTTTTTCGTCCTATGCCTTGCCCAAATAGGATTTTTTTCCCCTCTGTAAAACTAGATACTTCAATAAGAACTGTATCCTGCATTATGTTGTATTTTTTGTCTAAGTTATCGACCGTCCATTCAATTGCAGCTCTGCCATGCTGATCCCCGAGTCCTAGCATAATGGATATGTCTATGGCATCTGTCTCATCCAATAGGCTTTTTGCATGTTGAGCGAATAAGTTCGTCAATCCCGGAGAAAGTCCAACACTTAATACAGCGGTTGCCTGGCTGGATAGAGCTTTCTTATGTAGTTTTTCCACTTGAGAAAGAAAAGAATAACTTGCTGATATATCGATATAATGAATTCCTTTTTTTAAACACATCTGAACAAATTCAGTATCTGTTTGGTCTAAGCACATAATAATCAACTTGACATTGTTTAAAATATTTGGATGAATTTGTTTTCCTATGTGCAATTGTAAGGGATGAACTGTTCCATCAGTAGAGCGGCTGAACTGTTCGGCACGCTCTAGGCTTCTTCCAGCAGCATACACTTTACCAGGGTACTGTTCTGCTAATTCTTTGCATATTTTTTGCCCAACATATCCATAGCCACCCACTACAATAATGTTTTCTTTCATAAAAAGTTCCTCTCTTTTGCATTATTTTGTTGATCCGCACTGTTTCGCTTTTTGTTTTGGACCATTTTCGAATAACTATTGCACGACAATAGAATTACTGCCCCTATACAAATCCAGACATTAATTTGAAAACTTTGTTGAAAAGATTCTGCCGGTATTATCTTTTCTTGATCCATCATTCCACTTAATCCAAGAGCCGCTCCTAAAACCATGCCGGCATTACGAGTTAACGCAATCATTCCTCCTATAGATCCGACTTGTTCTCTAGGAGCATGCTGCATAATAAAGCTATTAGTTGGAGATGCAATAAATGCCATCCCTAATCCAATCAAAGCGAGTACAGAAACAATCTAAGGGGGGGACAATTGATCGAGATACAGTGTAAAAAGCAAAAGTCCGCTCCCCATTCCTGCCAGTCCTAAAAAGATAAACCGTTTGTGCCCATAGCGGTCTCCTAATCTCCCCATTACTGGAAGCAAAGCAGTAATAACAAGTAAATAACCAGTCGTAATCCACTGAATCGTTCCAAAGTTTGTGTGAAAAACGCTTGTCAGATGAGGAAGTGAAATATTTACGACTCCTGCTGTAAAATGAGAAATGAATGCGCCGATGCAAATAGCAATCATCATAAAAAAATAAGGAGTGCTTATATTAGTTTGTTTTGACCTATTATGTAGTGTAGATGCATTTACAATCACCAACTAATTTAGTTTTTTTAAAAAAAGTATAGTTACTTAACTAAATGCCTAAAAAAATAATTTACTTTTGCAAGAAATTATTTAGTTTATCTATACATTTCTCAAATACTTCAATCTCCTGCTCACTTAATTGTAATCGAAGTTGATTGTAGAATTGAAAATGCACTTCCTCATGTGCTATATATGCATCCTTTCCTTTTTCTGTAAGTGATATTAAAATTCCTCTCGAATCATTCGGATGTGGAGAACGTTTAACTAGTTCTTTTGCTTCTAGGCGTGTAATAAGCTGTGTCACGGCACCTTTTGTAATGCCCAGCCGCATAGCGAGCTCACTCATAAGAACATCTCCTTCCGTTCCAATCGCCTCCACTGTATGAATTTCACTAGGTGTTAATGGTCCAGCAGTTCCAAAATGATGAGGTTTGCGTTCAAGTCGCCGAAGTTGCATAATCAGTCGACCTAGATTACGACTTCCGCTATTTGTATTATTTGGTAGTTGATTTTTATTTTTATTCATGTAGTTAGTATAGTTTCTAAACATTTTTTCGTCAATATAAAATGCACTTCCTATAAGGATTATTGAAGTTTTTAATGTTTAAGCTATTTTAGCTGAAAGGGTGCCTGTACTAGAGGAAAGTTTAACTCCTACTATTTACTTTAGAATCAGAATTTTTCAGAATGATTTTTATCAATGTTTATTATGGCTTATATAGTAGGGGAGTTGAATTTTTAAACAGAAAGCATGCAGACAGGGGAAGTATCAATTATGCTGCTATGTTTCTTTTGCTTGCTTCAGAATAAAAATTTAGACAATTGATGTTTTTTGTATAGGTTGTTTTCATACACTTTGTTGCTTTTAGAGGAGTAGGTTGATTGCAGTGAAGGGATGCTCGCTTTCCGTGAGCCTCCTCTGTCCCGCTAATCCCACAGCAGTCTCGCACCTTTCACTCCAATCCACCTGTTTTAACCATGGATTCACTCCTGAAAACTATCCGAAAAACAACAATCTTTTAGAAAACAGCCTTTCTATAAAAAGAATCCATCTTCGCTGCAAGTGTCATAGAAGCAATGTCGCTAAAAGGGATACTGCTTTTGCCTTTTTTCGAAATCTATGCTTGGCCTATGTTAACATTAGAAAAAAAGAGACTTTCTTTAATCGGAAAGTTGGGGAGGAATTATCATGCTACATTCTTTATATTCCATTCAAAAAGTAAAAATGGGTGATAAAACCTTACTTCGTGAACAAAAATGGCTGCATTATCTGTATTTAACAAAAGAAAAGAATGTTAATTTAGAACAAGTGGAATCACTGGCAGGAATAGAAGATAATCCTGTCCTTTCCTATGTTGAAAAATCATTAGAAATATTAAACGATAGTCCGAAAGTGAACGAATATGAAAAAGAAATTATAGAAGAAGTTTTGATTTGGAGCGATGTTGCCAAATGTGGTTTAGAGCATAAAAGAAAAGAATGGAGAGAACGTGGCTTTCAATTAGGCATACATAATATTGGATCAGCGCAGATTTATGCAGATGAAAAAATGGCTGTTCCAATTAAAGAGCGAGTATTGGATAAGGAAGAGCTTGTTTATATTTTAATCTACACTCATGGGCTAATAGGACAATTTATTAGAGGAGAAGTTCGCTTTCGCCAATTAGAGCCTTTAATTGATTTTCTTCATCAAAATAGAGAGACGTATTCAATAAATATAGGCAATATGCTGTATGTTCTTAATCAGTGTATTATTGAAGCTGTTTCAAAAGTTATTTGGAATGAGGTTCAAGGGGAAGTGGGAAATGTAATTAATTGGATTGTGGAAGGGGAAAGAGGGAAAGAATATTTTTTGAAGAACAGGCTTATGAAATTAAGAAAATCCTCCATTAAAGATGGAGAAAACTTTAATCTGCTGTATGATCGATATTTTTTAGATCAAGAACTAAAAAAGTTATTCCAAACCTTTTTTAGAAAAACAGATATGTGGTATGTAGAGGCAGCACTCCATGATTTCTCTTTTGATGAATTTCTGAAAATTTTTCTATTAATTTATCAAAAAGCAAATCCTTTAACTTTAAAGCAAATTAGTTTTGAGCCTTTTATGAAGGATATCTATTATGATTATAAAGGCAAAAAAATGATTAACTTATATAAAAAAAGAATAATAGAGGCTTATTTGAAAGAACTGAATATAGAAGATTTGATGAGAGGCAAGTATGTACAGAATGAGCATGTAGAAATGGCGATTGTGGCAATGGATCAATTGGATGAAATAATAGGAGTAAAGTTTATTTATTCTAAAGCAGGAGAAAAATTAATTGAGTTTTGTCAGGAAGCAGAAAAGTCTCCATTGTATGAACGTTCTATTATTCTTTTATATGACTTCTTTGGTTTTAGAAAAGATGGTTTTGACCGGATGCAAAACGAACAAATTTATTTGTCTGACATGAATAAGTCGCAAAACCATAAAAAAGTGATTGCAGAATATGCGGTAGGGAGCAAGATGCTCGATATCGGTGCAGGCGGCGGCGTTATGTTAGATGTATTGTCTGAATATCATCCAAACGCAGAGGTGATTGGCATTGATATTTCCACCAATGTAATAGAAGAATTAGAAAGAAAAAAAATGCGGGAAAACAAACCTTGGTTTGTTAAACAAGCAGATGCTCTGCTATTAAAAGATTTTTATGAAATAAATAGTATTGATACAATCGTATTTTCTTCCATTCTTCATGAAATGTATTCCTATATTCCTTATAAGGGGGGAAAATTCAATCCGGAAGTAATCATCGATAGTCTTAAAAGCGCTTTTGAAGTTTTGAAACCTGGGGGAAGAATTATTATCAGGGATGGAATTATGACGGAGCCGAAAGATCAAGTAAGAATCATCGAGTTTGATCAATTAAAAGGAATTGAATTTTTTAGAAGATATGTGAATGACTTTAAAGGAAGAAAAATATCCTACGAACAAGTAAATGATCGCACCATTCAATTGTCAATTAATGATGTAATGGAATTTCTTTATACATATACATGGGGGGAGGAAGCGTATCCTCATGAAGTTCAGGAACAGTTTGGCTATTTTACGCCGAGCGAGTATAAAAAAGCCATCCAAAATATCCTCGGAGAAAAGGGACGGTTGCTAATATTTCAGCATTACCTGCAGGATGGATATGAAGAACATATCCTGCCACATGTTAAAGTGATGGATAAAGACCGAAATACGGCAAGACTTCCTGACAGCACTTGTTTTATTGTAATTGAAAAAATTGAATGAATAAGCTCAAAAATCGGCTGTATATTGGAAGGCTAGATGCCAAAGCCGGCAGCAGCTTATTTAGGAGCCAGAAGTCGATGCGTTTTTTGGATTTTGAAGGTCCTTTGTTTTTTTCTGCTGGAAATCAACAAAGGACCTTTTTGTCCCATATATGTTCAATCTCTTGTCAGATAAGTGCATTAGTGGTTCAGATACAGAATAATTCATACAATCCAGTTCTTAATTTCACATGAGCATCATAAGCTTTGGAGCAAATTTGGTCTTATTGTCTCTGAGACTAAAAAAGTTTAATATATTTTGTCAATTCGTCTATCCCAGCAAACTGCTTTAAGAGCTTTTCATTCAGATTCTCGAAAGCCATTCAGTGCTGGTTAAAATACATACAAAATAGAGGAAGGCTTATTATTTTTTTAGATATTTTGAGTTAAGCTTTATTAGGTTAATGGATAACTATGTTAAAATGGAATGTAGTCTGTAATTGAAAGAGGAAGATTGGTTGAATAAGTTTGAAAAGAGGAAGATAAAGTGAGTACAATGACAAAGCAAAAACGCAGTAAACTTATGATAGTTTCAAGAGCATTATTGATTATTATAGGGGGACTTCTCGCAGCATACGGCCTAGAGGCAGTATTAATTCCAAATAATATATCGGATGGTGGAGTGACAGGACTAAGTATTGTTGGCTCAGAACTTTTGGAATTGCCATTAAGTATTTTTATTGCTGTCCTGAATATTCCTTTCGTATATTTAGGTTACAAGCAAATTGGGAAAAGTTTTGCTATATATTCAATAATCGGTATTGTTTCCCTTTCCATTGGAACTATCCTAATGCATCATGTGCCAACGATAATTGAAGGCGATACATTATTAGTAACCGTTGTTGGTGGTGTTATTCTCGGTTTTGGGATGGGATTAGCCTTACGTAATGGCGGTGCATTAGATGGAATTGATATGTTGGCTGTATTGCTTTCCCGAAAATTACCTTTTGGAACAAGTGATCTAATTCTATTTTTGAATTTGTTTGTTTTTATTGTAGTATCAACTGTATTCGGTCTCCAAGGGGCCATTTTATCAGGGATTGCTTACTTTATCGCATCTAAGGTAATACATATTGTTGAAGAAGGGTTAAGCGGTTCGAAAACCTTTAAAATTATTACCACTCAACCTGAATTAATGGTGGAAACCATACGTGACAGATTAGGTCGTGGAGCAACATATACACCAGCATTTGGTGGCTATTCTCATGAAGAATTTAAGGAAATTACTTGTGTTATTAACCGTTTGGAAGAAAGCAAAATGAAAGAAATCATTCAAGAAATTGATCCAAAAGCCTTTGTCGCAATATACGATGTATCAGAAGTTAAGGGCGGCAACTTTAAAAAGCGTGATATTCATTAATCTGCCATTCCTCCCTTCACATCTTTAAGAGTGTTTTAGAATGCCGTGTTTGGTTTTTAAACGTTCTGTTTTATCTTCAGGAAGAGTAGTCTTTCTTGTCTCCTTGACCAGGTTCTTTGCTTTCCCTTGTTTTTTCTTAATTTCTCTACCCTGTCCATTATAAGGTATTTTTATCAGTTATTTAGTTTCTAAAGAGGAGTTTTTTCTATTTTAATTCAAAGGCTTTTTTCGTAAACTTTGTTGCTTTTAAAGGAGTAGGTTGATTGCAGTGAAGGGATGCCCGCTTTCCGTGTTTCCGTGGGGCGGGCGGTGAGTCTCCTCAGGCTGCGGCCTTGCGAGGTCTCACCTGTCCCGCTAATCCCAGAGGAGTCTCGCACCTTTCACTCCAATCAACCTGTTTTTACAATGGATTTACTCATGGAAACGATCCGAACAACAACAATCTTTTAGAAAACAGCCAATTAAAAAGAGGCAGATTAATCCGCCTCTTCTTTAGGCAATAGGTTAAGAAACTTCGCCAAAGAAAGAAGAAGAGCGTCTCTTTTATGATTCATATTTTCAGCTAACTTACAGTAATCGTTATAGAGCTTTTCTTCTTTTTGATAATTTTTGCGCCTGGTTCCTTGTTTTTGCAAAAATTTATTAAGTTCGAGAGCTTCTTTTTTATACATATCTTCTTTGTTAGAATAATAATCGAGTTGGGATTTTATATTTTCAGTGATGTATTTTTCGGGGATTAAAATGGTTACCATTGCTTTAATCTTTGGTATTTCTAATTTATTGGATAGATAAGAACGATGATTTCCACCTGTCGCAACAGTATATTTCCCATTAGGAAGGAGAAATAAATGTAAATCAGCAGGAGATTTATCGTTCCAACCTTTTAATTCAACTGATTTACGTAAATCTGTCAATTTATTATCATTTTTTATTTCCCTAGTTGGAAAGGTCAGTCCGATAATATTTTTTGGTGAAATCGATGTGATGCCGAAATCAACAGTGACATAGGGTTTGTAAGGACGCACTGCTTGATCAAAGAGAACCCACCGTTTTTTGAAGAGTTTTAGCAATAGAAACACCTCCTATTATCAAGTTATTTATATAAAAACAGTTTAATGCCAATGAATGAAAAAAGGTAAAAGCCCTTCCCTGTAATTTGTGATGATGAATCCGCTTAAATGATCAAGCAATAGGGAATTGAATGGAAAAAGGGAGGGGGAAGCGATGAATGATCAAGATTGAAAAAGAAGCAATTGTTTTATTTGATTAGAAAATAAAAAAACACGTACCGATAGAATATCGACACGCGCTTTCAGGTTAGCTTTTGTATGCTAGCTAGTCTATAATTTTTATTTTTACATTTTTTCTGCCCCAGTTTATAGCCGATTTTTGAGAAGACATAAATACATCAATTTTTTTGCCTTTTATGGCGCCTCCAGTATCCCCTGCTACCGCATAACCATAACCAGGAACATAGACTTTAGAACCTAGCTTAATTACTTTCGGATCAACAGATATCACCTTTTGATTAGGGTTTTTCTTTAAATTGATACCGGTTGCTGTTATACCAGTAGAACCCTTGAATAATGTGTAGGCAGAGGCGTTAACCGTAATCTCTTTTGTTTTCTTTGCTTTTTTGCTAGATTTACTAGTTGTGCTAGTTTTTTTAACTTTTAATACTTGTTTTACTTTAATGAGATCGGATGAAAGGTTATTCCATTGCTTTAATTGACTAACAGTAATATGATAGTTTTTTGCAATTTTGGAAAGAGAATCTCCTTTTTTTACGGTATATGTATTTGAAGCTGCTGATGCGCCGCTGCTAATTCCAAGTGCTAGCATAATAGATACAGAAATTGTTATGAAGGATTTTTTCACTTTTAAAACTCCTTTGTTTGTCGATATGAAAATTATACCAAGCTATTATTACAGTTCTGTATCAGAAATTTACTAGTTTCATGACAATATGGTAAAACATCCATATCCTGGGCATTTCTTATCTTTTATACTCTTTTCTTCCATACTAGTTTTACAGTGTCAATATTATTAGAGATGAAGAAAATTTCGATAAAAAAATGTTAGAGTCATTTAAACTTTTGAAAAATATTAAGTTTTTATATTAAAAGCATAAAAGAATAAGGTGTTTATTTTCTCGCTTATGTATGAATCTATTTAGAGGGAAAATGGTATTTTACAGTGATTTTCTAAATGATTTGTATTAACTTAATATTTAGAATTTCGGTTGAACCCGAATCTTTAGTTACTAATTAATCGTATAGGTATTAAGGGATGCAATTATTAAATGGTTTTCCGTTCAAAAGTGAATCGTTATTTTATAAATTAGTCAAATCAATCTTTTTAATTAATTACTTTGTATTCCATTACATAATAAATAGTTTAAATAATAATAGAGATATATATGAAATGGCATGGGGGAAAATAGGGGATGTTGATGGTTCCTATTCCATTGCATTATGGAGAAAAAACCTGCCATTTTACTGTTTACCACAATATGATAATAGTAAAAAACTAATAATTGAAGATGCCTACCATCCTTTATTAAACAAACCAGTAGGAAATGACTTTGACTTCGATAAAGATATTCTTCTTACTGGTTCCAACGCTTCAGGAAAGTCTACATTTATCAAAACGATAGCACTTAATAGTATTTTATCACAGGCTTTAAATACTCGTACCAGCAGGGAGGTCACTTTAACAAGAGGAGTAGTTTATTCCTCTATGGCAATGTCTGATGATATTGAAAAAGGACAAAGTTATTTTTTAAAAGAAATAAATGCACTAAAGAGAATATTTGATAGAAGAGATAGCAGCAAAGGTGTAGTTATGTACTTATTTATAGATGAAATTTTTAAAGGTACAAACACCATAGAGAGGATTGCTGCAGCAAAGTCTGTGTTAAATTATTTAAGTGATTATAGTGAGACAAGGATTATGGCAGCAACTCATGATTTAGAACTAACGGATAAGTTATCAACAAAGTATGATAATTATCATTTTAGAGAACAAATCATAAATGATGAAATTGTTTTTGATTATTTAATTAAGAAAGGCTCTTCTAAGACAAAAAATGCTATTGAATTATTGAGGATTACGAATTTTCCAGAAAAAGTATATCGCGAGGTTTTAATTCATTCTAAAGAACTTATTAAGTAAAGTAACAAAACATAGAGAAGTGTATTCACTACTATAATCATAAATGAATCCAGGCAAAATTAAAGGGCATGAGTCCGGTTTAATATCGGATTCGTGCCGATTTCGTGGTCACATATTTATCCCCCTTCTGCTTAATCTGCTTCAACACCACATCCAACTCATCAGGTCTTAAAAGCTCAATCGGTGAATATCCCCTTTGCTCAAATTGCACCATGTCAGCCGCTATAACTTGTTCGGTTGTAAATTATTCCTGTATTTCCCGTTTTGGACTGGTTGCCCATGCTTCCATCGCTGTTTCGAACTGTTCTTTATCTTCGCTACAAGGTTGATAGGAGCAGTGTTACAGTGTTACTAAAAGTGATGCTGTTTTTGTCTTTTTTAGGCACCAATGCTTGTCTTATATTAATTTTAGGAAAAAGAGGGAAAGAATATCTCTTGAAGAAAATCCTCCATTAAAAACGAAGAAAACCCCAACTTGCTATATGATCAATATTTTAATGATCAAAAAATAAAAAGGTTATTCCAAACCTTCGTAAGGAGAAAAAATCCGCAATACTCTAGCGGAAAACGAGTAGATTTTAGCAGATAGCAACATTGGGATTTAACAGAGCCTGTATTTTTATTACCAAGTTATAATAAAACATCTATCAATAAATAGTCTTATAAAGTAACAAAAACGAGATTCTTATTATGTTATATTTTGCGACATGCATATAACGCTAAAGAGATAGAATAATACATATTTCCTGCAAAATCTGAGAGATTATTTGATTTTAGTCTATCTGGAATCCCTGTAAGGTGAGAAGAATCAAGAAGTTTTGTCTATTTTTGAAAAATGCATGTGAGATTTCCTTACGTTTATATTGAATACTATGAATTTTCAGAATATAATGAATCCCATAAGATAATTAAAGACATATTAAAGACAACAGAGGGGAGTTGATACTTATCAAATTTCGTATAGCAGTCGTTGGTCCTGAACCATTAGTGGCAGATATTTGTGAGATAGCTTCTGAATTTAAGGAAGTAGTAATAACGCCACTGATTTATGAAACAGCGGAAGAATCTGTAGACTTAGTGAAACGGCACCAAGAGCTGGAAGATATTTTTCTTTTTTCCGGTCCTACCCCTTATTTGATAGGGAAATACAGTGTTCCTGTCCATAGCAAAGCAGTCTACATTCCTTTTGAGGGCACCGATATTTATAGACTTTTATTACAAGTATATGAACATTATCATTACTATCCGAAAATCAGTTTTGATATCGTTGATAGGAAAGAGTTAAATGAAATCTATCATGAAATGACAACTACCCGTATCCCTTATTATTTACAAACGGTGGAGGAAGGAATTGATAGTAAAAAGCTAACAAATTATCATTTGGATTTACTAAAAGAAGGCAAGGCAGAGGTCGTTGCTACTACATTAAATTCAGTTTATGAACAATTGCAAGAAGAAGGCGCATCAGTGTTTTTAATCAAACACACGAAGGCTAAAATCCGAGACACCTTGCAAAAGATACTTCTGAGGGAGGAGAAGCAACGGAGAGGGGAAAGGCAAATCATCGTTTTGAAATTTCAAATTCTTTATGAGAAAAAGGAAAAAGATACTTTCTATAAACAGCAGAATCAGATTATCATCGATAAAATTCTTAAACTTGGAAGAACATTATTTTCTAGTACCAATCAAATCGAAGACGGGATGATTACCCTGTATACAACAAAAGGAGTTTTTGAAAAAGCGACATATAAAAGACAAAATTTTTCTTTTCTCCATGAGTTTAACAAAATGACATCTTTTCAAGTGAATCTTGGCATTGGCATAGGAAACACAGTTCAAGATGCTGCCTACAATGCAAGCAATGCCTTGGAATTTTCTATGAAAAAAGAAAAAGGAAGCTGCTTTTTAATTGATGAACAGAAAAGAATTTATGGTCCGTTAGGAACAACAAAATCCATTGATTATACGCTGGTGAGTAGTGAAGTAGATAATCAACATTCATTGACTCTTAGAAAGTTTTACTCGTGGCTATTGCTAATGCAAAAAAGTGAAGTGACAACAAGGGAAATAAGTTTAGGAATGAGTACAAGCGAAAGACATGCCGCCAGAATCCTAAAAAGCCTTCACCAGCAAAATGTCGCCAAAATTGTGGGGAAAGAATCACTGAATCAAAAAGGGAGACCCCGGCTTGTCTATAAAATTGATTTACATGGGTTGGCTGATCAACTTCATGAAACAAGATAGAACCATCAAATCTTATCTATAACTAAATAAAAACCTCATCTTAGAAGCACCTCCTTCAGGGAAACTTTACTTATAGGATAGACAGCCGGAGCACCGTTTCATCTTCAAAAACGAAGCTTTACAGATCTACTTATATATAATAGAAGTAATTTTTTTACTTACATAGGAGGAAAAAAATGAAAAAGAAAAGTTTGGTCCTATCCATTTTATTGAGCTTCGTACTTATTTTAACAGCATGTAATGTTGATTCAGGATCATCCGCTGATGATAGCAAAAAAAGCTCTGGTGGAGGTGAATTAATTATCGGGATGGAGTCAGAAGCAGATGTTCTAGACCCGCATCGTGCAGGCGGATGGGTAACGATGAGAATCACGAATCAAATGTTTGAACCTCTAATTGGGGAAGATTTAAGCAAATCATCAGAAGAATCAGCAGTACCAGAGTTAATCCCTGTATTAGCGGAAAGTTGGGAAGTCTCTAAAGATGGTAAAACTTATACCTTCCATTTAAGAGAAGGCGTTAAATTCCATGATGGCTCAGATTTTAATGCGGAAGCAGTAGACTTTAATATTAAAAGATTAACAGATGAAAAATTTGAATATTATGATAAATTAGGTGCAGGACGTACCTTTAGAACCTGGAAGTTTTTTGAGAGCAGTGAAGTAGTGGATGATAATACCATTAATATTCATTTAACTTCTCCATTCTCAGAATTTCCGAGAATGCTGGCACAAATCAATTCATTGCAAATTGTCAGCCCTGAGGCGATTAAGAAGAATGGCAATGATAGTATGGGGGAAAATCCAGTTGGAACAGGTCCTTTTAAGTTCGATAGCAGAGAAAGAGGCAAACATATTACCCTTGTAAAAAATGAAGACTATTGGGGAGAAAAGGCGAAACTGGATAAAGTGATTTTTCGACCATTATCAGACCCAGCAGCAAGGGTGTTAGCACTTCAAAATGACGAGGTTGATATGATTGCTGTTCCGTCTCCTGATTCTATTGAAAATTTGAAAGATCAAGGATTTAAGATTGTTTCTGGTACACCTCCACATGTTTGGTATTTAACGTTTAATTTTGATAATGAAAATATGAAGAATCAGAAAGTAAGACAAGCAATTAACTATGCGATTAATAGAGAAGGAATTGCCAATGAATTATTAAATGGAACCGTAACGCCAGCCTACACGATTCAATCACCTGGTGCAGTAAACTATGATGCTGAGAAAAAATGGTATGAATATGATCCGGAAAAAGCAAAACAACTACTAAAAGAAGCAGGTTTGGAAGCTGGATTTAAAACAACACTGCAAACATCTGTTGATGGTTCAGGACAATTGATTCCAGTTGATATAGCCGAATGGATTCAAAGGGATTTAGCTGAAATTGGAATTGATGTTACTTTAGATACACAGGAATGGATTACTTATTATTCTGCTTACAGTAATGGAATGAAACCAAATGTGGGGATGAATCAAATGTCATCCGGCCGTACATCTCCATACTTCCTATCTATGGTTGCCCACTCTGAATTTGTAGCACCAGGTGGCTTTAACTCTGGTAAATATGTGAATACAAAATTAGATGAGATCCTAGATAAAGCTTCTACCTCTGTAGAGGAAAATAAAGCATTGGAGTTATGGAAACAGGCAGAATCAATGATTATGGAGGATGCAGCGTTTGCTCCAATTGTCAATGATTCAGCACCTTATGTTATTAATTCTCGTGTGAAAGGATTCGTTATACCATCAGAAGAATGGTACACATTAGCACCTGTATATATTGAAGAATAATTGGTTTAGAAAGAACCTGATCTATTAGCAAGGGCTGACCCGCAGAATACATATCTCTAATTTGTTTTCTCGGGTTTTTCCCAAGCAATTATGAGTTATGACCATTATAATGAATCGGTTAGGAGGCGAGCTTAGTTGCTGGGATATATACTGAAAAGAATCTTATCAACTATCCCTGTACTTTTTGGGGTTACAATTATTGTTTTTTTATTAATCCAAATGATACCGGGAGATCCCGCAAAATCAATTCTCGGTAGTGATGCAACACCAGAAGCAGTGAAAGCCTTACGAGGTGAGATGGGACTGAATGAGCCACTTTTGACACAATACGGATTATGGATGATGGATTTGCTTAAGGGGGATTTAGGCTATTCCTATACTCTTCATAAACCAATTATAGATGAGCTTTTTCCAAGATTTGTGAATAGTTTGATTTTAACAGTGGCTAGTCTACTAATATGTATTACATTAGGGGTTATCTTAGGGCTTATCAGTGCATTAAAAAAAGATAGTGTGATTGATAAAGTAAGCATGGGAGCTGCTTTAATTGGTGCTAGTATGCCGGTGTTTTGGATTGCTTTAATGCTTATGTGGTTATTTGCTATTAAATTACAAATGTTTCCGGTTAGTGGAATGTATAATATGAGAAATCCCGGAGGCTTTGCAGATTTGCTGCATCATTTAGTTTTACCAGCTTTCGCAACAGCAACCGTTTCTCTTGCTGTAATTGCTAGATTAACAAGAAGTACAGTTCTTGATGTGCTTCAAAAAGATTATATTAAATATTTCCATTCATTTGGCCTTTCCAACACGAAAATAAACCTCGTTCATGTGATGCGGAATTCTCTCCCGCCAATTATCAATATTTCCGGATTGCAAGTCGGTTATATTATGGGAGGTGCTTTGTTTAGTGAAGTTGTATTTAACTGGCCTGGCATCGGACAGCAACTTTATACAGCCGTAACTTCCAATGATTATCCTACTGTTCAAGCAGGCATTCTCTTAATTTCCTTAACTTTTGTCATCGTTAATTTAGTCGTGGATCTGTTAAACGTTTGGTTAAGTCCAAAATTACAAGATTCTATAAAAGCAGAATAGGGGTGAAAGTATGGCTGAGAAGTGGAAACTCTCATGTAAAGCTTTTTTTAGCGATAAAATGGCTGCAATCGGGGCAGTTATTATTCTATTAGCATTGTTTCTAGCAATCTTTGCGAACTTTGTTGCACCGTATGATCCGAATATGGTAGCTGAAGGAAGTACTCGATTGCTTCCTCCAGGAACAGATGGACATATCCTTGGAACAGATCAGCAAGGAAGAGATATTTTAAGCCGAATTATTTTCGGAACGCAAACCTCCTTAATTTCAGCAGTTGTTCCCGTTATCATTGCAGCTGTTGTCAGTATTGCCCTTGGCATTATAGCAGGATACTATCAAGGTGTTATTGGAAGTTTGATTATGAGGTTAATGGATATCTTTTTTGCTTTCCCAGCCGTCTTATTGGCTATTGCAATTGCTGCTATTTTAGGACCAGGGCTGCTCAATGTCATTATTGCGATGATTATTGTCCGCATCCCTTATATGACACGAGTTGTTTATACAGATGTTCTGCAAGAAAGTCAGAAGGAATATGTAGAAGCAGCCAAAGCTTTTGGAATAGGAGATTTGGAAACCATGTTTAAACAGATTCTTCCTAATGTATTGCCAAGTTTGATTGCATATGCGACAACGCTTGCTGGTGTAACCATTGTCACAGTAGCGGGCTTAAGTTTTATTGGGCTTGGTGTTCAGCCGCCGACAGCTGACTGGGGCAGAATGGCGAGTGATGGCAGTAAAGTATTAATGCAAGGGTATCCCCATGTTACATTCATTCCCGGCATCGCCATTTTAATCCTATCCTTTGCTTTCAGTATGATTGGTGATGGATTAAGAAATGCCCTAGATCCATATGAACAATCAAAAATGAAAGCTAAGAAGAAAGTGAAAGCAGAAAAAACGGCAGGAGTCGGTGTAGGACAAACAGCTAAAGAAGGTTGATGGAAGTTTTTATACAGGCAAAAGGAAAGGATGGTTAGATGAAATTTGCTGCTTCACTAAAAGAAGAAAGTGTTTTACTTAATATCGAAAATCTTTCTACGAAAATAAAAACAGCGGACGGTATTCTTACCGTTTTGGAGGATGTTAATTTTACTGTGGAAAAAGGCGAAATTATGGCGATTGTTGGGGAGTCCGGTTCCGGAAAGTCAATGACCATTAACTCGATCTTGAAGCTGTTGCCTAAAAATCTGATAGAAGAATACAAGGGTTCAATAAAAGTAGCCGGCAAAGACGTTATTACCCTCAATGAAAATAAAATGCGGGAAATAAGAGGAAGAAGAATTTCTCTTGTGGCACAAAATGCAATGACTTCATTGGATCCCTCTTACCGAGTTGGTAAACAGATTGTCGAAATAATAGTGGAAAAAACGAATAAAACGAAGTCCCAAGCGAAGGAAAAGGCCTTATCGCTTTTGGCTCAAATGGGAATTGATGATCCAGAGCGGATTTTTCAGTCGTACCCACATCAATTAAGCGGTGGCTTGCGGCAGCGGGTGGTTATTGCGATGTCACTGGCTTGTGATCCTGATTTAATTATTGCGGACGAACCGACATCTGCTTTAGATCCGACCGTGCAATTACAGGTATTAGATTTATTTACCAAAATAAATCGCGAGTTCGGTACAGCGATTTTAATTATTACACATGATTTTGGGGTTGTTGCTCGGATCGCACATAAGGTAGCTGTCATGTATGCTGGACAGATTGTCGAATACGGGGAAGTTGGTGATATCATTGATCATCCCGAACATCCTTATACGCAAAGTTTATTAAAATGTATCCCTGATATGGATTGGATATTTAAGGAAGGAGTTCATAAAAAACCATTATTCCAAATTAAGGGAGAACTGCCTAATCTCTTAGAATTGCCGCAGGGATGTCGTTTTTCCAGTCGCTGTCATTTAGCGAAGGATGAGTGTCATGTAACGAAACCATTATTAAAAAAACAACAGCGTTATAAATCAAACCATTCAGTGCGCTGTGTGCTGACTGAAAGGAGCCATTAAAGATGAAGGACAATACTTTAATTGAAGTAAAAGGATTGCAAAAGGTCTATGGCGGAAAAAAAAGTATATTTCTTTCCACTAAAAAGGTAACAGCCGTTAAGGATGTCAGTTTTTCCATCCGTGAGGGAGAAACATTTGGGTTAATTGGCGAATCTGGGTCAGGCAAAACAACCGTTGGACGAATGATCCTAAGATTGATTGATCCAACAAGCGGGTCCATTATCTATAATGGACACTCATTAATGGATTTATCTAAAAAAGAAATGGCTGCCTTGCGAAAGGAGGTTCAAATTGTTTTTCAGGATTCCGGCTCAGCCTTTAATCCACGCAAAACAATTGGTTCTCAAATTGCTCAGTCTCTGCTTAAATTTGGAGACAATTCAGATAGTCAATTAATTCACAAGGAAACTCTCCGCATGCTGGAAGTAGTTGGTTTAAGAGCAGATTTCTATGACCGCTATCCCCACGAACTATCTGGTGGGCAGCGGCAGCGGGCAGGAATTGCACGGGCGTTAATTTTGAAACCTAAATTTCTTGTTCTCGATGAACCAGTATCTGCACTAGATGTTTCGGTTAAAGCACAGATTATTAATCTATTGATGGATTTACAAAAAGAATTTAACTTAACCTATTTATTTATTGCACATAATTTAGACTTAGTTGCTTATTTTTGTGATAGAGTGGCCGTTTTATCAAAAGGGGAAGTAATCGAAACATCTTCTACAATGGAGTTGTTTAAAAATCCGAAACATGAGATGACAAAAAAATTATTAAGTTCCATTTTGACCCTGCACGGGGATCTGGGAGAAGTGTATCGAAACCGAAATGTAATTTAAACTAGAGGAGGATCATAATGAAGGAATTATTTTTTAAGGACATACAGACTATTTCTACTTTATTACAAAAAAAAGAAATCTCATCGATAGAATTAACAAACCAACTTTTAAAGAGAATTGAAGAGCTTGAACCAACCCTTAATGCATATATCACGGTATTGAAAGAGGAAGCTTTAGAACAAGCAGTCTTAATGGACAAAGAATTAGCAGAAGGAAATATTCGCAGCTCCCTTCACGGTGTACCGATTGCGATTAAAGATATTTTTGAAACGGAGAGCAGCGTTACAACATCCGGCTCAAAAGTATTTGAACATTTTATTGCAGAGCGGGATGCTAAGGTAATTGAACAACTAAAGGCTGCTGGAGCAATCATCATCGGCAAAACCAATCTTCATGAGTTTGCAATGGGTGCTACTACAGAAAATCCTCATTATGGTTCTACTCGAAATCCATGGAATATCAAAAAAATACCGGGTGGCTCGAGCGGCGGTTCTGCTGTTGCAGTAGCAGCAGGGACAGCATTTGGAGCGGTTGGAACAGATACAGGCGGCTCCATTCGCCTGCCTGCTGCACTTTGCGGTATTGTCGGCTTAAAGCCAACATATAATCTAGTTCATACAGATGGATGTACACCATTAAGCTGGACACTTGATCACATCGGCCCAATGACGAGAACAGTAGCAGACAGCCGAATGATGCTGCGAATCATGGCTGATCCGGAAAATGTCAATCTTATTGATTTAGATGCGGAAATGACAGATTTGCATGGGGTTAGAATAGGTGTATGTGAAGAGTACTTTTTTGAAAATATGAATCTTGAAATGAAAAATGTGGTGGATGCGGCAATGCTGCGATTAAAGGAACTAGGTGCAGAAATAGTGGCTATTAAGCTCCAAGATTTGAAAGAGGCGATTGAAGCACAAAAAATGATTTCCAAATCAGAGGCTTATACATTCCACGAGGAGAATTTTGCAAAAACACCTGAACTATATGGAAAAGATACTGCCTATCGTCTGAGTTTAGGGCATAGTATTCCTGCCACCGAATATATCAGAGCTAGAAACACCCGCAAACGTTTTATCAGGCACGTATTAGAGAAAATGGCTCAGAAGGGACTGGATGTTCTTTTTACACCAACAAATACAACCCCGCCTTTTGATATTGGCAGCATCCCGCCAGAAGAATCATTGAATAATATTTTCACATTAGGAAAGACCCCGCTCGGAAATTTACTAGGATTTCCTGTTATCAGCGTTCCATGCGGTTTTACGGAAGAAAAAATGCCGGTAGGATTCCAATTAATTGGCAAGCCGTATGATGACGGAAAAATCTTAAATATCGCTGAAGTATATGAAAACTCTACAAATTGGGTGTCTTATTTAGAAAAAAATACTGCTTATAAGACAGAAAATATTACGCTATAATACTGCCGATACAGCAGACTGTCATAATGGAAAATCCGTTTTGCTTATTTGGGTTGCTGCTGCAAAAAAATGGATGAATAATGGATTGCTAGAGAGGAGCAAATAATGATGGAAAAACAAATGGTACTCGTAAATGGGGAAAAATTAAAAGATACATTAGAGAAATTTGCTGACTTTGGCCGAACAGAAAAAAATGGTGTTACCCGGTTGTCTCTGTCAGAAGAAGATAAAGCAGCCAGAGATTTCTTTTGCTCTTTTTGCGAAGAACTGGGAATGGCTATTAAGGTAGATGATATGGGGAATATCTATGCCACTTTGGAAGGACAAGAAAATAAGGATCCAATTGTAATCGGATCACATTTAGATACTGTCAAAAAAGGTGGACGTTTTGACGGCGTATTGGGAGTAGCTGCTGGCATGGAGGTAGCTCGTACATTAGTGGAAAACAACATTAAACCACGTCTTCCCCTTACCGTTGTTGCTTTTACCAATGAAGAGGGAGCAAGATTTGAACCGGTTATGATGTCTTCAGGGGTATTATCAGGGAAATTTGAAAAAGATAAGATGATGAAAGTGAAAGATGTCGATGGTATCACTTTTGAAGAAGCTTTAAGTGCAATTGGTTATAATGGCAGCGAAGAAAACCGTTTGAAAGAAGCGACTGCTTTATTAGAATTACATATAGAACAAGGTCCGATTTTGGAAAACAAACATGTAAAGATTGGGGTGGTCGAAAGTGTAATCGGCATGTGCAGTTATGAAATTGAAGTAACCGGTGTGTCCGACCATGCAGGAACTACCCCAATGAAAATGAGAAAAGATGCCCTTTTTGCATCCAATAATATTATTGCAGAAGCTCGGAACAGGCTGAACAAACTTGATAAGGCGTTGGTTTATACGATGGGAAGATTCAATGTCCTTCCAAATATCCATACTGTTATTCCGAATAAAGTTGTGTTTACAATTGAATCTAGACATAAGGAAGCGGGTGTTATTAAACAAGTAGAAAAAATTATTCAAGGTCTTTCACAAATAGAAAATAATGAAGGCTGCGAAATCAAAGTAACCAAGCTCTGGGATAGGGACACCGTTCTATTCGATCAAAAACTTTGCACTTCCTTAGAAAAATCAGCTGCAAACCTTGGATATTCCTATAAACGAATGGATAGCGGAGCAGGCCACGATGCTCAATTTATCGCTAAATATATTCCAACCGCTATGCTTTTTGTCCCAAGCGTAGATGGAAAAAGCCATTGCGAAGACGAACTTACGAGTTGGGGAGACTGCGAAAAAGGGGTAAATGTCCTGATTGAAACTATTCTTTCCATGTAGGGGAGATGGGGAGTAAATCTGTGATGAAAAGCTAAAAAAATAAATTAAGTCCTTAGGATATTTAGATAATAAAATGCTTAGTGAGAATTTAACGGAATAGTGGGAGAAAGGCAGTGAAAGGAGAAAAACTTTGCACTGCCTTTTTAACTCTATATTAATCTTATGAATGCCGTAATTTTGATGGTATCGTTTTTTTCATAAGCTTGTTGTTGACTGATGCACTTGTCTTATGTGTCTTCTACTTGATCTTAAAATATCTGTCCAACTAAGTGTAGCCTATTCCGTTAAATGGCAGGTCAATTATTAAAATATCCAAAAAGTAAGAGAAAATATCATATAAAAGTAAGAATAGAATAAATTTTTATTGGAATAATGAAAAGTAGCAAAACAAAATTTTTAAAAAAACGCTTTTATATATAGTAGAAAAGCGGATAAAAAATTTGTATAGGAAGGCGGCAGAAAAAATGGACATGAATAGAGCAAAACAAATTCTTTCTTCTCCAGCCAATATTGAAGTAGAATACAACGGTGAGTCGATTTGGATTGATGATATTAAGGAAGCAGATAAAACAGCCATTGTGCATTTGCTAAGCGGCGGCACAAAGGAAAAAACAGAAGTGGATATTGAAAGCTTAAAAGAAGTTCATTAATGTTTTGACTAAAGCCATCATTACGATGGTTTTTTTCTTTTTCCTCATATGGTACTAAAAACTAAAATGTTTTCATACAGTAACCTTATGATTACAGGGAAAAGGGAGAGGGGTGGCTGTGCTGAAAACGCCAGTTTATTTAATTAACGGTTTTTTAGGAAGCGGGAAAACAACAGTATTGCTTGAATGCATGAATTATTTTAAAAAAAACAACACAAAAGTGGCGATTATTTTAAATGAACTAGGAAATGTCAATGTAGAAAAACATTTATTTAAAGAAGAATCATTATTTGAATTATTAAACGGCTGCATTTGTTGTTCCATTAAGGATGACTTAAAAACAACTTTATCTGAGCTGAAAGAAACGGTGGAAAAGGAAAAAATCGATATAGTTTTATTAGAAGGTACTGGTGTTGCCAATCCTGGGGAGATTATCGAAACCTTTGCGGAACAGCCATTTGCTGATTATTTTTCCATTGTGCAAAGCGTTTGTGTGATTGATAGTGTAAATGTGCTTGATTATACAAGTATCTTTTCAAGCTCGAAAGAAGTAAGGGAACTGCAGAAAGAACAAATTGAAAAAGGCAGCTTGCTTGTATTGAATAAATTAGATCAGCTGTCGAAAAAAGATAGTCTGCAAAAGGTAGAAAAAGTAGTGCGCAAATATAATGCGTCTGCACCGATCATTTATTCTTCTTATGGAAAGGGTGTTGTCGAGCGTATAGAGAGCCTTATACCTGCAACTCGAATAGAAGCTTTAGGCCATGCTCATCATGTTCATGTAAAAGCAGTAAAAATCGAGCAGAAAACGGCTGTTTCTAAAAAGGAAATTATTGATTTATTGCATAAGCATCAAAATAAAGTTATTCGTGCAAAAGGAAGCGTTCAAAATAAAGAGGATTTGCAGTGGTATCATTTTCAATATGCAGCCGGTCAGTTGGTATGGGAAAAACTCGCCGATAAGCCGAGAGAAGAAAAGGGGCAGATTATTTTAATTGGCGAAAAACTTTCAAGAGAAGAGATTTTTTCATAATAAGCAGCAAATATAGCTGCTTATTTTTTATGCATATTTGTTGATATTGCTACATACATATCATAAGACAAGCACTTTATGTTCGCTTATTAAATTTAAAGGAGTATTATGATGTCTATTCCTACTTCGTTAAAAGATTTGCTGATTTTTAGTTTATTTATGATGATGGTCTATTTATTCTTTTTTGGAGATGAAGCGCTGATTCAAACTATTGGAATCGCGTTGTCGTCGGACGGAAAAGCTGTTTTTATTCTATTTTTAGGCATTTTTTTAGAGGCGCTTCCTTTTTTGTTGTTAGGTGCATTTGCCTCTTCTATTATTAATGTATTTGTATCAGAAAAGGCGATTGCAAAATTAATTCCCAAAAATCCTGTTGCAGGCATTCTAATGGGACTAGTTGCCGCTGTTATTACTCCTGTTTGTGAATGTGCGATTATTCCTGTTGTCAGAAGGCTGATTCAAAAAGGGGTTCCCTTACATGTTGGGGTTGTATTATTAATGGGTGCTCCTATTTTAAATTTTATCGTGTTTGGCAGTACCTTTTTTGCTTTTCAGAATCATCCGGCAATCATTTATGGCCGATTTATTGTCTGCATATTGGCAGCGATTATTGTCAGTGCATTTATCTATCTTTTTTTCGGAAAAGATCGTGTGCTAAAAACACAGAGGGAAGATTTGATGAATGGTGTACAAGTCAATGTCAATAAAGGAGATTCAAAGTGGAAAGGCATTTTGCATCATACTTGTCATGAATTTTTTACAGTTGGCAAATTTTTTATGATAGGTGCCTTATTTGCAAGTGTTGCGCAGCTGTATTTACAAGGATCCGCTTTTGTTCAAACGGCTGAAAATACCTTTCAAGGAACGGCAGTAATGATGGGGCTTGCTTATTTACTATCATTATGTTCAGAAGCAGATGCCTTTGTGGCCGCGTCTTTCTCCAAAATATTTTCTTCTCATGCCATATTAGGATTTTTGGTGTTTGGACCAATTTTAGATTTTAAAAATACCTTTGTAATGCTTGCTTCTTTTAAAATAAAATTTGTGGCCTTTTTTATTATGCTTGTCACGATTGTGGTTTTTGCTTTATCCATAATAGTCGGAAATTTTTTGATTTAATAAAAAATGATGAAGCTATTTTAAAAGGATTAGAAGCAAAAGAAAGGAGGTTGTTTTGTGAAAATCAGCTGGAGTCCTAATTGGCAATTATCCAATGAGCTGCAAGGTATTGTTTTGATTAGCTTTAGCCTGCTTCTTTTTAAGCTATTTGTCAAAAATATGATTACCATGCTTGTAGCGCCAAAATTGGTTCCTTTTCTCCTAATATCAATGGTAGTGATGTTTATGTTAGGTTTTTTTCGTCTTTTAAACAGCAATTTAAAAGGAGCAGATTGTGACTGTGATGTATGCGACCAGAACACTTCAACGATCAAGCAGCTCATCCCCTATCTGCTATTTTTTAGTCCATTGTTTTTCTTTTTTACAATTGAAGATTTTTCTATAAATAAAGATTTATTATCTACAAATGGTTATATTTCAGAAACAACGAATGATGATGGTAGAACTCTTAACATGAAAATGGAGGACGAAATAATTGTAAAAGATACGAATTTTTTTTCTGTGATGGATCTTCTTAATAATCAATTGGATGATGCAGTTGGAAGGAAAATTGTAATGAATGGATATATTTATCGAGAGGAAGGATTAAAAAACAATGAAGCAGTGCTTGCGAGAAAAGTAATGACCCATTGTGTTGCTGATTTGTCCATATATGGATATATGCTGAATGGAGATCTTAGCAAGCTAAAAACAGGAGACTGGTATACAATTACGGCGACGATTCAAAAAAAAGAGATAGATGGCACGATGATGCCTGTATTAAAAGTGCAAAAAGTAGAAAAAAGTGAAAAGCCATTGGAAGAATATATTTATGATTTATAATGGGAAAACGAATAGACAGAATCTTGCATCGATAAAAGAAATAAGATACACTAAATGAGAACTAAATGAATAATCGGGAGCTTGTAGAATCAGGCTGAGAGTATGGATATGCTGCCATAGACCGAAGGAACCTGTTGGATAATGCCAGCGCAGGGAGTGTAAACACACATGTCGGAACACTTTGACCTAAAAGGCGGAAGTGTTTTTTTATTAAGCTATGCTTGTGAGTTCGCTTTAAGCCGCTTCTTTTGTTGGCAAAAAAGGAGGAGAGCTAGAAGGGGAACCTGTACAGGCATGGCTTTTTAGTATGGAGAGAAACAAGCATAAATAATCGGAGAAAAAAAGGAGAGAAATTATATGAGCATAATGAAAGAAGTAATGGAAGCGGGAGAAATATTAAATAGAATGAGAGAAAAGAACCCTCTGATTCATAATATCACGAATGTTGTTGTAACAAATTTTACAGCAAATGGACTTCTTGCTATTGGGGCATCACCTGTTATGGCATATGCAAAAGAAGAGGTAGCAGATATGGCTGTGGCTTCAGATGCCTTAGTATTAAATATCGGGACTTTAACAAAAGAAAATGTGGAGAGCATGATTATTGCAGGAAAAGCGGCAAATAAGGGGAATACTCCGGTTGTTCTAGATCCTGTAGGCGCTGGGGCTACCGCTTATCGAACAGAAAGTGTTCAAAAAATACTAAATGAAGTAAAGATTTCCTTAATGAGAGGGAATGCAGCAGAAGTTGCCGCAGTCAGCGGGATGCAGGCAGAGATAAAAGGGGTAGATGCAGTAGGATTAACGGAAGATGTTGTGGCAATTGCAAAAGCGGCTTCTAAAAAAATACAAGCACCTGTTGTCATTACAGGAAAAAAGGATGTTGTAGCAAATGGAGATATTGTCTATTTAATCGCTAATGGGCATCCGTTATTAACAAAAGTTACTGGTGCAGGCTGTTTATTGTCTTCTGTGCTGGCGGCTTTTATTGCCGTGGAAAAGGATGTTGTCAAAGCTTGTGCAGCTGGGCTTGCAGCATATGGAGTTGCAGCAGAAATGGCAGCAGAACAAGGAGGGAAAGAAGGTCCGGGGAGTTTCCAAATTCAATTATTAAATAAATTGGCGCAAGTAAATAAAGAAGACATTTTAAAAATGGCGCGTATAGAAAAAGAAGGTGAATTTGCGATATGAAAAGAGCAAAAGCATTAACAATAGCAGGCTCTGATTCAGGTGGAGGAGCAGGGATTCAAGCAGATTTAAAAACATTTCAAGAGCTGAAAGTATTTGGTATGAGCGCTATTACGGCTGTAACTGCTCAAAATACACTTGGAGTGCATGGGGTATACCCGATGAGTCTAGAAGCGATTGAACAGCAGCTAGATGCCATTGGACTTGACATGGGGACGGAAGCAGTAAAAACAGGGATGTTGTTTAATTCGGAAATTATTGAACTAGTAGTTTCTAAAGTTAAACAATACGGATGGCAGCAGGTAGTTGTAGATCCTGTGATGATTGCAAAGGGAGGATCTGCACTATTGCAGCAGGAGGCTGTGTTTGCCATGAAAAAATATTTGCTTCCAGTTGCGACAGTGATTACACCAAATATTCCAGAAGCAGAGGAGCTTACTGGCCTTAATATAAAGTCTTTAGCTGAAAGGAAATTGGCAGCAGAAGCGTTGTTTGAATTGGGTGCAAAAAATGTCATTATTAAAGGCGGTCATGATACCGATGATAATTTGACAGATCTATTATTTGACGGAAAAGGTTTTGTAGAATTATATTCAAAACGGATTTTTACAGAAAATACTCATGGAACGGGCTGTACATTTGCAGCCGCTATTGCAGCTTGTTTAGCAAAAGGGCAAACAATGGAAGAAGCATTTCAAATCGCCAAAGAATTTGTATATTGTGCAATTCAAAAGGACTTGCATATTGGAAGCGGTCATGGGCCAACAAATCATTGGGCTTATCAAGAGCAGCAAAATCGTACGGTAAGAAGTTAGGAAAGAAGGGCTAGAGATTGAGCAGATACAGTAAGGACTGGATCCGAGAGAAATTGAAAGTATATTTTATAATGGGCAGCAATAATACAAATCATGAACATGAATTTGTTTTAACAGAAGCGTTAAAAGGTGGCGTGACTATTTTTCAATTCCGCGAAAAGGGAGAAGGATCCTATACGGGCAAGGAGAAAATAGAACTTGCTCGAAGATGGAAGGAAATTTGCCATGAATATCAGGTTCCTTTTATCATTAATGATGATGTGGATTTGGCTATTGAAATAGATGCTGATGGGGTACATATCGGTCAGGAGGATGAATCTCCAACACTTGTGAAAAAGAAAATTGGAGATAGAATGTTAGGTGTGTCCGCACACTCTATTGAAGAAGTCAAAAAAGCAATTGCTGCTGGCGCTGATTATGTGGGGATTGGTCCTATTTTCCCAACTAATACAAAAAAAGATGCCAAGGAAGTGCAAGGCACAAAATTAATTCAGGAGCTGAAAGAGAGGGGCATCGATATTCCTATTGTCGGAATTGGAGGGATTACGTCCCAAAATGCAAAAAAAGTGATGGATGCTGGAGGAGATGGAGTAGCAGTTATTTCTGAAATCAGTTATGGGGATTCGCCATTTGATCGCGCAAAACAATTAGCAGAAAATATATTAGTATAAGTAAATAATAAAATACAATGGGTTTTTTGCTGAACATAGACATTTACCCAAACCCAATTAGTCATACTTGCATATGATGTTTTGTAAGGAAGTGTTAAGGGAGAAATTCTTTAGCAAACAGCTTCCTAGTTAACGAGAGGTTGTTAACAATTAAAATATATATGTAGAAAGGGGAAGGTTTTATGTACGGTGGTTACGGTTATGGAGCAGGATATGGATACGGTGGTTGTGGATATGCTGGTGGAGTTGGATACGGCGGCGGATTCGCATTAATCGTAGTATTATTTATCTTGTTGATTATCGTTGGTGCGACATTTATTTGCTAATTACAAACAAAATTTAGTTTACTGAGGTGTTCTAATATGTCAGATACCTGACATATTAGAACACCTTTTTATTATGGAGCAGGCAGTGGAAGAATGACGAACAATTATGACAACGCTTTCTTTATTTGTTCATAAAAAAATAGTTTTTAATTCTAAAAGGCTGGTAAATCACGTAAAATAAAGGGAAACAAACAATTATTTCATTTTTTTGAAAATTAAATAAGAAAATCATATTGACAGAAAATTTAATATGGGTAAAATAAAGTTAACAAAGTGTTAGATTATATGACACTGAAAGTAAATAAAATATACATAACATAAAGGGGGAAAAGCTCAAAATGGAAGAATTAGAGTTTTTAATGAACAGCTTGTGGACAATGGTTGGTGCAATTTTAGTTATTTTTATGTTAGGTGGATTCATTTTATTAGAAGCTGGTTCCACAAGAATGAAAAATGCTGGGCATATTGCTGGTAAAACAGTCTTTACATTTGGAGTTTCATCATTAGTATTCTGGGCTGTTGGATACGGGTTTATCTTTGGAGGAAATGGCAACTTTTTTGTTGGATTAACTGATTTCTTCTATTCAGGTGCACAAGCAGAAGGTGCAGCATTACAAACATCCGTATTTTTTGTTTTCCAATTAGCTTTTGCTGGAATTTCTTTAACAATTGCTCTTGGCGGTTTTGCAGAACGTGCGAAATTATCTGTTTACGTTATTTTTTCACTTTTATTCTCTGCGATTGTATATCCGGTTATTGCTCACTGGATTTGGGGCGGCGGTTGGTTGGCTGAACATGGAAAACAAGACTTTGCCGGTTCCACAGTAGTTCATTTAACTGGTGCAATGGCGGCGTTAGCGGCTACTATTCTATTAAAACCACGTATTGGCAAATATAATGCAGATGGTTCTGCAAATCCAATTTTTGGACATAACCAAGTGTACACGGCGCTTAGTGTTCTTATCCTTTGGGTTGGCTGGTTTGGATTTAACGCAGGTAGTACTGTTTCTGTAGCAGATGGCTTTTTTGGATTTGTTGCATTAAATACAAACTTAGCGGCTGCCGCTGGAGCGGTTTCTGCACTATTTATTTCTTGGATTGTTTTAGGGAAATCAGATATTACAACCATTTTAAATGGTGCTCTCGCAGGATTAGTTGCTATCACAGCATCTTGTGCATTTGTTGATACATGGGCAGCAGTTGTGATTGGTTTAGTTGCTGGAGTATTAGTATTCTATAGTGTTCGTTTCTTTGAAAACAAAAAAATTGATGATCCGATCTTTGCATTATCTGTACATGGTACTGCAGGGGTTTGGGGAACTTTATCAAATGGTTTATTTGCAACAAAAGAGCTTGCTACAGTTGGTAAGCCTGGACTATTCTACGGCGGTGGTTTCCATCAATTAGGAATTCAAGCGTTAGGTGTTGTGACATGTGCAGTCTTCGCATTTGTTGTAAGTTATATTATCTTATTGGCTATCAAAAAAGTAAGCGGAATTCGTGTATCAGAGGAAGAAGAAATTATGGGCTTAGATATTAGTGAGCATGGAACATACGGATATCCAGAAGCATTCCTTTCTAATGAAGAAAGCAAAAATATGTAATACAAAAGACATGGAGTAATTTGAAAGACCTGAGAGCCTCGCTATTATAGTGAGGCTCCTATTATTTTACTGCATCATGATACACACTTTATTTGAAATCATGTTATAATATATAACATATATAAAACAAACATAAATAAATGGTTATGCTCGCTTGTGAGTGAGTATATCATTTTATCCACCATTTATCTTATCTTTTATAAAGGGAAGTGCATGAATGTGCTCTTATGCTATTCGAATCAATCAAATAAAGGAATATAAAAAAACACAAATTAAGGAAGCTGCAGAAACAAATGCACGATTAAACAGGTGTCATGATGAAATTTTAAACCAGGTTTTTGCAGTGGCTTTAGAAAATTATATAACTGCTGCTGGAAGGCCTCCTTGTGAATTTGTATGGTTTGTCACTGGCAGTGCAGGGAGATTGGAACAAGGATTGGTTAGTGATCAAGATCATGGCATTATTTTTAAGGAAACAAGCGCCGGTCATCAGCAGTATTTTTTAACATTTGGCAAGGAATTAAGTGATGCACTCAATGAAGTAGGCTATTCCTATTGTGAAGGAAATGTAATGAGCAGTAATCCTATTTGGTGCAAATCACTAGAAGATTGGCGAAAACAGCTTCTGAAATGGATGGAGACAGAGAGCTGGGAATCAATACGGTTTTTGCAAATTTTTTATGATGCTAGAAAACTTGCGGGTGATGCTGTTTTTGTAGAGGAGCTTAGAACGTTCATTCATGAATATCGTTTATTTAAGCCTTCCCTTTTAAAACGATTTTCTAATAATGTTATGAGGATCAAAAAAGGTGTCGGCATTTTTGGCCAGTTTTTTGTTGAAAGAACTGGTTCCCATAAAGGCTTTATTCATTTAAAGAATACGTTGTATTTACCATATGTCAATTCAATTAGGCTGCTTGCAATAAAAGAAGGCCTTCAAGAAACTTCCACATTGGCAAGAATGAAGAAACTAAAAAAGATGGATCGTTATCAAACATTTTTAATTCCTTATGAAAATTATTTTGCTAAAATATTAGCCTATCGAATTGTCTTATTTAGAAATGCCGAAACATACAGTGATGTTCATTTTTTAAATATTAATCAATTAACAAAAGAAGAAAGACAAGAAATTAAACAATTGCTGAGAAACGGAATAAAATTATATCAACAGGTTCAAAGGATAATTGAAAAAGGGTGTTAACATGGGTGTAGAATCTTTTCTTCAGTATATGAGAGATTTGTATGGAAAAGTAAATTCAAGTGTATTAAATACAAATTCATCAGGATTTAATTCTCAGCAGCTTGCATTTATGAGGCAGTTTCAAAAGGATTTAAAAGTGGAGGTGGCAAGCCGCCTCGCTTTGCGAGATTTGAAAACAGTTGTATTTGATATTGAAACAACTGGTTTTTTCCCTGAAAAGGGAGATCAGATTATTTCTATTGGAGCGGTAAAAGTCATAGGCTGTGAAATACAGGAGGAGCGATTTTACTCCTTGGTTCATATTAAGGAAGAAATATCAGAAGAAATTACGGAGTTAACTGGCATTAGCAATGATCATTTAGTGGATGCACCGAATTTATCAGAAGTAATGGTGAAATTTTTTGAATTTATTAAAGATGATACATTAGTGGCTCATCACTCTTCTCATGAAAAAAACTTTATGCAATCTGCATGTTGGAAGCAATTTAAAACACCTTTTAAGCATCGTATTGTTGACACCTCTTTTTTATTTAAAATTGTGGCGCCTAATCATTCCATTGTGACGTTAGAAGAGTGGTGCAAATACAGTGAAATCTCCATTGAAAATCGTCATCATGCATTAGGAGATGCAAAACTAACAGCTATTCTTTGGACACAATATTTACACAAGGCGCAAGAGATGGGTTGTAATACTTTGCAGGATATATATGAAAGATTTGCAAAAAGATAGGTTACTAGAAAAGAAGGTGCAATCTCTTTGAGGCTGTTGACAAACGTTCGCTTTCTTCGTTGTTCGCCTTGCTCGGATGCTTATTACCTCCCAAGGCTTCACGCCTCCAAAGACAAATGTTTTCGATCAGCCTGAAAGTTAGCAAAATAAGCTTTGTCTACACTCTGAAAGAAGGTGCAATCTCAATATGGATTGCACCTTCTTTTTTAATTCTATTTTCTTTTGTTAGTATGACTTTCGCCTATTATTACTATGAGTTACTTTGACATATTGCCGTGACTTTTCCCGGAAAATTCACGTCCTTTTAGCAACAAAAACGGAGAATTAAGCATTTAGAATGATCAGTGACTATAGATAGTGAGTTGGAAAATTTGGTAGTAACGTATTCTGTCCATTTTCACGATTTTTTCTTCTTTTTTTATGGCTATAAAAAGAAGAAAAGAGAAAGATGGATGAATTATTGCAGCAATAAAAATAAATAATAAATAATAATTACAAAAAGGGAAGAATAGATGATTGTTTTTGACCATTTTGGAGAAAGTTTCTTTCCTTTTTTATTTTTATGGAAACCAATAAATTGAATCGTATTTTTGTACAAAACAAATACGAGGAAAGCACAGGCGATATGCTGTAAAATATATAAGGGTTGAGATCCTTTATACTGAAGAAAATCAGGGTTTGGGAAAGACGATCCAGTTATTCCTTTGATAACTGCATCATTGATTACTCCAAACAGTGCAAAAAGAATAATAGCGATAACAATCAATTTAACTAATTCTAAATAATAGTAGGAGATTTTGTTCATTTATTTAAATCCTTTTCCTAAAAAATTTTGTCGATTTTTCCATTATAGAAGAAATGTGATAATAAAGCTAATAGTAGGAGTGGAATTTATTTTTTTCTTCCTTCTTTTTTTCTAAAAAATAATGGATTGAAAAAACTGAAAATACAAAAAACGTTCACAAACTATCAAAATATGAAACTTTTTGACTAATTCTGAAAGAAAATGCTTGCTCATTGAAATCGATTACAGTATTATATGCTATATAAAGCAAGCACATACTCTAAAAAAAGGGGATGTGAATAAGTGTTAACACCTGAGCGCCATCAATTAATATTACAGTTAATTAGGGAAAAAAATATTGTTAAAATACAGGAACTTGTAGAAATAACACATACTTCAGAATCGACGATTAGACGTGATTTAACCTTATTGGAAGAAGAAGGTTTTTTAAAAAGAGTGCACGGTGGGGCAAGCAAACTGCAAGGTAAATTGTCGGAGCCGAGCATGAGTGAAAAAACATCCAAAAACCGTCATGAAAAACAAGCAATCGCCTCATTTTCAGCACAATTTGTGGAAGAAGGGGATAGCATCTATTTAGACGCAGGGTCATCTGTAACAGAGATGATTCCCTATCTGGCACATAAAAATATTGTGGTGGTAACGAATGGACTAATGCACTTGGAACCCTTAATAAAACTGGGGATTAGTACCTACCTGATAGGGGGATATATAAAAGAAAAGACAAATGCATTGGTAGGAAGAGGTGCGTTATTAAGTTTAAATAATTATCGTTTTGATAAATGTTTTATGGGGGTCAATGGTATTCATCCTAATTCAGGGTATACTACACCTGATCAAGAAGAAGCGATGGTGAAATACGCGGCCATGAAACTTTCGAGAGAAGCATATGTACTGGCAGATAGCAGCAAGTTTTCGGAAGTGTATTTCTCTAAAATTGCAGATTTGCATGAAGCTACTATTATCACTAATCATCTTAATGAAGAAGTAAGTAAAATGTATGCAAGTAAAACACGTATAAAGGTTGTGAAAGTATGATTTACACATTGACATTAAATCCATCTGTTGATTACATTATCGAATTAGATGTGGTGCAATTAGGTGAATTAAACAGAATAGGCAATCCGAGCAAATTTGCTGGAGGAAAAGGAATAAATGTTTCCCGCGTACTAAATCGTATGGGAGTTTCTAGCAAAGCTTTAGGATTTATCGGTGGTTTCACTGGGGATTATATTGTCGATCAGCTGCAAAAAGAAAACATTGCAACAAATTTTGTAGAAGTGGAAGAAGATACACGAATTAATGTGAAGGTAAAAGCTGATACAGAAACAGAATTAAATGCAAATGGTCCTGCTATTTCAGAAGAAAAGTTTGCAGAATTAAAACAAAAAATCAGTGAACTGACTTCAGAGGATTTATTAGTGCTTGCAGGCAGTATTCCATCTACTTTGCCAAAAACAACATATGAAGAGCTAGTGGGAATTTGCCATAAGAATAATGTGTCATTTGTAGTGGATGCAGAAGGGGAGCTATTAAACAAAGTACTTCCATATAACCCTTTTCTTATTAAGCCAAACCATCATGAATTGGGAGAATTATTTGATACAACAATAACAAGTGTGGAAGAAGTAATCCCATATGCTAAAAAGCTGCTGGAGCGTGGTGCACAAAACGTCATTGTATCTTTAGCAGGCGATGGCGCCGTATTGGTTAATGAGCATGAAACAATTATTAGCACAGTTCCAAAAGGCGAATTGAAAAGCTCTGTAGGTGCCGGCGATAGTATGGTAGCTGGTTTCTTAGCGAAATATCAAGAAATGCAAGATATTAGAGAAGCATTTCGCTATAGCGTAGCTTCAGGCAGTGCGACAGCATTTTCAATTGGTTTATGCACAAAAGAAAAAGTAGAAAGTTTATTGCCTCAAGTAGTTATTCAATAGTAGCGGGGCATAAAAGAAATAAAATAAAAAAAAGGAGCGTTATCTGATGAGAATTACAGAATTATTAACGCAAGAAACTATCCTTTTAAATATAGAAGGAACACAAAAAATTGATGCAATCAATCAATTAGTTGACACGTTAAATAATGCAGGGAAATTAGCAAACAAAGAAGAATATAAAAAAGCTATTCTAAAAAGGGAAGAGCAAAGTACAACTGGTATTGGAGAAGGAATTGCTATTCCTCACGCAAAGACTAGTGCTGTACAAAATCCAGCAATCGCATTTGGCCGCTCTGTAGATGGACTTGATTATGAGTCATTAGATGGTCAGCCTGCTCACCTTTTCTTTATGATTGCCGCTCCAGATGGCGCAAATAATACACATCTTGAAGCATTATCACGTTTATCTACTATCTTGCTAAAAGAAGAAGTGCGTGCGAAATTGCTTGTGGCAGCAACAAAAAAAGATGTTGTAGATATTATTGACAGTTATGATGAAGAAGAGGAAGAAGAAGAACAAAATATTGCAGATAAAAAGAATTTCGTTGTTGCTGTTACAGCATGTCCAACAGGTATTGCTCATACGTATATGGCAGCAGATTCTTTAAAAGCGAAAGCAGCAGAACTTGGAGTCGACATTAAAGTAGAAACAAACGGTTCTGGTGGAGCAAAAAATGTTCTGACACCTGAAGAAATTGCAAACGCTACTGGGATTATTGTAGCAGCAGATACAAAAGTGCAAATGGAGCGTTTCAAAGGAAAACATGTAATCGAAACCCCGGTTGCAGATGGTATCAGAAAACCACAAGAATTAATTGAAAAAGCATTAAATCAAGATGCTCCAATCTATCAAGGCGGATCAGGTTCAGCAGCTGCTGACAGTGAAAGCGGCAAAAAAGGCAAATCAGGATTTTATAAGCATTTGATGAATGGTGTTTCCAACATGCTTCCATTTGTTGTGGGCGGCGGAATTTTAATTGCAATTTCCTTTATGTTTGGCTATAATTCATCCAATCCTGACGATCCAAGCTACAATGCTTTTGCGGCAGTATTAAAAGCAATTGGTGGAGATAATGCTTTTGCTTTATTAGTCCCTGTTTTAGCTGGTTTCATTGCAATGAGTATTGCGGATCGTCCTGGTTTTGCAGCTGGTATGGTTGGCGGTATGATGGCAGCAAGCGGCGGTGCTGGTTTCCTTGGCGGCTTAATCGCTGGTTTCTTAGCAGGTTATGTTGTTATCGGATTGAAAAAAGCATTGCAAGTAATGCCGCAGTCTCTTGAAGGTATTAAAACGATTTTACTTTTCCCATTATTAGGGATTTTAATTACAGGATTATTAATGCATTATGTAGTAAATGGCCCAGTTGGTGCGTTAAATACGGCTATTACAAACTGGTTATCTGGTTTAGGAACAGCGAATGCAGTATTATTAGGACTTATTTTAGGTGGCATGATGGCGATCGATATGGGTGGCCCAATCAATAAATCAGCCTATGTCTTCGGTACAGGCTTAATTGCAAATGGTGTGTATGAGCCAATGGCAGCTATTATGGCAGGTGGTATGGTGCCGCCGCTTGCAATTGCATTAGCTTCCACATTCTTTAAAAATAAATTTACAAAACAAGAACGTGACGCGGCTCCAACAAACTATATTATGGGATTATCTTTTATTACTGAAGGTGCGATTCCGTTTGCAGCAGCAGATCCATTGCGTGTTATTCCGTCTGTAGCAATTGGTGCAGCAGTTACTGGCGCATTATCTATGTTCTTTAATATCGGACTTAGAGCACCACATGGAGGAATCTTTGTTGTAGGTTTAGTAGATGGCAGTCCATTATTATACTTCTTAGCCATTTTAATTGGTGCGGTAGTAGCGGCCATTTTATTAGGAATTTTAAAAAAGCCACTAGTTGAAAAATAAAAATAAAAAAGATGCAAAAGTGAAAAAGACTTTTGCATCTTTTTTTATGCAAAATAATTAATCCTTTTAAGAATTTTTAAATGTGATATCTTCTGCTGATACTGTTTTATATATAGGAAAAAAATCTTTGTTGCAGTCCATTGCTTATCGCCTAGGTTAAAATAGGCAAGATCTGTGGAATTAAACTATAAAACTCGGGCATTTCCTTTGAATGTATAACTCTAATTAGTAAAATATAATCCCCCCACTTAGATGCAAAAGAGGGGGGGGATAATCTAGTCAGCTTGCTTTTTCGCTGTCATGCTTTAAGCGAAAAAATGCGGCAAGCGCTGCAAGCACTGTAATGCCGCTTAAAATATAAAATTGAGTATGGCTTGCGTGTTTTATCAAAATGGCCATAAGAGGTGGTCCAGCAGCAACACCAATAAACCTCATCGAACTATACATGCTTGTAATTGTGCCTCGCTCTTCTTTTTCAATGCCCTCTGTAATTAATGCATCAAGGGGAGGAAGGCTTGCTCCTATTCCAATCCCTGATAATGTTAAAAAGCCGATAACATACCATAAACTATCGTGAAAACTTAAAGCGACTGTGCCAATAATAATAGCTATAATGCCGCTGAAAGTAATCCATTTCATCAGCATTTGATCTTGTTTAATTTTTCTTCCTGTAATAAAAGAAGTAATGCATAATGCTCCTAATGGAATGGCAAGAAAAAACCCTTTTTTTATATTTTTAATATGGTACTTTTTTTCTAGAACATCAGATAAATAAAACATTTCTGCAAATAAAACAAACATGACAATAGTTCCAATAAAAAAAATAGCATATAGCCATTTCTTATCTTTATGAATTATTTCTTTTGTGTGTGCAATAAATTCTTTAAATGGAAGAGGTTTTTTTGAACTGGTTGGCACTTTTACAAAAACTAGTATTAAAATGACTGACAAAAGGCAAAATACAGGAATTGCCATAAAGGGAATAAACCAGATAAATCCTGCTAAAATGGCTCCTAATATAGGGCTTAGCACCTTGCCGAATGTATTTGCCGTTTCAATAACTCCTAAAGTGCTTGAAACCTCTTCTTCATCCTTAAACATATCTCCAACTAAGGGCAGTACAATTGGAAATGCTCCAGCTGCTCCAATGCCTTGCAAGGCTCTTCCAATCAATATAACCCAATAACTGTCTTTCATTAACCATGCGGCAATTCCTGCAATGGATCCACCTATGCCAGAAATAATCAAGCTTGGAATAATCACCTTTTTTCGGCCGATATGATCTGATAAGTATCCGGCAACAGGTATTAAAAGAATTGCTAGTATGGAATAGACAGTGATAATCATACTAACTTGAAAAGAAGAGATATTCAGTTTTTTCTCAATAGAGGGCAGTACTGGGATAAGCATGCTGTTGCCGAGTGTCATAACTAGCGGTATCGATGATATTGAAAGAATTGACATTTTGGATACTTCTGTTTGCTTGTTTTTGGTTTTATGGGTTGTTTTATTAATAGACATGCCAATCATCTTTTTATCATTAATATTCTCCATCTTGACTTATCTCCTTAGCGTTCAAAATGTTAACTACATTTAATATGTACCGTTCCTCTGCAAATTAGTAAAAAAATGTTTTGGGAAAAAGTGTATATGACGATAACGCAAAAAATAAAGAAAAAAGCTAACTAATAATGCGGATGTTTTTTGGAAAATAAGCATCAAACATAAGAAAAGGAAGGAATTATGCAGGAAAGGGCTTTGATTTTTAATTTATTCATATTAAGATAAAAGATAGGCAAAATAAGAGATGGAGGAATAGATGTGGGGAATATTGTTGCATTAAGCATTGGCCAACCAGAAGAGCTTAGTTGGCAGGAAAAAAAATATGTTTCGGCGATTGGAAAAACAATAAAACAATCTGCTCAATTGACAGAAGATTGTTTTGTCGGAGATGGTGTAGCAAATCCAGCCTTTCATGGCGGACCTGAAAGAGCTGTATGTTTTTACCCTTATGAGCATTATGCAGCTTGGGAAAAGGAGTTTCAAACAGAATTAGCAATTCCTGCATTTGGAGAAAATATTTGTGCAACAGGTTATGTAGAAAAAGAAACCTATATAGGAGATATTTTTTCATTAGGAGATGCAATCGTACAAGTTACACAAGGGAGAATTCCATGTTCGACCATTTCTAAGTATAACCATATAAATATGTTTTTAAAAAGAATAATGGAAACCTGTTATACCGGGTATTTTTTGAAAGTAGTAAAAGAGGGACAGGTCGATGCAAATTCATCGTTTACTTTATTAGAAAGAAAACAATCTGAAATATCGGTTTGGGATGCAACAAATTTAATGCTTTTAGATAAAGAAAATAAAAAGAAAATTGAAAAAGTATTACTATTGGAAGATTTGGCTTTAGATTGGCGCAATCGATTTGAAAAAGCTCTGCAAAAAATAAAAAAATAAGTTGGATTCTCTTGACTTTTTTTGAAAAAATACATATGATTAAAACAACATAGTGATTGGCAGTGATGAAGAGTAGTAATTTTTATGGATGCTTTAGAGAGCTGATGGTTGGTGAAAATCAGTGTAGACATAATAATGAATGGACTTCTAGCCTCTAAACCGAAACTGTTAAAGGAGTAGGCTTTAGCGAAAGTCTCGTCGTTACAAGAGACGGAAATATTGCATCATAGATATGCAAGTATTTCTTAAAGTGAGCTTATTATAAGCTAATGAAGGTGGCACCACGGGTTTCTCGTCCTTTTTATAGGAGAGAGCCCTTTTTGTATACAAAAAAATAAAAAAAACGATGATTAAGAGTAGTATGCTAGTGAGTGTTGTTTTAGAGAGTCGGTGGCTGGTGAAAACCGATACAATCTACTTGCAGAATGGACTTATGAGTGCGGACTTGAAGTAAAAGTATGGTTCGTCGGTTTCCACCGTTAAAGGGATAGAGTATTTATTATTAGTACTTGAAAAGGGAGAGTGTCAGACACTCTAACGTGAGGTGGTACCGCGGTTTTTAATCGTCCTCTATCTGTATCTTTATTTGAAGATGCGAGATAGGGGACTTTTTTTATTAAAGGAGGAGAAAGTTTGATGCCTACAAAAGCAGATTTGTTACTTATTGAAAAAATAGCTGGAGACACATTAACTCCAATTAGCATTTATCAACGTATAAAAGGAAAAAAGAAGTTTCTTTTAGAGAGTTCTTTAAAACATCAAAATTCGGGGAGATATTCAATTATCGGCTCTAATCCTGCCTTTGAGTTAATTGGCAACGGTTCGGTTTCTACCATTATCCGAGGAAACACCAAAGAGGTCATCAATGAAAAATCTTTGTCTTTGGTTGAAAAACTACTGCCAAAAAGGCAAGTGGAGCTGCCATTTGATCTTCCAATAACTGGCGGTGCAATCGGCTATGTTGGGTATGATAATATTAGACAATACGAAGATATCGGACCAGAAGCGAAAGATGAGATCGGCATTCCAGATGTGCATTTATTATTTTTTGAAGATTTGATTATTTTTGATCATTTAGAACAAATAATTTATTTGATAGCAACTCCCCTTTCTGATTCAACAACGGAAAAAGAATTGCAGGATAAAATAAATAAACGAAAAGAAGAACTAACGACACCATTTGTAGAAGAAAAGGAGGAGGTTGCTTTAACTAGTTTTCAGCCGTCTATTACAAAGGAAGCATTTGTAGAAAAAGTGAATAAGGCAAAAGAGTATATTAGAAACGGCGATATTTTTCAAGTTGTTCCATCCCAGCGCATGTCGGCAAAAATAGAAGGTTCCCCTTTTTCTTATTACCGCGGCCTGCGAATTAAGAATCAATCGCCATATATGTACTTTTTAGATTTTGAAGAATATGCAGTGGTAGGAAGCTCGCCGGAAAGTTTGATCAAAGCACATAATGGCAAAGTCATTACTAATCCAATTGCAGGCACAAGGCCAAGAGGTGCAAATGTAGAAGAAGATAACCATTTAGCAAACGATTTATTACAAGATGAAAAAGAGTTGGCAGAACATAAAATGCTTGTAGATTTAGCACGCAATGATGTCGGAAAAGTGAGCCATTTTGGGTCCGTAAATGTTGATAAATATTTAAAAGTAGAAAAATATAAACATGTGATGCATTTAGTATCCGAAGTCAGCGGCGATTTAAAAGAAGAATATTCTAGTGTGGATGCACTTGTATCTTGTTTGCCAGCAGGAACTGTGTCTGGTGCACCGAAAATACGAGCCATGCAAATTATCAATGAGCTAGAGGGCGTAAAAAGAGGTATTTATTCAGGAGCAGTTGGCTATTTTTCTAAAAATGGCAATATGGATTTTGCTTTAGCGATAAGAACAATGGTGATTAAAGGAGAAACGGCATATATCCAAGCAGGTGCAGGCATTGTGTATGATTCGGTGCCAGAAAAAGAATATGAAGAAACCATTCATAAACTAAAAGTATTTTTGGAGGGGCAACATGATTTTATTAATCGATAACTATGATTCTTTTACGTATAACTTATTTCAGTATCTGGGGGAATTGGGAGAAGAAGTGAAAGTTATCCGCAATGATAAAATTTCCATTGAGGAGATACGAGCGCTAAATCCAGATCGAATTGTTTTGTCTCCTGGGCCTGGAAGACCAGAAAATGCTGGAATACTTATTACGCTTATCCAACAACTATATAAGGAATTCCCAATACTTGGAATTTGTTTGGGTCATCAAGGAATTGGCTACGCATTTGGTGCAGAAATAATAAAAGCAGATAATATTATGCACGGAAAAACATCCTTTTTAGCAACAAAGCAATCTTCGGTTTTTGAAGGATTAGAAGAGCCGGTTGAAGTGATGCGATATCATTCTCTTGTGATTAAAAATGGCACATTGCCAGAAGAATTTACCATATTAGCCCATTCTAGTGATGATCAAGAAATTATGGCTATTAAGCATAAAGAATTTCCTCTTTATGGATTTCAATTTCATCCAGAATCGGTTGGTACAGGGTACGGCAAACAATTAATTGCGAACTTTATAAAAGAAACAAGAAAGGAAGTAATCAAATGAAAGCATATTTACAGAAGTTATTGCAAAACCAATCATTAACAGAAGAAGAAATGATTATTGCTGCAAGAAAGTTATTTTCTGACACAATATCTGACAGTGAAATTGCTTCCTTTATTACTGCTTTAAAAATGAAGGGAGAGACAGTTGATGAAATGGTCGGCATCGTCAAAGCTGTTAGAGAACAAACCCTTCCATTTCAAAATAGCATGCCAGGCTGCATTGATAATTGTGGCACAGGGGGAGATGGTTCGCAAAGCTTTAATGTTTCCAGTACTTCTGCATTCGTGATGGCAGGTGCAGGAATACCTGTTGCAAAACATGGCAATAGAAGCATTTCGAGTAAAACTGGAAGTGCCGATGTGTTGGAAACGCTGGGCATTAAATTAAACATTACCCCAGAGCAAAATGAAGAACAGTTAGAAAGTGTCGGTATAACTTTTTTATTTGCACAGCATGTTCAGCCGAAAATGGGGAGAATTACGAAAGTTCGCAGAGAGTTAGGAATTCCAACCATCTTTAATTTAATTGGCCCATTAACTAATCCGATCAATTTAGATTCTCAAGTGCTTGGGATCTATCGAAAAGATTTTACCGAGCCTTTTGCAGAAGTACTAAAAAAATTAGGAAGAAAAAGAGCGGTTGTGTTAAATGGTGCAGGCAGCATGGATGAAGCTAGTTTGCAAGGAGAAAATGAATTGGTTATTTTGGAAAATGGCAGCATTCGTAAAGTAATGCTTCACCCTTTTGATGTAAACCTTCCTGTTTATTCAAATGAAGAAATTCGAGGCGGGGACGCAAAAGAAAATGCCGAAATTCTATTAAATGTATTAAAAGGAGAAAAAGGGGCTTACCGAGATACTGTATTATTAAATGCAGGAATCGGCATTTATGCAGCAGGCCGAGCAGAAACAATTGCAGAAGGAGTCCAATTAGCCGCTGAAAGTATTGATACAGGTGCAGCGTATCGCAAATTGCAGCAATTGGTTGAAAAAAGTGGAAAATTGCAGAAAGCAGGGATATAATGGGAACAATCTTAGATAAAATTATTGCCGAAAAACATACGGTTGTGGAAGAATTAAAAACTAGAAAAGAAGAGTTGGGGACTACTGTCCAAAATAAACCCAAATATTCCTTTCTGAATACATTGAAAAGTGCCAATACTCTTTCTGTTATTGCGGAATTTAAACGGGCATCACCTTCAAAAGGAGAGATAAATGCCAAGTTAGATCCAACCAAACAGGCAGGAGATTATGAACAGTTTGGTGCCGATGCTATTTCTGTTTTAACGGACACTCCTTTTTTTAAAGGAACATTTGAAGATTTAACAAAAGTTCGTTCAGCTGTTGAGCTTCCAATTCTTTGCAAGGATTTTATTATTGATCCTATTCAAATTGATTTTGCCAAGCATTATGGCGCTAATTTAATTTTATTAATTGTGGCGGCTTTAGATGATGAAACATTAAAAAATCTGTATGAATATGCAATAGAAAAAGATTTGGAAGTCCTTGTAGAAGTGCATAATAAAGAGGAAGCAGAACGTGCTATTGCCCTTGGAGCATCATTGATAGGAGTAAATAATCGAAACTTAAAAACATTTGAAGTATCACTTGAAACAACAGAAAAATTGGCTTCGATGATTAAAAAAAGTGGCAGCTTTTTAGTAAGCGAAAGCGGGATTGCCACAACAGATGATATTAGAAGAGTGGTAGAGGCTGGTGCCAATGCTATTTTAGTAGGGGAAACATTTATGAGAAGCGGAAACTTGGAAGAAACATTAAAACAAATGAAAGTTTCTATTTAAGGTAGTGATCATATGGGTGCAAAAATATGTGGAATTACAGATAAAGAGGCAGCAAAATGTGCAGTAGAAAATGGTGCAAAGGCAGTGGGGTTTGTTTTTGCAAAAAGCAAGCGGAAAATCAGTCCGGAAGATGCCAAAGAAATTATTAAAGAGCTTCCGGAAAATATTTGGAAAGTAGGCGTGTTTGTTAACGAATCAAAGAAAAAAATTGATGAAATCACCAACATTTCTGGCATTAATGTTATTCAGCTTCATGGGGATGAATCTAATGAATTTGCTTCCCAGTTTACCTTGCCGGTGATTAAAGCATTCAGCATTCAATCAGAAGAAGATCTAAAAGCGGTCCAAGCATTTGAATGTGATTATGTATTATTGGATAGCCCGAGAGAAATATATCACGGCGGCAATGGAAAAACCTTTGATTGGACGATGCTAAAAGACTATGATTTTAAAGGCAAAAAAGTAATCCTTGCCGGAGGGTTGGATGCAGATAATATTAAAGAAGCGTTAGAGATGGTTCAACCTGATCTAGTTGATGTTTCAAGTGGAGTCGAAACAGATGGAAAAAAAGATTTTAAGAAAATACGTGATTTTTTATCAATTGTGAATCTAGATAAGCAATAGGAGGAAGTAAAAATGACAATAAATTATTCTTTTCCAGACAGCAAAGGCCATTTTGGTGTATATGGGGGAAGATATATCCCGGAAACATTAATGCATGCTGTTTTGGAGCTGGAAAAAGGCTATAAAAAAGCAATTGCAGATCCAGCATTTCAACAAGAGTTGGATTATTTGCTGAAAGACTATGTTGGCAGAGAAACGCCCCTTTATTATGCAGAGAATTTAACCAAACACTTAAATGGCGCAAAAATCTACTTGAAAAGAGAAGATCTTAACCATACTGGTGCACATAAAATCAATAACTCGTTAGGTCAAGCATTGCTTGCGAAACGAATGGGCAAAAAGAAAGTGGTTGCAGAAACAGGTGCAGGCCAGCATGGTGTTGCAACAGCGACAGCATGTGCTCTTTTAAATTTAGAATGTACGGTATTTATGGGAGAAGAAGATATTCGCCGACAAAAATTAAATGTATTTCGTATGGAATTGTTAGGAGCAAAAGTAGTAAGTGTGACGTCAGGAAGCGCCACACTAAAAGATGCATGCAATGAAGCGCTGCGCTACTGGGTAACAAATGTGATGGACACTCATTATATTTTAGGTTCTGTAACTGGGCCCCATCCATTCCCAATGATGGTTCGTGATTTTCAAAGTGTAATTGGCAAAGAAACAAAGGAGCAATATAAAGAAAAAGAACAAAAATTGCCAGATGCTGTCATTGCTTGTATTGGCGGAGGTAGCAATGCAATGGGCATGTTTTATCCTTTCATTGAAGATGAAGAAGTGAAGTTATATGGAATAGAGGCATCTGGGCATGGTCTGCATACAGAAAAGCATGCAGCAAGCTTAACGAAAGGAAAACCTGGTGTTCTTCACGGGGCTTATATGTATTTACTGCAAGATGAAGATGGTCAAGTACAAGAGGCTCATTCTATTTCAGCAGGTCTTGATTATCCAGGTGTTGGGCCAGAACATAGCCATTTACATGATATTGGCCGTGTCCAATATGAATCGGTAACAGACGATGAAGCGTTTGAGGCATTGCAATTATTATGCAAATTGGAAGGAATTATCCCAGCATTGGAAAGTTCTCATGCGATAGCTCATGTACTGAAATTAGCGCCGACAATGAAAAAAGAAGAAGGAATTGTCGTTTGTTTATCAGGAAGAGGCGATAAAGATGTCAATACAGTAATGGAGAAAATGGGAGTGAATAACTAATGGCGACAATTGCAGAAGCTTTTGCAAAAGTACAGGAAAATGGGGATAAAGGATTTGTGCCATATATTATGGCTGGAGATGGTGGATTAGAGACTTTAGAAGAAAAAATTAAGTTTTTGGAAGAGTCTGGTGCAACAGCAATTGAAGTCGGCATTCCTTTTTCTGATCCTGTTGCAGATGGACCGATTATTCAAGCAGCTGGAATACGTGCATTAAAAGCAGGCACGACATTAAATAAAGTATTTAATACGATTATTTCTTTTCGAAAAGAAACATCTATCCCATTAGTATTTATGACCTATATTAATCCAATCCTGTCCTACGGGGTAGAGGCATTTTTTAAAAGCTGTGAAGAGGCGAATATTAATGGCTTAATCGTACCGGATATGCCAATGGAAGAAGAGGAAATTCTGCTAAATGCTGCAACTAAACATCAAGTAGAATTAATTCGCTTAGTAACATTAACAAGTCCAATGGAAAGAATTGCGACGATTGCGAACAAAGGAAATGGCTTTTTGTATGCTGTAACGGTAACTGGAATAACAGGAGCTAGAACCACTTTCCAAGAACATTTAGGTCCTCATTTATTAAAAGTAAAAGAAGTAAGTCCTATTCCAGTTCTTGCTGGATTCGGCATCTCTACACCAGAACATGTCAAAAACATGACACAGTACTGTGACGGTGTTATCGTTGGCAGTAAAATAGTGGAGCTTTTTGATAAAAATGATCTTGAAGGAATCAAAGCATTAATAAATGCAACGAAAAAAGTAGCCAATTAAAAATGGTCAGAAGCGAAAAAAGCGCAAGAGCTTAAATCTTGTGCTTTTTTTGTATTGGCTATGTTAAAGTTTATTGTTGATTTTGGCACTTTGTTGATTGGAAAGAAGGACGTGAGACTCCGCAGGAGCAAGCCTCCCGGACCGCCCGCGGAAAGCGAACGCCTGTAGTGGAAATCAACAGGCAAGTTTAACAGAGCCTTTGCATTAAAAAAATTTGCTGAAGGAGAAGGGATGAAACGAAGAGTTATGGAATTACTCTATAGAGATAGAGTTAGCTGCATGTGCTGCAGCTTGAATCAACAAGATAAGTGTGGTGGGGAATATGTACATAAGATTATTGACAGCAAAAGATGCCAAATTGTATTGGCAATTGCGACTAAAAACACTAAAACAAAATCCGGATGCTTTTTTGCTCACTGTTGCGGAAGAAGAAAACAAACTGCAACCTGTAAAAAAGACGGCACAGCAGTTGAAAGATCCAACTAGAATAACGTTAGGTGCATTTGATCAAAATAGATTAGTTGGTTCTATTACTTTGCAAAGAGAAGTGTTTGAAAAAATTAAACATAAAGGCAGTGTGCTGTCTTTTTTTGTGGAAAATGATTATCGGGGAAAAGGAATAGGTAAAACTTTATTAACAAAAGTTATTTCGATTGCCAAAAATTATGAAATAGAACAACTACTTCTTACAGTGGTTGCTAAAAATACGGATGCTATCCATTTATATGAGGGAATTGGCTTTACTGTTATGGGGCTAGAAAAAAGAGCGTTAAAGTATGAAAATATTTATTATGATGAAAAACATATGGTTTTGTATTTATCACGCATTAACGGGCAGTAACCCCCCCACCTAAGGGATGGTAAGAGAAAACGAGAAATCTAGGTGGGGGATAACTGCCCATAAAAGCCTGATTGGTTCAACTAACAATCAGTGAGGGAGGAAGAAAACCCTCACTGATTGAAGTTTCACTTTATGACAAATTATAACATTTTATATTTATAAAATTTTAAAAATTTAAATTATGTTAAAATAGAGAAAGGATTGCAAAAAAAAGGAGTAAACAATGTGAATGTAATTGAACAAAGAAGAGATTTTCATCGTTATCCTGAACAAGGTTTTCTTGAATTTCGGACTGCTTCCATTGTCGCACAAACATTAAAAAAACTGGGATTTGAAGTGCTTTGCGGCAAAGAAGCAATGGTACCAGAAGCACGTTTTGGTGTTCCGCAAGAGGAACAATTAACAAAGGCCTATCATCAAGCATTAAAACAGGGAGCAGATCCGCTGCTGCTAAAAAGGATGCAAGGTGGAAATACTGCTGTTGTTGGCATTTGGAGAGGAGGGGAGCAAAAGTCTCCCATCGCTTTTCGTTTTGATATGGATGCACTGCCAATAAAAGAAAGTGAAGAGGAAGGCCATCTTCCATTTAAGGAAGGCTATGCTTCTTGTATGACAGGATCCATGCATGCATGCGGCCATGATGGTCATACCGCAATAGGTTTGACATTTGCCGAAAAAATAGCAGAAGCTGCTCCATCTCAAACCATTAAGCTGATTTTTCAGCCAGCGGAGGAAGGCGGACGTGGCGCTGTATCAATGGTGGAAAAAGGGATATTAGATGATGTCCGTCATTTATTTTGCCTTCATTTAGGTTTAAATCTTCCATTAGGTGAAGTGCACGGTGGCATCAGCAATTTTTTGGCGACATCTAAATTAAAAGTGATATTTAAAGGAATCCCTTCCCATGCCGGCGCTTCTCCTGAAAAAGGGGCAAATGCATTATTAGCAGCCTCTACTGCTTTATTGAATATTCATGCTTTGCCCCGATTTAGCGGGGAAAAAACAAGAATAAATGTAGGAGTATTAGAAGGAGGAACGGCTGCCAATATTATTCCGGCTTATGCACAAATGATTCTTGAAACAAGAGCCGAAAGCTGGGAAGTGAATGAAGAGTTAAAAAAAAGGGTGGAAAAAATTATTGTAGGAAGCGGCGCCATGCATGGTGTACAAACGAAAATGGAAGTAATTGGCGAAGCGACAACGGCAGCTTCTAATCCTGAGTTAATGGAGCTGGTAGTTGAAGAAGCGAAAAAAGTTCAAGGATTTACAAAGTTTCAGCTTGAAAGCAACAGTAACCTAGGCAGTGAAGATGCTACTTTTATGATGCGTCGTGTACAAGAGTATGGGGGAAAAGCAACCTATATGATTATCGGTTCCCCACTTCCTGCTCCACATCATCATCATCGTTTTGATATAGACGAAAAGGTGCTGCCAATGAGTGTGGAACTGCTAACTAGAATTGCAAAAAGCGTTTGTAATCACTAATAAAAAAACAATGGAGGAATATTTCTTCATTGCTTTTTTGCATGAAATTATTTCGGGTTAAAAAATAAATTTCTTGAATAATAGCTGTTTAACATCTATAATCAATAATGATTCTCATAAACAATTCTAGTATGCAACATTTGGGGGGAGTGAATAGGATCTTAAAATAAAAAATATAAGGGAGATTTTTATGATTAAGCGATTTTTTACCTATTATTTGCCACATAAAAAATTATTTATACTAGATTTCTCTAGCGCCGTTGTTGTAGCCATACTAGAACTGGCATTTCCTTTGGCCGTTTCTTGGTTTATAGACACATTACTACCTGAGGGTAATTGGAGCTCGATTGTATCTGTAAGTTTTGGTTTATTGGCATTATACTTAGTTAGTACATATTTGCAGTATATCGTTAACTACTGGGGTCATAAATTAGGGATTAATATTGAAACAGATATGCGCTCACAGCTGTTTAACCATGTTCAAAGGCAATCATTCCGTTTTTTTGACAATACAAAAACAGGCCATGTTATGAGCCGCATTACCAATGATTTATTTGATATTGGAGAATTAGCTCACCATGGTCCAGAAGATTTATTTATTGCCGCTATGACATTTGTTGGAGCTTTTTGGATTATGCTTACAATCAATGTGAAACTTGCACTTATTATTATTTTTATCGTTCCGATATTAATTTGGCTTATTACGTATTGCAATAAAAGCATGCATAGAGCGTGGAAGAATATGTATGGTGATATTGCTGATGTGAATGCTCGGGTGGAAGACAGTGTATCAGGAGTTCGTGTTGTACAATCTTTTACAAATGAAGAATATGAAATGTCTCGTTTTTCGGTTAACAATAAACGTTTCCGTAAAGCAAAAGTGGGCGCTTATAAAGTAATGTCGCTTACTTCCTCTTCTGTTTATATGCTTATGCGTTTTTTCACACTAATTGTACTCGTGTATGGTGCATGGCTTACTTTTCATAATGAATTAACAGGTGGGGCGCTTGTTGCTTTTATCTTATATGTGAATGTATTGCAAAAACCGATTGATAAAATTAGTACTTTATTAGAATTGTATCCAAAAGGAATGGCAGGATTTAAACGTTTTTTAGAGTTGATTGATACAGAACCAGATATTAAAAATGCAAAAAATGCAGTTGATGTGCCAAATCTTCGCGGGGATATCCAGTTAAACAATGTAGATTTTAGCTACGAAAATAACCGTCCCGTTTTAGAAAATATTAATCTATCTATTCTTGCTGGAGAAACAATTGCTTTTGTAGGACCATCTGGGGCAGGAAAAACAACGATTACGTCATTGATTCCTCGTTTTTATGATGTAAAAGGTGGAAGCATTACCATTGACGGAATTGATATTCGCGATATGACAACATCCTCCTTGCGCTCCCAAATTGGCATTGTTCAGCAAGATGTTTTTTTATTTACAGGAACACTAAAAGAAAATATTGCTTATGGAAAATTAGATGCTACGGATGAAGAAATACATCAAGCAGTAAAACGTGCACATTTGGAAGATTTAATCCGCAAACTTCCAGATGGATATGAAACGCAAATTGGAGAGCGGGGCTTAAAACTTTCGGGGGGGCAGAAACAGCGTCTTGCAATTGCTCGAATGTTTTTGAAAAATCCGCCAATATTAATATTGGATGAAGCAACATCTGCACTCGATACAGAGACAGAATTAATTATTCAAAACTCATTAAATGAGCTTGCAGAAAATCGTACGACACTAGTGATTGCCCATCGGCTTGCAACAATTCGCAATGCAGATCGCATCGTAGTTGTAACAGAAGATGGAATTGCAGAAGAAGGACGTCATGAGGAGTTATTAGATCAAGACGGTATTTTTGCTAATCTCCATCGTGTTCAATACCAGCAATAAAATAAAACGAAAATTCGCGGGAATTACTGCCTGTAAAAATAAGATAATAAAAAGACGAAAGCAGATATAACAACTGTTTTCGTCTTTTTATTTTTGGCTGTTTCCTAAAAGATTGTTGTTTTTCGGATAGTTTCCATGAGCAATTCCATAGCTAAAACAGGTGGATTGGAGTAAAAGGTGCGAGACTCCTGTGGGATTAGCGGGACAGGTGAGACCCCGCAGTTCACAACCTGAGGATGCTCACCGCCCGCCCCGCGGAAAGCGAGCATCCCTTCACTGCAATCAACCTACTCCTTTAAACGCAACAAAGTTTACGAAAACAGCCTTATTTTTATACGAGCAGCATAAGATATACCGCATCTCTTGAACATAATTTATTAAAACAAGAGGTGTTTTCTAGTTTTTTTGAAAATTTTGCCTATTGAATGATGACTAATAGTTTATTCAGATAAACTAGAGCCTGCCGATATTAAGGGTAAGAACAAAAATATTAAGTTTTAGCATTGCAGGAGGATTTAAATGAAAAAGAAACAGGCAATCTTAACAATTAAAAAGAAATTATTAGTTGCTTTTTTGCTGCTTGCTGTTGTTCCGGTTATTATTATAGGAACAATATCGTATTTAAACGGAACAAAAACAGTGAAAACTCAAATTAATTATGCTGCAAAAGAAAGCATTAAATTGCTTGATCAGTATATTACCGATACAGTAGAACCGAAAGTAAAAGATGCAGATTATTTTGCAGAAACAATTTCAAAACAAAATATACAAATAAATGAGGGATCAGAATTAAGAAAAAGGCTGGAAGAATATGCATCTATTCATCCAGAAAATGCAAGCATTTTTCTTGGAACCACAGAAGGAGTGATGGTGCAGTATCCAAAGAAGGAGCTGCCTAAAGGATATGATCCAAGAGAAAGAGACTGGTATAAAAATGCCGAAAATACAAGCAATACGGTTATTTCAGATGCTTATTTGTCTGCATCAGGAGATCAAGTTGTCACTATTTCAAAAAAATTAAAAGATGGATCTGGTGTTATAGGAATTAATTTAACAGTCGATACGATTAATAGAGTAACAAGAGGGATCAATATAGGAAAAGAAGGTTATGCAATCCTTTTAGGCAAAGAAATGCAATATATTTCCCATCCGACAATTGACCCTGGAACCGTACCAAAAGAGGAATTTTTTCAAAAACTATACGAAGGTGATGAAGGACAATTTTCCTATCAGTATAATGGGACAGATAAAAAAATGACCTATTTGACCAATGGATTAACAGGTTGGAAAGTCGCAGGCACCATGTATAAACATGAAGTAATGCAAGCATCCTCCAATTTAATAAAGATAACAATTATAATAGGAATTGTTATGATATTAATAGGGAGCATTATAGCGATTTCTGTTACAAGTTCGATAACAAAACCATTAAATGTTTTAAAAACAAGCGCAAATATTATTAGTCAAGGAAATCTAACAGAGGCAATAAAACTCAAGTCACAGGATGAAATCGGTGAACTAGGAAATGCTTTTCAAAATATGAGCGAAAACTTACGTCAGATAATTATTCAAGTGGATGAAAATACGGAGCAAGTTGCAGCAGCGGCGGAAGAATTATCAGCAGCTTCTGAACAAACAAGAACAGCGACAGAGCATGTAGGGACATCTATTCAAGCTATTGCATCTGATGCGGAAAAACAAACAATGGTTATAGATAATACAGCACATGCAATCGAAGAAATTGCCAAAGGTGTTGAAAAAATTTCCTTTAATATAGAAAGCGTAAATAAGGAAGCTAGCAATACTGCTTTTCACGCAGAAGAAGGGGAAGCATTTGTAAAAAGAAATGTGGAGCAAATGAATACGATTTATGGACATGTAAATGAATCGGATCAGATGATTCAGGAATTAAATGATCGTTCTAGTAAAATAAATCAAATTATTACCGTCATCAGTCAAATTGCAGAACAAACGAATTTATTAGCATTAAATGCAGCGATTGAAGCAGCAAGAGCTGGTGAACAAGGAAAAGGATTTGCGGTAGTCGCAGACGAAGTTCGAAAACTTGCAGAGCAATCACAAGCATCAGCAAAACAAATAACAGATCTTGTACAAGAAATTCAACTGAAAACAGAGCATTCTGCTGAAAAAATGAATGAGGCGGCTAAAAGTGTCGGGGCAGGCATTCAAATATCTAATGATACGATTATAAAATTTAATGAAATTTTAACAGGAATCAAAAGTATCGCACCACAAATTGCTGAAATTTCTACTATTGTAAAAGTAGTTTCTGAGGAAGTTTCTGCAGTTAGCTCCACAACAAATGAACTTGCAGAAATTGCAACAAAAAATGCTGACGCATCGGAGAATGTTGCCGCCAGCACACAAGAGCAGATTGCGTCACTAGAAGAAGTGAATGCTTCTGCGAAAGCCCTTGCTGAAAACTCAGAAGAATTACAAAGGATAATTAGACGATTTACAGTGTAAGAAAAAGGATAAAATAATCTAAGAAGGTTTATTTTTTTCGGTCTTTATTTCGATTTACACTTAGTAAGGCGTTAATATATGCTGCGAAGAACAAAATAAAAATAATGCCGACAAAGGAAAATGTGGAAAGTATAAAATCCATTGCTATCACACCTTTCTATTAGTATAAGTATAACCAAAAAATGCTAGCAATAGTACTTGGTTAATAGACAAACACTAATAGCCGTTGGAAAAATCCAACGGCTATTAGGCGATTTTAACGCTATAACGGTTCTATTTAAGCTTAGATTTAAACAACATAAGAATTCCTGCAAACAGGATGAAAAAGACAAATAGAAAAGGAAAAAGGCTTGCGCTATACATAATATAAATTTTAACATGTGCTAATATATGTGCAATTACATACAGAATAAACAAAAAGATAAAAGAAAAGAGGAAATATCTTTTTTTCTTCAAACGCAAAACAACCACCTCTTGCTGTTTTTCTCCTATAACAGTATGAAGGCAGCTCCCTTATTATTCGAATAAAATAAAAATCTATAAAATTCTGCGCATCCATAATGAAAACTATTCAGCTTCTAAACTAATTGCGTTATAGTAATATATGAAGGTTTCAAATAGTCTAAATATTAATGCAGAAATAAAGTTAAAGGAGAAATTTTTATGCGAGCTATTATTTTAGGCATTTTAGCAGCGTTTTTTTTCGCATTTACATTTGTTTTGAATCAAGCGATGGAAATGAATGGGGGAAGTTGGGTTTGGAGTGCATCTCTGCGCTATTTTTTTATGCTGCCAGTACTATTTATAATAGTACTTTTTAGAAAAAATCTAACTATAGTATGGCAGGAACTAAAAGCAAATCCTATTCCATGGATTCTTTGGAGTTCTGTTGGCTTCGGCATTTTTTATGCTTTTATTTGTTTTGCGGCAGCTTATGGACCTGGATGGCTTGTTGCGGCAACATGGCAGCTAACCATTATATCTGGTACCTTGCTTGCACCACTTTTTTATGAAAAAGTGGGCGGTAAACAAATTCGAAAAAAAATTCCATTTAATAGTTTAACATTTTCTTTGCTGATTGTATTTGGCGTTCTGCTAATGCAAGCAGAGTATGCAAAAGAGATGTCTATTCAAAGTACATTGCTTTGCTTTATTCCAATTGTCATTGCTTCATTTGCCTATCCACTTGGCAACCGCAAAATGATGGAGATTCTAGACGGACGTTTAGATGCCTATCAGCGGGTGTTAGGCATGACGATTGCGAGTCTGCCTTTTTGGATTATTTTATCTATTTACGGAGTCTATACTGTAGGTTTGCCAAGCAAGGAGCAAGTGGTGCAATCGAGCATAGTCGCTTTATTTTCGGGCGTTTTTGCCACCATTTTATTTTTTGCAGCGACAGATATAGTGCGAAATGATATGCAGAAATTAGGAGCAGTGGAAGCAACCCAATCATTTGAAGTATTATTTGCGCTGCTTGGGGAAATGCTATTCCTTTCTGCACAGATGCCTTCTTTTATCTCATTGATTGGAATGTGTTTTATCATTGTAGGCATGGTATTACATAGTATTTTTTCAAGAAGGTCCCTTGTTATAAAAAAATCTATTTCTGTATAATATTAATTTCGATTCTTTACAATAAAAGAATATTAATACTTTGTAAAGTTTGCGGTATTTTTTACTATTTCCAACAGAAACGATATACTATTTAATAGAAAAAAGTGAAATTCATTTAGACGAATTTCACCTTCTGCTAAGGAAATAAAGGGTAATAGTAAACTATCCATTTTGCAGCGAAATAAAAAGGAGGAAAAAACATGAACAACGTGTTAAAAAATCCAACGATTAAATTAATTGCACTAGACATGGATGGAACATTATTAAATGAAAAAGGCGAGATTCCAGAAGAGAACCGCAAGGCTATTAAAGAAGCGCAAGATCAAGGAATCCATGTTGTGTTAAGCACAGGACGATCTATTGCTACTTGTCGAGAGCATGCGGAAAGCTTGTTTTTAAAAACTTTTTTAGTAACAGTTAATGGAAGTGAAATCTGGGATTACCAAGGCAATTTAATTGAAAGAAATTTGGTGGAAGCGGAGAATATCAAGTGGATGTGGGAGCTTTCCCAAAAACATCAGGCAAGAGTTTGGGCGATCAGCTGCGGAAAAACATGGAATGATCAAATGCCTGAAAATATTGCTTCATTAGAATGGCTGAAATTTGGTTTTGATATAGAAGATGACAAGATTCGTGCAAGTGTATTAAAAGAATTGCAAGATAAAGGAGTTTTTGAATTAAGCAATTCCTCTCTAAGCAATATTGAAGTAAATGCGATTGGAATTAATAAAGCAAAGGGTTTAAAAACCGTCTGCGACAAATTACATATTACAATGGATGATGTAATGGCCGTTGGAGACAGCTTAAATGATATTAGTATGATTAAAGAAGCTGGATTTGGCGTTGCAATGGGAAATGCCCAAGAGGTCGTAAAAAAAGCGGCAGATGCGGTTACAGAAACTAATGAAGAAAATGGTGTAGCTAAGGCTATCCGGAAATACGCATTAAAAAAAGAGCCTAGTTTTAAAAGCTAGTGGAAAATCAAAAAAATTCACGTTATCGCTGCCAGTCGGCATGATAAGGAAAATCAAAAAAAAAACGGATTGAAACAATCAAAAAAACTGTTATAATAAAATCAACATCTAAACAAGAGAACGTTTGAAAAAGGATTAGTATGCGAAACCTTGCGTTTTAGAGAGTGAAGTTTAGAAGCTGAAAGACTTCATAACGTTAAATCCGCAGAACCTGCCTTTTGAGTCCTATGAAAAAGATAGGCGTGATCTGGCGTTAACAGACAAAGTGGGATAATGGCACCAAAGTGGTGTTTTATTATCCAATTAAGGTGGTACCACGGAAATATTAGCCCTTTTCGTCCTTTATCGAAGGATGAGAAGGGCTTTTTTATGTTTTTTGGAATCAGGAGGTTTTACAGATTATGGAGAAAAAAAGAGTTGTAGTGAAAATAGGAAGCAGTTCCTTAACGAATGCCAAAGGAGAAATAGATGAAAAAAAATTATCAGACCATATTGCAAGTATTGCCATCTTAAAAAAACTAGGCCACGAAGTCATCCTCGTTTCTTCTGGAGCAGTTGCCGCAGGGTTTGCAAAGTTGGGATATCCGTCACGGCCTGTTACATTAAAGGGCAAACAAGCAGCAGCGGCAGTTGGGCAAAGTTTGTTAATTCAAAACTACATTAAACAATTTTCTCAATTTGACATTATTCCTGCTCAAATCCTTTTGACAAGAAATGATTTTTCGAAAAGAGATCGATACCGCAATGCCTATTCTACACTGATGGAATTATTGGAAAGAGGCATTTTGCCGATTATTAATGAAAATGATACAGTGTCTGTTGAAGAATTGACATTCGGCGACAATGATATGCTGTCGGCTCTAGTGAGTGGACTTGTGCATGCAGGGCAGCTAATTATCTTAACAGACATTAATGGCCTGTATGACAGCAATCCAAAGGATAATCCTGACGCCAAAAGATATGATTTTATCGAGGGAATTACAGAAGAGTTTATGAAGGGCGCAGAAGGTTCCGGTTCAAAGGTTGGAACAGGTGGAATGAAGTCGAAACTGGTTGCTGCAGAAACAGCCATTTCATTAGGGGTAAAAGTATTTATAGGAAATGGCAGTGGAAAAGAGAAACTCATTTCTATTTTAGAAGGGCATGGAGATGGCACTTATATTGGAAAAGATGAATTAACAGCCATTAATAATAATCGCCAGTGGATTTCCTTGCATTCAACAGTTCAAGGGAGCCTTTATGTAGATAAAGGGGCAGAAACAGCCTTAATGAATCATGGAAGCAGCTTATTGCCTGCTGGAATATACAAAATTGAAGGAATATTTGAAAAAGGGAATGTAGTAGAAGTGATTGGTGAATCAGGAAGAATTGGAAAAGGGGAAGTTTTATATTCATCAGACGAACTTATGTCCATTATCGGCAAAAAAAGCGAAGAATGCAAAAATGCCGAACATCCTTCCCGAACAACAGTCATTCATCGTGATAAATGGGTAAAAATTTAAGGGGGATTAAAAATGACAGAAATCCAACAAAAGGGAAAAAAAGCGAAACAAGCAAGTTTTGATATGACACAATTAACGACAGCGGAAAAAAATGATGCATTATTATTCATCAGCGAGCAGCTTTTGATCGATCAAGATTATATTATCGAAGAAAATAAAAAAGACTTGCTATTTGGAAAAGAAAAAGGGCTGACAGAGTCTGTTTTGGATCGCATTATGCTGAATAAAAAAAGAATAGAAGATATGTCGTTAGCTATTAAACAATTAATTGAATTAGAAGATCCAATTGGGCTGACATTAGAAGAAATAACAAAAGAAAACGGTTTGAAAATGATGAAAAAAACGGTGCCAATAGGCGTAATGGGCATGATCTATGAAGCTAGACCAAATGTAACGGTAGATGCAGCGACCTTATCCATTAAAACAGGCAATGCTGTTTTATTAAGAGGAAGTTCTACAGCAGCATACTCTAATCAGGCGATTGTCAAATCTATTCATAGGGCGCTAGAAAAGTCTGTTCTTCCACTAGATGCTGTACAGCTGATTGAAGATACGAGCAGAGAAGCAGCAAAAGAATTATTCCATTTAAAAGAATATTTGGATGTCCTTATTCCAAGAGGCGGAAAAAATTTAATTGATACAGTTGTACAGGAAGCAACTGTTCCTGTTATTGAAACAGGCGCAGGAAATTGTCATATCTTTATCGATGAAACAGCAGAAAAAAACATGGCGATTTCTATTAGTTTAAATGGGAAAACACAACGTCCTTCTGTCTGCAATGCAATTGAAACAATTTTATTTCATGAAGCTTGGTTTAACAAGCATGGAGTGGAGCTTCTAGCTGCTTTAGAAGATAAAGGAGTAGAAATTTACGGTGATGATAAAGTTTGTGCAGCTTTTAAACAAGCGAAACAAGCAACAGAAGAAGACTGGTATACAGAATATTCCGCATTAAAAATTAGTATAAAAGTGGTCGGAAATGTGGAAGAGGCTATCCAGCATATCAATCAGTATGGGACCAATCATTCAGAAGCAATTATTACAAGCGATGAAAAAAATGCAGCATTATTTTTAGCAAAAGTAGACGCGGCAGCTGTTTATCATAACGCAAGCACAAGATTTACAGATGGTTTTGAATTTGGTTATGGTGCAGAAATTGGCATTAGCACACAAAAGCTTCATGCAAGGGGACCAATGGGATTAAAAGCCTTAACATCGAGCAAATATTTAATTTATGGTAATGGCCAAATAAGACAATAAATGCTAATAGACTATAAAAACTTTTAATAGATAAGAAGTGTTCTCCGCTGCTTTTTTAGTAAAATGATTGAGCGTTGGTGGAGAATGTTCAGCTCATAAAGAAACTGCAAAGCGTGAGGGTTTGGTAATAGGAGTTAAAAAATACAAAGGGAAGTACAGGAGAACGGAGTTTTTTAATGGAATTTTTTGCTGTATTATTGCCAATATTTTTTATTTTTGGGGTCGGGTTTGTTGGAGAGAAGATTCTGCATATTGATGTTAAACCAGTTTCAACTGTGAGTGTTTATTTAATGAGCCCAATCCTTGGTTTTAGTGTGTTTTATGAAACAAAATTTAATAGTGATTATGTAATGATGACTATTTATGCCCTTGCTTTAGTATTTGGCATTATTGCGATTATTTATTTGGTGGGAAAGCTCAGAGCGTATAGCACAAATAAGATGTGCGGAATGATTTTATCTTCAGCCTTTATGAATAATGGCAATTACGGTACACCCCTTGTTTTATTTGCGTTTGGCGTACCAGCTTTGCATTATGCTGTTATTTTAATGGTTATTCAGCAATTGATAATGGCAACAATTGGAATATATTATGCGGCAAAAGGATCTTCCGAAAATCCTTCGAATAAAGAAACTTTGCAAAAAGTATTGCGTGTGCCGATTATGTACGGGGCATTATTAGGTATAATCTTTCATTTTTTGCATGTACCAATAAGCAGCACGATGATGGATGCCATTAAAATGGTCGGGGATGCAGCTATTCCAACGGTTATGCTTGTTCTCGGCATGCAGTTAGCAAAAATTTCAGTGAAAAATTTGCGGATTCCTCAGCTCTCTTTTGCTTTAGTGCTTCGATTAGTGGTATCGCCATTGATTGCTTGGGGGATGACATTATTTCTCCCTGTGGATGATCTGTTAAAACAAATTATGATTGTGCTGGCAGCAATGCCATCTGCAGCTAATACAACATTGTATGCGTTGCAGTATGGTACAGATCCAGACTTTGTATCATCTGCAACGCTATTTAGCACATTGCTCAGCCTAATTACATTACCGATTGTTTTATCACTTGTGTAAACATAAAAAAACTCTTGTTTAGTATTTACAAGAGTTTAGAGTATAGACAAAGTAGAAAATACACATTTTCAGGCTGATTGAAAACGTCTGAGCTTCGAGGCGCGAAGTTACCAAGATGGGTAATGAGCAACGAGCAACAAAGAAAGCGGGCGTTTGTCAACAGCTTGAACTCTTGTCTAGTGCTGACAAGGGTTTTTTTGCTTTAATGAATAGCTGATTTAAATTTGCCTCCATGAGCTTCTTGGGTATCCATTATGGTAATAAAGGCATTTGGATCAATTTCTTGGACAATGCTTTTAAATTTTGCCACTTCTAATCGTGTGAATACAACATACAGCACTTCTTTTTCTTGATCTAAATATCCACCTTTTCCTTTTAATTTTGTAACACCGCGGCCAAGACGATCTGATAATGCTTCGGCAATTTCTTCATACTCATTGGAAATAACCATCGCTGCTTTTGTATCGTCAAATCCTTGGATAACCGCATCTAACGCTTTGCTTGCAATATAATACGTTAAGATGGAATACATGGCTTGTTCCCATTCTAAAACAAATCCTGCCCATGCAAACACAAAAACATTAACAAACATAACAAACTCGCCGACAGAAAAAGGAATTTTTTTGGATAATAAAATCCCTAAAATTTCTGTCCCATCCAATGCACCAGAGTTGCGGATCACTAGTCCAACACCTGCACCTAAAATCAAACCGCCAAAAACTGTCGCAAGCAGGGGCTCTGTTGTTAATGCTTCAAAATGATGTAGGCTTGATTCTACAATTGCCAGCATAATGATGGCAAATAGGGAAGAAATGCAAAAGTTTTTCCCTATATACTTATATCCTGCAAATAAAAACGGTAGATTAATAATAAGCACAAGGATTCCGAAACTAAAACCGGTCATATAATTTAAAATAAGAGAAACACCGATAATGCCGCCATCTATTATTGTATTTGGTACTAAAAATAATTCAATGGCTACTGCTGCAAGGCTTGCACCAATCATTAACATAATGTAGCGCATAATTAAATGTGATTTTGATTCTTTTTTATGTATTTTTACCATTTTTACACCTTTCCTTATAAAAGTTCAAGGAATATTTATTAATCATCATAAAATATTGATTAAGTTATCATTCCACTATTATTTTAAAATATGCATGTATTTGGACAATGGACGTACCAAAATATTCTAATGTTTATTGTTGATTAGTTGTAGAAAAGAGGATAAACGCTAAATGGGAGTATGGATGTAAGAAATAATTCGAGTATTCGAAGAATGTTGAATTACTAATTGCTTCATATTACCTCTCTAGATATCTACGATCATTAAAAAATGCCTCCTTTATTCATAAATTGTCCATACTAATAGTTTAACATAGAAAGAAAAAGTTTTTCCTTTATAAAGCATGAAAAGGGAAAAAGATGTTAACGAGCAGGTTTTGTTTTTTCTTGTAGCTTTGTATTTGGTCTTTTTTGCTTATATAAAAAGAAAGCATCCAGCCATAAATAAAGTAAGGGGTATGTTTTTATTTTGCTGTAAATGGGTGTTGACCTTAAGGAATGCTATAGCAGAAAATCCTTATTTTTACAGCCTGAATTTTATCCTTATGGTTGGTCTAGTTTTTATTCATACATTTTTAGTAACAAGTCCGGCATTCATTGAGTGGAGTTCGGTGCTTTTTCTTCATTTTATAGGACTAAAAGAACTGCTAATCGAGAAAAAGTAAAATTTGCGTAAAAACAAATTTTGCTGGCAATCGTATAATTTAGTAGAAGCAAAAGCCAAAAAGGCATTAGAGGGGATTAAGGAATTGGAGAGAAGGAGGAATAGGAAGCCTGAAGGGTTTAACTAAAAATCTGTTGGATAGGAAAAGTCTTCACTGATTGTTAGTTGCACTTTATCTTTTTTTCTTTCTTTCCTTCGATTTTTTAACCTTTAATAATTTCGAGGACGGCTGTTTTTTGATCCAGACCAAATATTTTTTTATTTGGGGATCATCTTCTAAGAGGGGAACCGTATGTAATCGTAGAGCTAATTCTTCATTTGTATACAATGCATGGACTTGTTTATGACATGGAATGCAAAGATTAGCCGTCTCTAAAAGAGCGCCGCCCATTTCTTTTGGTATTAAATGATGAACAGTTGTTTCTACATTTTCTCGTAAACATAATGCACAGGTCCCTATCTGTTTTTTTGCCTTTCCCATTTTTATTTCCTCTCTTTCGTTGTTTTTCTTTATATTTTCCCAATTTGGCTGGAATTATGGCGGCAGGCGGCAAACACATAAAATGAAAGAAAAACGAAAATTTTTTTTATCCCCATATCTTTTTATAGAGTTTCCACGTTATAGATATGAAAGAAAAAGGAGGCATGTCGATGAACTTCCCTCAAAATAAAATGATAAATGAAAAAGATGGGCTAGAAGAAAATAGGAAGAAACTTGGTGACTATTGTAGATTTCTTCAAATCAAAAAATGGGACCGAGAAGATATTATACAAGAAACGTATGGGAACATAAAATAACATCAGCTTTATTAAAGAAATGGCGTATAACCAATGGATAGATATAATTCGGAAAAATAAAAAACAAGTAACGATGAAAGGAAATAAGGATGATGTTTGATTTTTATTCAAAAAACTTATCAGATTGTCAAAGAGCAGCATTAGAATATTTGTATGGTGAAAAGAAACCTTTTAATATCAATTTTTATTGTTTTCAAAAAAAAATTATGTTATATTAGCACCATGCTTATTAAAGATCTTTAATAAGTTTTTTAGGAGGTGAATTTAGTGAATGAATTATCAGCTACTCCAAAATCTATGAAGAAGGTGATACTTACTGGAATTCGAAAAACTCTGCTAGAACTAGGAAGTGCAACAAAAGCTGAACTCAGTCATACATTAGATATTAGTTTTCCGACAATAAGTAAGTTCTTAGCACAGATGGAGAAGGATGGAGAAATTCTTTTAGTCGGTTTAGATGATTCTAGTGGTGGAAGAAGAGCAAAAAGGTATACATATAATCCTGAGCATATGTTAGGTCTGGCAATATTTTTAGAAAGAACAGAAACAAATTATACGATTTTTAATTGTATGGGTGAAGTAAAGATAAAAGGAAAAGCGCCGAGTGTACTAATGGATAATGGTTTAAATTTATTAACTAAGTGCATGGAAAACATAGTGACTAAATATCCGAGAATCAGTTCTATCGCAATTGGTGTTCCTGGTTCGGTTGATAACGGCCGAATTTTTTATATACCAGGGTACGAGCAGTTTCAAAATTTTGATTTAAAAGGATACTATGAGGAGTATTTTTCTATACCTGTCGCAGTAGAGAACGATATGAATGCTGCTGTTCTTGGATATCACAATAATAAGGGGATTAGGGACAGAAAATCCCTTATATATTTGTATTCTGGTCAGAATGGACCAGGAGCAGGGATTATGATAAATGGAGATGTGGTGCGAGGAAGTACTTTTTTCTCAGGAGAGGTTTCATTCGTTCCACAGTATAACGACAGGAATTTTCAACAAGCTTTAGAAAACGGAAGTGGATCTAAAAAAATTAATATCAGTAAGGATTATGAGATAGATGCAATTAGCAGGTTAATAGCCTCGTTTGTAGCTATTATTAATCCTCATATCATTATTTTTTGTAATGATGAAGTGGAAAAAGCAATGGTAGACAAAATTGCCATAGGTAGCTCAAAATATATCCCTTCGGAACATCTTCCAGATCTTAAAATAAGCGATTGGAAACAAGATTATTTATATGGATTACAAAGTATTGGACTTGATCTCATGTTGAATGGAATAAGCAGGTAAAGCAAATCGAAAGTACAATGGACCACAAAAAAATTAATGGCGAGGTTTACATATGACGATATTCCTTTTAGGCATCATTTATTTGGCTTTTATCAGCTTGGGTTTACCTGACTCCTTGTTGGGGGTAGCATGGCCCGCTATGCAATCTGATTACGGAGCCCCACTTGAAACTGCTGGATTCCTTTTTATGATGATTGCTGGTTGTACCATTATCTCGAGTTTAATCAGCGGAAAGATACTTAAACGATTTGGAACTGGCCATGTCACGTTTGTCAGTTGCTTAATGACTGCTATTGCTTTACTAGGATTTTATTTTGCTCCTTCTCTTGTTTGGTTAATGGTATGTACCATACCACTTGGACTCGGGGCAGGATCTGTTGATTCTGGATTAAACGATTATGTAGCTAAACATTATAAGGCACACCATATGAGCTGGCTGCATTGTTTTTGGGGAGTTGGAGCTACTTTTGGTCCTATCATTATGGCCCAATTTATTGCAGAGCAAAATTCTTGGAGAAATGGATATTTTGCGATTTCTGGAATTCAGTTCGCGTTAGTAGTAATCCTTTTTTTTACTTTACCTTTATGGAACAGAAGAGGAAAAAACAGCCATATTCCTTTAAATGAAGAACCTGAAGATTCAAAAGATGTGTTTTCTAACGAAAATGATCACCATGTAAAACCTTTGCAAATTAAAGGAGTGAAACTGTCTCTCATATCCTTTTTGTTTTATTGTGGGGTTGAAGCAACAATGGGGCTTTGGGGCAGTAGTTTTCTAGTAAATGTTAAGGAGTTGTCTGTAGCAGTTGCAGCGCAATGGGTTTCCTTCTATTACGCAGGAATAACCATTGGCAGATTTATTACAGGTTTTATTACTTTTAAAATGAGCAACCGTACTCTTATTCGGATGGGGCAAATAATAGCATTGTTCGGTGCTATCCTTCTGTTCCTTCCATTGCCGTCCATTTTTTCCCTTATAGCTTTCATTATAGTTGGATTAGGGTTGGCACCAATATTTCCTTGTATGTTGCATGAAACACCAACACGTTTTGGGAAGAGGCATTCCCAAACAATTATGGGCTATCAAATGGCTATTGCCTATACAGGCAGTACATTCATGCCGCCAATACTTGGTTTTATCGCATCTCATTCAACAATAGGAATATTCCCATTTTGTATGGTTGTTTTTGTTGCAGCAATGCTCATGAGTTCAGAAAATTTAAATAGATTACTTAAAAAGAAGATTTTACTAAAGAAGAAAGACACAAGTTCAATAGTATCTTAATCATATGAGGATTCAATAGATAACAGAATTTTCAAGAAAAAGTATGAGGAGTTATTTCATATGAAAACTGAAAAAGAGAAAATGTTAGCTGGAGAATTGTATTTTCCTGATGAGGAACTTGGAAGAGACCATATTAGAGCACGCCAAATACTTGCAGAATTTAATGGTTCATTAGTAGAAAATAGGAGTGACCTGTTAAAATCTTTGTTTGGAAAAACTGGTGAGAATTGTTGTGTAAAACCTAATTTTAATTGTGATTATGGATTTAATATCCATGTTGGAGAGAATTTTTTTGCAAATTATGATTGTATTATATTAGATGTCTGCAAGGTAACTATAGGAAATAATTGTATGCTGGCACCAAGAGTATGTATATATACTGCAACCCATCCATTAGATGCAGAAACAAGAACATCAGGTTTAGAATATGGCAAACCAGTTACTATTGGTGATAATGTTTGGATAGGTGGAAACGCTGTTATTGCGCCGGGAGTTACTATTGGCAAAAATGTAGTGATTGCTGCTGGAGCAGTTGTAGTGCGAGATGTCCCGGATAATGTTGTAGTTGGGGGCAATCCAGCTAAAGTGATTAAACAAGTTTAAATAGAACAAACTACTTTCAGTGCATTTAAGGTACCAAAAGCCATCTGTCATATTTATAAAAGTAAATTAAAAATATAATAGGAAATGCAAGCGGTATATCATGATGGATATGCCTTTGAAAAAACCTAAACTGACAGAGTAAGATTTCATTTGATCGTACTTAGAATCACAATTAGCATTAAGTAAAAGTGGGAGGGCTAAAAATGATTAAATTAGTAATATCTGAAATGGATGGAACTTTCTTAAATAACAATGGCAATTTTAATAGAGAATTATTTAAAGGTAAAAATATTATTTTGTCACTTATTAAAGAGAGGTAATAAATTTTCATTTCTATACTTATTAAATTTCTTTAATAAGATTTTTGTTTGAAGGAAAGCCAGTTTAAAAGAAATATTGCTAGTATTGGTGGAACTAATTTAGAACGTCGAAGCTTAACTCTAAAAATGTTTGAATAGTGACACTTACGGTGATCTTTAAATAATTAAGGGAGTGAAGGAAATTTGAAAATTGAGCATGTGGCTATTTGGGTCAATGATTTGGAGGGTATGAGGGAGTTTTATGAAATTTATTTTAATTGTAAGTCAAATACTAAATATCATAATAGTGTAAAGAAATTTGAATCTTATTTTCTTACGTTTGAATCGGGTGCACGATTAGAAATAATGCGTAAGGATGGCATTAATAAGCAAAATAAGGGGGATAAAATTGGCTGGGCGCATATTGCTATTTCTCTAGGAAACAGAGAGTCGGTTAATCAATTAACAGATAGATTAGTAAAAGATGGTTATCCTCTTGTTAGTGCACCTCGTATCACGGGTGATGGATATTATGAGAGTGTTATAGAGGACCCTGAAGAAAACCTTATTGAATTGACTGTATAAGGAAAGCGATAGATATATGTTTTGAAAGATTTTAAGCTTAGTAGCTTTAACTAAGCTAATTTAATCAATGGGTTACTATATATTGACGTATTTAAATTTTTATAGAGGAAAAGGAGCTTAAAATATGAAAACAGAAAAAGAGAAAATGTTAGCTGGAGAAATGTACAACCCTGCTGACCCAGTATTATCAAAGGAACGTAAGGAAGCAAGACACAAGGTTAGAATATATAATCAAACTTTAGAAACGGAAGGAAAAAAACGGACTGAGTTATTGAAGGAGTTATTGGGTTCAACGGGAGAAAACGTATATATGGAACCAAATATACGTTTTGATTATGGCTATAACACACATGTAGGAGAAAACTTTTTTGCAAACTTTGACTGTACCATTTTAGATGTTTGTGAAGTGCGATTTGGGGATAATTGTATGCTTGCACCTGGCGTACAAATTTATACAGCAACACATCCACTTCATCCAACGGAACGTAATTCGGGGAAAGAATATGCAAAACCTATTACTTTTGGAAATAATGTATGGATTGGAGGAAGTGCAGTAATAAATCCAGGAGTAACGGTAGGAGACAATGTTGTTATCGCATCAGGTGCAGTAGTTACGAAAGATGTATCAGATAATGTTGTAGTTGGTGGTAATCCAGCTAGAGTGATTAAGCAAATTGAAATATAAATCATTTCTTTCGGTGTATTTTAGGGATATTCCTAAAAAAATCCATTCATTACTTAAAAACTATATTGCAAAATGTAACCGCTATACAATGGGTATTTCGCTTGGGAAACTTATAATGACTTTATGAAGTGCAATCTGAGTGTATTTAATATGAAAGATAAATAGGGGTAGCTAAACATCATTAGATTAGTAATATCTGATATGGACGGAACTTTCTTAAACAACAAGGGTGATTTTAATAGAGAATTATTTAAAGAGACGAAAAAAATTATGAAGGATAAAGGAGCTGTGTTTGCTCCTTGTACGGGAAAACAATGTGAACGGATAGAAGAATTGATGCGGATGATTTCTGGATTTTAGGTGATAACGCAACACGTATAAAGCACAACAAGCAGTTTGTTTATGAATCCTTATTATCAAATGGATTGGGGATGCGAATCATCCAGCTCTTTAAAGAAATAAGCCTGGATCATACTATTATCGCATGTACAAGAAAAGGAACATATGTACAAGAAAAGGAACATATGTAAAAGAAACACTATCTCCTGAAGAGTTTGCAATCGTACGAAAATCCTATGCAAATGTTATACAGGTAGAAGACTTTAATAGTATTTCAGAGGATTTTATAAAGATAACGGTACACGATCCAGCTTTCCAGTGTGTAGAAACCAGAGAAAAGCTGTCTTCCCTCTTTGAGCGCGCCTTTATTGTCGCTTCAGAGGCATCCTGGAAAGAAATAGGTATATACTGAGATATGGATTCATTTCTAAAAAAACTGACCAGAATGTTGCAAAAGCTGCTTATGATTATGATACGGAACGGGATTATTTTTTAATGCAGAAGAAGCAAAAGAGTATGGCATGATTGGTAAAATAATTATCTCGAAATAAAAAACAGTTCATTTGGTTCCTTTTGGCCAGATAAACTGCTTTTTTTTGCACAAAATTATGTTAGTGCATCTTGTAGATAAAGGGATTTTCGGTTCATTTATAAAAAACGAATGATTGTTTTGGCTAATATAGGTATCCCTACCTTTTTCATGTATAATAAATAGAATCGAATGTTTTTTCTGTAGTCATTTACATATACAGAATGATGAAATGAATAATAGAAAGTAAATAGGTGACAAAATGGAACGAATAGAAGTGCAAGTAAATCCTTTATTTGAGCGTGAAATAAAAGAAGGAAACCCTTTATTGTATAAAGATTCTTTGGCAAATGTTTCCCATTTAGAAGAAGGGCAAATTATAGAAGTGAGAAATAAAGCAAAACAATTTCTTGGGCGTGGGTATTATGCTATTCAAAATAAAGGAATTGGCTGGATTTTAACCAACGATCCCAATGAAGCAATTGACGAAAAATTTTTCGAAAAAAAATTAGCTGCTGCTATTGATAAAAGAAAAACATTATTTCAAGATCCTGATACAACTGCATTTCGTTTGTTTAATGGCGAAGGAGATGGAATCGGTGGTTTTACGTTGGATATTTTTAATGAATTTTTGCTTTTTCAATGGTACAGCAAAGGAATTTATCGTTCTAAAGATAAGATTATTGCAGCTCTGCAAACATGTATAGATTTTAAAGGAATTTATGAAAAAAAGCGTTTTGATCAAAAGGGCATGTATGTAGAAGATGACGATTTTGTGATGGGAATAAAAGGAGATTTTCCAATTACAATAAAAGAAAATGGCATGAGCTACTCTGTAGATTTAAACGACGGGGCCATGGTTGGAATCTTTTTAGATCAGCGAGATGTGCGTAAAACGATTTGCGATAAATATGCAAACGAAAAAGATGTATTAAATACTTTTTCTTATACAGGGGCTTTTTCTGTTGCAGCAGCAATTGGTGGAAGCAAGTCAACAACTAGTGTAGACTTAGCAAATCGAAGCAGAGCAAAAACGGCGGAAAATTTTCAGCTGAACAACATCGATCTGGAAGAACAAAAAATTATCGTAGAAGATGTTTTCCACTATTTTAAATATGCTGTTAAGAAAAAACTGTTATTTGATATGGTCATTCTTGATCCTCCTAGCTTTGCAAGGTCAAAAAAACATACATTCAGTGCAGCCAAAGACTATACTAACTTATTAAAAGAGGCCATTGCGATTACAAAGGATAATGGTATCATTGTAGCCTCCACAAATTGCAGCACCTTTGATATGAAAAAATTCAAAAAATTTATTTTAGATGCGTTTGAAAAACAAAGCAGCAGGTATGAAATTGTTGAGGAATTTGGTTTGCCAAAAGACTTTCGTTATTTAGAGCAGGTCAAAGAAAGTAATTATTTAAAAGTGGTTTTTATTAAAAAACGAAAGTGATTGTATGAAAGATAATGGTTGGAAAATCAGGCGGGAAAAATGCCTGATTTTTTTCTCTTTATGGGACAATAAAATTTACGATCAAGTTTCTGTTCAAAAATCAAGTATTTACATCTAAATCGTTACCTTGTAATCTAGTAGGGAAAGCAACACTATCTAAGTACATAATGGAATGGGGAAAGATTCAAATGGTGAAAGCAATATTCTTTGATTTAGATGATACATTATTATGGGACAAAAAAAGTGTGCAAGAAGCATTCAACAAAACATGTAGACTTGCACAAGAAAAATATGAAATAGATGTTCAGATATTAGAAGAAGCAGTGCGCAAAGAGGCAAGAGCACTTTATGAAGGGTATGAAACTTATTCATTTACTCAAATGATTGGCATTAATCCTTTTGAGGGTTTATGGGGAGAATTCGCAGATGATCATGATTCTTTTCGAAAAATGAAAGAAATTGTGCCGCTTTACCGAAAAAATGCGTGGATAAATGGCTTAAAAGCTGTTGGAATTGAGGATGAATTATTTGGTGCAGAATTAGCAGAAGCATTTCCTCGTTTGAGAAAAGAATCTCCATTTGTTTATGAAGAAACATTTGAAGTTCTTGATCAATTAAAAGGAAAATATAAGCTAGTTCTTATTACAAATGGTTCTCCGCAATTGCAAAATACAAAATTGGAAATAACACCAGAAATTGCACCATACTTTGATGAAATCATCATTTCAGGTGCTTTTGGCAGAGGCAAACCTGATCCATCGATATTTGAGCATGCATTAGCAATCGCAGATGTCCATAAAGAAGATGTGTTAATGGTAGGAGATAATCTCAATACAGATGTGCTTGGTGCTACAAGAGCTGGCATTAAATCAGTATGGATTAATCGAGAAGAGGCTGTTCCTAAAGAGGTTATTCCTACTTATGAAATTCAGAATCTTCACGATTTATTTGCAATTATTGATTCAATGGCTTAAGAAAGTGTAAAGAATAAAGCAGGGAAAAAGTACAAATAGCCTTTCAACATGTAGACAAAATCTAAAATGAAAAATTTCAGGCTGATCGAAAACGTTTGACTTTTGAGGCGTGAAGCCTTGAGAGAAGCGGAGTTACCGAGGTAGGTAATGAGCATTCGAACAAGACGAACAAAGTGAGCGTTTGTCGACAGCCTGAAAGGCAAATAGCCTTTTTCCTGCTTTATTGTATTTAAGAAAGATCTTCATCTTCCATTGGCAATAGATGACGATAAGGAACAGGTGAAGCCAAAATAACAGAAGTATTGATTGTTCCATATGGGATTAGCCGATCCACTAATTTGCGCATTCCATCAATACCAGAGACAGCTGCTTTAATCGTATAGCTAATTGGCCCCGTTACCCGATGACACTCGATAATATCCTCCACTATCTGAATGAAATCTTCGAATGTTTTTGCTTCTCCTTTTAATTCGCTAATTTGAATAAATAATAATGTTTCTCTTCCTAATTTAGCAGGAGATACTCGTGCGCTAAACTCAACAATAATGCCTTTTTCCTGTAGGCGAAGTAAACGTTCTGAGACGCTTGGACGGCTTAAAGCTAATTTTTTGGATAAATCGCTTATTGTTATCCTTCCATCTTCTTGCAGAATCTTCAGTAATTGTATATCAACCTTATCCATTCCTTTAATTTCTCCTTTGAACAAATTGAACTTGTTTTCTTGAAAAACAATTCGATATTTAGGTATTTTGGTTTAAATGCATTCTTTTTGTTATGTAAAATTGCTTCGATCTATTCTATCATTATAAGTGTAATAATTCCACCTTTAAATCCACATATATTTTTCCCTTATCCAACTGCATGAACTGCCGCCAAAAAGCAAAAGATTTATACATCATAAAAACTTGTTTTAGGAGTGGTATCTATTGAAATTTCTCTTTATGATGCTTGGATGTTTTATAACAGCCCTCGGTTTATCTATTTTAAAAGCAAGCGGGATTGTAACTGGGGGTACAGCAGGCCTTGCATTAAGTTTTTCCTATTTGCTTCCATTATCCTTTCCATTATTGTTTGCCATCATTAACCTTCCATTTTTTATTATTTCCTTCAAAAAAATGGGGAAAGAATTTACATTTGCAACGATGGCAGCGGTCTGTATGGTTACTTTATTTTCAGCGTTATTGGCAAAAATACATGTAGCGTTCAGTATCCATCCCCTAGTAGGAAGCGTGCTTGGAGGGATCATTATCGGAAGTGGCACAATTATATTATTTATGAATGGCTCATCGTTAGGAGGAGCACAAATCTTATCCATCACCTTGCAAAAGCAGCTTAATTGGAATATGGGAAAAACAAACTTTGTTTTTGATACAATTGTTATCCTAATAGGAGTATGTAGTGTCGGGATAATAAGGGCGCTTTACAGCATTATTTCCGTGCTTATTATTTCTTTTATGATGAGCTATTTTAAAGAAAAAATTGCAAAAAGAAATCGTGCATATGTTACTCCATTAGTCGAGAAAAGAAATCATAAAACCCACTCTATATCCTAAAAAGTACGATGATTTTCTTTTAGGAAGAAAATCATCGTACTTTTTCTATTTTTAAAATAAAATCATTTGACATTGATAATCATTTTCATTTAAAATAAAAAACAAATAAAACTTATTATTTCACAAATAGTGTTTATTAAACAATTTATAGGATGGTGGAAAATAGGATGAACAATAACTATGTAGTGCTAAAATCTTTTCAATATTTAATTGAATGTACATGTCCTAGTCCTGAACATACATTTATGCTGGAATTCGATAAAGGAGATACATTTATCATTACTGATGAAAAAAAATATGTTGACTCCCTTGGTTGGCTAGTTCTCGTTTTAATAAAAAATTCTAGTGTCTATATGTACATAGATGAATTAGAAGAGTTTGTAGAAGATAAAAAGATTTGTTCAATTATGGACTTGGAATTGAAAATCAACTACTTAGAATATAAAGTAAATGAAACACTTGATAGCATGGATGAAGGCAATTTCTCTTTATATGCAAAAGAACTTTCCGCATTAAAAGAAGTGCAAGATAGTGTGGCTGTTTTTGGTTAATTAACGGAATATTTGCGTAAAATGAAGAACTAGGCGAATGCATAAACAGCCTAGTTCTTTTTGCTATAAAAAATTTAGAAAATAACGAAATAGGAAGGCAGAAATTCAATTAGTTGCAAACGATATTTTGGAGGATTACAATAAATAAGCAACTAATGATTTGGAGGATAAACAAATGAAAGCAAAGATAAATAGACATGCGGAAAAAGTAATGAAGCAAATGTTATCAAATGCTAATGAAGGAGAAAAACTTCGTGTGTACATAACCGAACACCACGGAAACCATGCCCATTATGATTTGAAATTAGACAAGCAGACTGAGTTTGATGAAGTCGTACAAACGGATAAAGAGGTGGAAGTTTTATTAGACACTCGTGAAGCTGATTTTTTAGATGGAATCTGGGTGCAATATTTCCATGTTCCAGAACCAGGCTTTGTTATTTATAATCCAGCAAAAGAACATCATCATCATTAAAAAATAGGAGGTCAACTCTTTATGCGGGCATGTGTGAATGTATAAAGGTCAGGCCTTCTTTTTCCATAATAAGGGTTGAAAACGCATTAAAATTCCATTAAATTCCAATGAAAATTTTATTAATCTATAAATTAGATTAATTTTATCTGATTTATCTTTTATATCTATCAATAAACAGTAATTATTAATGAATTTTTCTAAAAATAATGATACGATTATAGATGTTGATACAGTTTGAAATAATATTTAGATTAAGGGATGGTAATCTAATGACAACAAGAATTAAAGTAAATGAAAGCAGTCTTCCGCTACGTAAAGACATAAAACAACTAGGCTATATTCTAGGAGAGGTTCTTGTTCATCATGGTGGTCAAGAATTGCTAGATAAAGTAGAAGTGATACGTAAACTATCGATTGAACTGCGAAATAATAATAATGAATCTACATACAACGCGCTAAAAGAAGAATTGGAAAATTTAGAAAGACCTATGAGAAGACAAGTTATTCGCGCTTTCTCAAAATACTTTCATTTAGTGAATGTAGCAGAACAAATTCATCGAATTAGACGCAGAAGAGATTATCAATTGCAAGATGACAAAGGCATACAGCCTGGTTCTATTGCAAGCGCAATTCAAACATTTAAACAGAAAAATTTAACAGAAGCTGAAATTCAGGATGTACTTAATACTCTTTCATTAGAGTTAATTATTACAGCACATCCGACAGAGTCAACAAAACGATCTATCTTAGAAATTCAAAAACGGATTGCAAATCTGCTTAAACAATCAGATAATCCTCTATTAACAAAAAAAGAACGCAAGAAAATAGAGGAAGGTTTATTTAACGAAATCACGATTATGTGGCAGACCGATGAGCTACGACACAGCAAACCGACCGTAATGGATGAAGTGAGAAATGGTTTATACTATTTCGAACAAACATTATTTGACGTTTTGCCGGAAATTCATCAAGAAGTACAAGATGCTCTGCAAGAAAATTATCCGAATTTTGAATGGAAAGTGCCCAATTTCCTAACTTTTGGTTCATGGATTGGCGGAGACAGGGATGGAAATCCATTTGTTACTCCAGAAGTAACATGGCAGACATTGCATAAACAAAATAAACTGGTTATTGAAAAATACAAAGAATCTGTTGTGGATTTAATGAAACGATTCAGCCATTCAACAAATCGTGTTCAAGTAAGTTCAGCGCTGCTTGAAACAATTGATAGAGAAGAAGAATTATATTTGGCAGAAGATAAAAGATGGCCTGCGAAAAAAGAAGTGTATCGCAGAAAACTTGCAATAATTTTCGAAAGATTAAATCAAGTCGGTATCTCTGAAAAAGGATATCGTAATGCAGATGAATTATGTCAAGATTTATTGCTTATTAATGACAGCATTAAAAGTCATCAGCCGATTCATCATGATGAAAAATCTATGCATAAATTAATTCGCCAAGTAAAGCTTTTTGGCTTCCATTTAGCGACATTGGATATTCGAAACCATAGCGGGGAACATGAATCTGCTATTGCCGAAATATTAAAAAAAGTTCACATTGCCGACGATTATAAAAATTTAGCAGAAGAAGAAAAAATAAAAGTACTAGAAGCAATTCTAAAGGATCCTAGACCAATTCTTTTATTAAGTGAGGACTATTCAAAAGAAACACAAGAAATGGTTAAAGTGTTTAAAATGATAAGAGAAGCCCATAAAAAATTCGGCAAACGTGCTATCGATGTTTACCTAATCAGCATGACACAGTCTCCTAGCGATATTTTAGAAGTACTTGTGCTTGCTAAAGAAGCGGGCATTTATCGTGTACATGCAGATGGTTCGGTAGAAAGCAATTTAAATGTTGCGCCATTATTAGAAACAATTGATGATTTAATTGCTGGGCCAAAAATTATGGAAACACTTTTCAAACTTCCAGTATATCGAGGGCACTTAAAGCAGCATAATGATCAGCAAGAAATTATGTTGGGCTACTCTGATGGAAGCAAAGACGGTGGAACTCTTACTGCAAATTGGAAGTTGTATAAAGCACAAAGAGAGATTCATGAAATGGCAAGTAGCTATCGAATTGGGTTAAAATTTTTCCATGGCAGAGGTGGTTCATTAGGTCGTGGGGGCGGTCCATTAAACCGCAGCATCTTGTCACAGCCAATTGAAACATTAGGAGATGGCGTCAAAATTACGGAGCAAGGTGAAGTTTTGTCTTCTAGATATTTATTGGAAGATATTGCTTTTAGAAGTTTAGAACAAGCAACCTCTACTTTATTGACAGCATTTGCTCATATTACTCAAAATTTAGATAAACATACTGATAGAAGACCTGTTTGGGAAACGACGATGGAAGAAATCTCTACTATTTCACTGCGGAAATACCAATCGTTAGTTTTTAATGATCCTGATTTTATGACATATTTCAAAGAAGCAACGCCATTAACTGAAATTGGCAATTTGAAAATAGGATCTAGACCAATGAGCAGAAAAAACAAAACATCTTTTGAAGATCTTCGTGCAATTCCATGGGTGTTTGCATGGACACAAAGTAGACAATTGCTGCCAGCATGGTATGCAGCGGGCACTGGGCTTTATGAATATGCACAAGGTGGAGCAAATAATATAGCGCTCCTTAAAGAAATGTATAAAAATTGGCCGTTTTTCCGTTCAACTGTTGATAATCTGCAAATGGCTCTTATGAAAGCAGACTTAACAACAGCTAGAGAATACTCATCATTAGTAGAAGACCAGAGTATTGGCCAACGAATATATAACAATATTAAAGATGAATATAATAAAACACAGACAATTCTTTTGCAAATAACAGGAGACGAGCAGTTATTGGATCATACACCATCTATTCAAGAATCGGTGTATCGTAGAAATCCATATGTGGATCCATTAAATTTCTTCCAAGTAGAATTGATTAAACAATTGCGCGAACAAGAAAATCCGGACCCTGAATTAATGAACCAAGTGCTGTTGACTATTAATGGAATTGCAGCAGGTTTACGCAATACAGGCTGATAAAGTGAAACTACAATCAGTGGGAGTCCATCTCCTATTGATTGTTAGTTGAATTAATCAGGATTTTATGGGCAAGTTTTTGTACACCGAGATTTTTCGTTTTCTCTTAATCATCCCTTAGGTGGTGGGCAAAAACCTACTAATTTGTGATAAATAAAAGGGAGCTGATTCTATAATAGCTGCTTATTATGGAATCAGTTTTTTAGAGAGAAAAATTTCATTGGCTAGCAGAAAAGCAGAAGTTAGCAAGATTTATTGACAGAGAAAAGAAGAGAAAAGGAAAACTTTTCTCTTCTTTTCTATTGTGATAGATGAAACGCTCAAAATAAATTAATAGGTCTGTAGAAATTCCTCTACTTGTTCTGGCGTTTTAGCATTTGCACTATGTAAATGACCGATTTTTTCTCCTTTTTTAAATAGCAGCAAACTTGGAATGCCCATTACATCATATTTTTCTGCTATGCTTGGAAGTTCATCTTTATTAAGGCTGTACCAGGTTTTATTTGTGTTCGCTTCCATAATGTCGCCGATAAATAGATCCATTCTTGTACAATCAGGACACCAGGTAGTGAAAAACTTAACAATCACTGTTTTTTCACTTTGAATAATCTCATTAAATTCTTCTAACGTTTGGATTTCTTTCATTATGCACCTCTTTAAAAAATTTGTAGACTAGCTTTATTTATTGTCGAATGATAAAGCTATCAGTATTGATTATACACATATTTCTTTAGAATTACTTAAAAAGTTATTATTTTAAAGGGAAGCTTGATAATTGAGTAGAATTTATACTATTATATAAAAATGCTGTTAAAAATCTGCTGTAGATTTCATTCTGGTGAAAAGTGGATAAGCAAGTGTGTTTTTTTGTTATACAAAACTTCCCCTTATCATATAATGAACAGAATGGTCAAAGGGTAGTGTGCTAATTAGAGGAGGATATAGATGAGCACAACAAAAATTAATATAACACCGGTAGAAAATAAGTACATACGATTAATTCTGTCTTTAGAGAATATGGACAAAGAAAAACTGGAGGATTTAGGAGATTCTTTTTTAGTAAAGATAAATAAAAAAAGCAAAAGTGGCAATGAACTTTATTTTTCTATCTTTTTTAATAAGAAGCTGATGAATAAACCAGTAAAGTCATCTAATCCATCTGTTAGTATTACAAAAAATAAAAATTTGATTGCATTAGAAGTAACGATGATGTTGGAATTAACAGAAATACAAAAAGCAGGAGAGTTTTATTTAGTAAATAAAGAATATGCAACAACTCCCGCTTTTGAATTTTCTTATAAAATGAATCAGGCATACTATGATAAAAAAATAGGACAGTATTTAGAAAGTGAACGTGTAGAAGAGGATACAGAAGAAAAAGAAAATATTGATCTATAATACTCCCCCTCAAGTGCTATGAAATCTGCACTTGAGGGATTTTATGTTTTTCATAGCTGCATCTATCTATGTATATAGATTATTTAATTAATCCTAAAGATTTTAGTCCATTATATATTCCAGAATCTGTTACAGATGTTGTTTTATGTTTAGCGTAGGCAAATAATTTTTCATTTGCATTTCCCATCGCAAATCCTTCTCCAACTGTACTAAGCATTTCTTTATCGTTAAGGCCATCGCCAAATGCTATCGCTTCTTTTTGGTTGATGCCAAGACGATCTAAAACTTTTGCAATCGCAATTCCTTTATTGACTTTATCACTAATCACATCATAGGAATGTCTAAATCCTTCAATATTAACTTGCGATAAATGAACGTTGGCAAATTTTTCGTACAATGGAATATCCTCTGATTTCACATTTACGATTGTTATACCGAGAACATTGGCTGCTTCCTCTTCTGAAAATATTTTATTTTGTTTCAAATGGAATTTTTTTGCGAATTCCATTAAGATAGGGCTGTCTGGATTTGATAATAAATTATGTGTATTTGTATATAAAACAAGCTCATTCTTCTGCTGTTTGGCAATTTCTACATATGTTTTTACCAATTCTGGACTCATTGGCTCTTTTAGAACATCTTCGCCTTTAGAAACAGCATAGGCACCGTTATAGCCGATAAAAGAGTGGACGTCAAGTGTTTCACCAATATCTGCTATTTCATGGAGGGGTCTTCCTGTAGCTAAAAATACTTCAATTTCCTGGTTTTTCATTAATTTAACTGCTGTTTTTGTAGATTCTTGGATGGTATCATCAGGCTGTAAAATAGTACCATCTATATCAAGAAATAAAATTTTATATGTAGTCATTTGTTCCTCCTTTTCAAAATGTTTTTTCATATAACTATGTTAATAAATATTGCTGATAGAATCAATAAAGAGGTAGTATTCTTTAATAGAGAACTGCCCTTAATAATAATACCATAGAAACAGGAGCATAAATAAGACTGGTATGAAGTATGTTTAAAAAGCAAAACATGTCTTCATACCAGCCTTTACAATTAGTAATTATTTTTATTTAACTAAGCTGTCCCCATTGATTAATGTTTTACTTTATGATTGCCAAACCTTCCACCATTGTTTTTTCTTCTCTATTGCAACTGCGGTATCACGAAAACTTTGCACTAAATCTTGAAAGCTTTGTTCTCTTTCTCTAATTTCCTTTCTGAGCTGTTCTCGTTCTTTTAAGAGGTCTGCTTTTATCGATTGATCATTTTGGTGCAATTGTTCCATCGATTTGTTTATTTCAGCATTCGATTTTGATAAATGTTCAATCATTGATTTAATTTCTTTTGAAGAGGATGCGGTAGTTGTCCACTGTTTGGAATAAGTTTTTCTTTCAGCTTTTGATATTTTCGACAGTTTTTTAATAGTGGAACGAATGTCTTCGTATTCTGTATGGGATTGATGTGCATTACTATGTATAACATCTGTTAACTCATCGATATTGTCTCTAAATTCATCTTTTAATTCTTCATTTTTTCTTTCAATCGTTGTGCTGATTGTTATGGCTGATTGGGCTTGTCCTGCTTTGATTTCTTCTTTAATATGATTCAAAACTTCTCCTTGGAGTCCCGTGCGGATTTCTTCTTTAACTTCTTGCAAAAAATCTTGTTTATATGTTTCTAAAGAATGGAGGAGCATCTTTATATTTTGCTCTGTAACAGAGGGAGTAAGGGCAGTGGGAACAGGTTTTATTTCCTCTACAAGCTCGAATGATGTTTCAGAAGTTTCTTGTATCATTTCTTCTTTTTCTTCCTGTTTTTTTGGCTTTGGCTGAAGAATCAGCGTTAATTGTTCTTTAACTTCCTTTTTCGGCAATTTCTTATCATATAAATTTTTCGCTTCCAATAATAAGGAAATTTCTTTATCTGTGTAAAATCTGCTGCCATTTTTGCTTCTTGGAATATATAATATGTCTCTTAGTTCCTTTTCCCATTTTCTTAATCTATTTGGTGAAGTCGTTAGTTTTTTTGATGCTTCATAAATGGAATAAGCTTTCATTATGAATCTCCCCTCATATTTATATTTAATTATTCTCTTGTTTACATATATTTGAGATGCCTAGGCAATTTTCCTGCGATAAGACAAAAGCTATCAAAACTTCTAAAGAGTAGACATATTTCTGCATAATAAAAGGTTTTATCTATTTTCCTGCAGTTTATAATACTATTTGTCAGATAGTTTTTTCCCTATCCATATGTAATATAAACCTATAAGATAAGAGATTTAGGATAAACAAAAAAATGGGAATAAAATCAATGGTTAGTTTGAAAGAAAATAACAGACAATAGATAAGAATAAGTAAAGAACGGTTATATGTTGGAGTCGTTATCTTTCGAGGTGAATGAACAATGACAAAAAAAATTTTTTATATTATGATGCTTTTGCTGTTATTTATACCGGGAAAAATAATAAACGGAGAAGAAGAAAAGAAGTCAACCATTGTTTCTTTACGTCTCTTAGAAACAACTGATATTCATTCCTATATATTGGATTTTGATTATGCGAAGAAAAAGAGAACAATTGAATTTGGTTTAAACAGAACAGCTAGTCTTATTCAGCAAGCAAAAAAAGATCAGGTTAATACCCTGTTATTTGATGTGGGAGATGTAATAAAAGGAAATGCGCTGGCTGATTATGTGGCTTCAAGCAATGTTCTTTACTATACTGATATTCACCCTGCCTATAAAAGTATGAATTTGCTTAAGTATGATGCTGCGACAGTTGGCAATCATGAGTTTAATTATGGCCTTGACTATTTGCTTAAAAGCTTGCAAGGAGCTGAATTTCCCTTTGTAAATGCCAATATCTATGTAGATGATCATAATGAATATGATCAAGATGATATACACTTTTTTTCGCCCTATATTATTTTAAATAAAGAAGTTCAAACAGAGACTGGGGAAAAAACAATTATAAAGGTAGGAGTAACCGGCTTAATTACTCCTATAACAGCAGAGTGGGATAAAGAACATCTAGCAAATAAAGTGAAGATAAAAAACATGGAGGAAACAGCAAAAGAAATAGTGCCAAAAATGAAGGCAGAAGGGGCAGACGTAGTAGTGGCTCTTGTACATGCAGGACTGCAATCGGACAGGGAATTCAAAGAAAAAAGGGGCAATAATGTTCAAGATGTCAGCAAAGTAAAAGGAATCGATGTCGTTTTATATGGGCATTCACATAGTTTATTTCCGAAAAAAGGAGAAAAAAATACTCTTCTTGTTAAGCATACAAAAGGAAAAATTGCTGGAAAACCTGCTGTTCAGGCTGGCTTTTGGGGTAATCATTTAGGGATTATTGATTTGAGATTAGAGAAAAAAGCAGGAAAATGGTCTATTATCGAATCTAAGTCTGTCGCCAAGCCCATTATTCGCATTATTAACGATAAAAAAGTGCCAATTGTTGTTCCATTTGAGCCGATAGAATATTTAATGCAAAAATATCATCGAGATACATTGGATTTTATCGAAAAAAATAACTAGAAGGGGATGATAGGGAGATTTTTTCAGGCAATAAAGTTGAAAGCTTGTTGCAGGCAGATTTATAGTAGGGAGGAAGTAGAATTAAAGGAGGAACAGAAATGGCAAAGTCTTTACAAGAGATACAATTTTCTGTCCTTGATTTATCGCCAATTACAGAAGGCAGTACGGCAGCAAATGCGTTTAAAAATACAATAGATTTAGCACGTCATGCTGAAAAATGGGGATATAATCGTTATTGGGTGGCAGAACATCATAATATGCCAGGTATTGCAAGCAGTGCAACAAGTGTTTTAATTGGCTATATTGCAGGAGGCACAAATTCTATTCGAGTTGGTTCTGGGGGCATTATGCTGCCAAATCATTCTCCTTTAGTGATTGCTGAACAATTTGGAACATTGGAATCCGTGTATCCGGGCAGAATAGATTTAGGATTAGGACGGGCTCCAGGGAGTGACCAGATTACGGCACATGCCCTAAGAAGAAGTACGAGAAGGGATGGAAGCGATTTTCCAGAACAGCTGAAGGAATTAAGAAATTATTTGGAGCCTCATGAACTAACACAATTGCCAGTTAGAGCCATTCCAGGGGAAGGATTAAATATTCCTATTTGGCTGTTGGGTTCGAGTGGATTTAGTGCAAAATTGGCGGGGGAACTAGGATTGCCATTTTCCTTTGCAAGCCATTTTTCTTCAGATTATACGCTACCAGCACTTGATATTTACCGAAAGCATTTTACTCCGTCTGAAAGTTTGGAAAAACCGTATGTAATGGTTGGGGTAAACGTAATTGTTGCAGAAACAGCAGAAAAAGCAAAATATTTGGCAACCTCTTTTTCCCAAGCCTTTTTAAGCTTAATAAGAGGTATGCCGACACAATTAAAACCGCCCGTTTCCAATATGGATGAACTATGGAGCATTCATGAACAAGCGATTGTGGATCAACAATTAAAAGCTTCGATTGTAGGAACCCCTGAACAAGTAAAAGAAAAACTGCAAAAATTCCTTGCTGAAACAGATGCAGATGAAATGATTGTCAATACACAAGTCTTTAATCATGAAGATAGATTAGAATCTTATCGTTTATTAAAAGAATTGGTGCAATAGAAATGAGTAATCCCCCTTTTGTTTGAAAGGGGGATTATTTCCATACCTCTTTATTTTTTAGTATGATAGAAGGAGAAATGGTCAAGTATGTTATTGGCTGCTTTTTACTTTATCAAATGTGGTGAAAGTAGATAAACATGTTCTTTCTACGATAGAAGAAAGACTTGGAGGTATGAGGATGAATACAATAAAAAAAGTAAATAATGAGGAAGAAATAAAAAGTATCTTAAAAAAAATGATTGATACTGCCTACGAGCAAATTAAAGGCGAAGAGGTTTTATTATGCATGGAATGCTGTGATGTGGATTTATTTGTTGCAGCAGAATCTTATCCTGAATTAGAAGAGGCTATTAAAAAAAATTATGAATTAGATGAATATGGAGAAGTAATTGATCATGAGAGTTATATTCAATTAATGAGAGAATTGGATGAGTATTTTGTAGAACTGCATAGACAATCAGGCTATTATGATTATTTTCCAGCAGGAATTTACGAGTTAGACGGGAAAGAAGAAGAAACCGAAACGGATATACTTGCACCTAAGGGAGTATTTTATGCTCCTTTTGAGGAAGCGCTGAAAAAATAAAAAGAATCTACTGAGCATAGACAATCAGCCATAATAAATCTTTTATAGGGTTAAATTATCTAGTAAATATGAAAAAAGCAATAGTAAAACTAGTACTTTTTTAGTATGATAGAGGTATAAATAACAATCTGAAAAGGGCAAACTTATTGAAAAATAAGGACGCAAAGCTATGGACCTAACCGTTTTATACGTATGGTTGCCAGGTTGCCAGACTTCTCTTTTTAAAGAAAGTCTCGGCTTTTTTTAAAAGGAGATAAAGAAATGAAAAAAAGTATTATTCTATTATTGTGTATTTGGATGATGATGCCAGCGATGTGTTCAAAAGCAGCAGAAATGACAACAGATGCTACGTGGATTTGGAACCCTTGGTCATTGCGTACAGAAGAAACAAAAATATTAAACTTTCTTGTTAAAAATAATGTAGACCAAGTTTATCTACAAGTAGATTCAGATCTTTCTAACAGTGTATACCAACAATTTATAGCAAAAGCAACGGCTAAAAATATAGAAATTTATGCATTAGATGGGGCACCGGATTGGGCTACTCAAAAAGGAAAAACGAAACAAACAGCTTTTTTTCAATGGGTAAAAGCATATCAATCTAAAAGTAGTGCGAATCAGCAGTTTCAAGGAATCCATTTAGATGTAGAACCATATATATTATCAAACTGGGATGCTGATAGAAGCAGCACTGTATTATATTACCAAGAAATCATAAGAAATAGTGCAAACCAAAGTGCAAAATTGAATTTGCCTTTTACAATTGATATGCCATTTTGGTTTGATAGCATCAATTTTCAGAATAAGTTCGGAAAAAGCAATCTTGCAAAATGGGCGATTAATCTAACAGATGGTGTTACAGTAATGGCATACCGCAATATGGCGGCAGGAGAAAATGGCATTAATACTTTAGTGAAAACCGAATGGCAATATGCACAAAATGCAAACAAACCAATAACGATTGCTGTAGAAACAGGGCAATCAGATGAAGGAATCCATATTAGCTTTTATCAAAAAAGCAGTGCATATATGAAAGCTGAATTAGCAAAAGTGAATAAAGCATATCCAGAAAATAATGTGAAGTTTGCGGTGCATTATATCGACAGCTGGATGAAAATGAAATGAGGAAAAAAAGAATCTGACAAGTGATGCTATATTACTTGTCAGATTCTTTTTTTTTGAACAGGATGCAGGCTCAGATGGATGGATACTTTTTGTTGCTGTCCAATTAATGGTTTAAAAGGAAATATTTTTTTGTTAGGCTAGGTTATCACTCAATAGATTATGTTCAAGCGTATGCTAAATATGAGTATAAAAAGAAGGAGTGAGCATCATGTTTGAGTGTAATATGAAGATAACAGCTAGTTTTAAGTGTGGCTGTCATGCTGAGAAACATGACAAAAAAGAGTG
>NZ_PISE01000018.1 GCF_002835805.1 Niallia nealsonii | reverse complement strand
CTTTTTTGGGTCAGATCATTATAAGGAGTGTTTGTCTACAGTCTGCAAGGACAAGGCTATTTTAGCCATTGTCCTTTATTAATTATTCTGCTGGTACGAGATGAATAAAGACGGTTTCGCCGTTAATCGTTATGTCGCTTCCTTCCCCTTTTTCTTTCGTTATTTTTAAGTCTCTCATTAACAGATTATCCTTAAGCATCGATTGATAATTTGTTATTGCCTTTATTAATGGACCGTTTCCACCTATTTCAAGATTGACGCGAAGATTAATTGGCAAGTTCAGCTGTTTCCGGTATTCTTGAACAGCACGAATGAATTCTCTTGTCACTCCTTCTTGCATCAGTTCTTCTGTGATAGTGACATCTAACGTAACAGTAAGTGCTTCATTTGATGCAGAAGAAAAACCTTCTTTGGCTTTTTTCTCTACCATCACATCCTCTAGAGTAACAGGGATTTTTTCTCCTTTTGGACTGATAGCTTCGTCTAACCCATTCACTAAAAAAGCAGAAACTTCAGCTGATGACAACTGTTGCAGCCAGTTATTCACGATATTGGCATTTTTCCCGAATTTGTGGCCGGACTTTCTAAAATCTAACTTTAATGTAACCGCAGAAAATAACTCTTCTTCCTTGATTGTTTGAAATTGTTTAACATTCAGCTCTTCTAAAATAATCCCTTCGTATGGTTTCCAATTTATTTCTTCTAGCCTATTCACAACAGAAATGCCTGCTAATGGCTGTTTCACTTTTAATGACGCAGTATTACGAATCGATCTTCCTAATTCCACCACATCTAATACGGCTTGCATGTCTTTTTCTAGGTTATCGTTTAGAAGTGTTGAATCATATACTGGAAAATTGCTAAGATGAACGCTTTCTCCTGTTAACTGTCTGTATACATCTTCTGCTAGAAAGGGAGTAAAAGGTGCAAGCAGCTGACTTGTTTTGGTTAATACCGTATATAGTGTCTGATAAGCGGCTGCTTTTTCTTGCGTCATGCCTTCTGACCAAAAGCGGTTTCTTGAGCGTCTGACATACCAATTGCTGATTTCTTCTATTAATTTCCCAATTTCTCTTGCTGCGTTTGTAAATTGATAGGCTTCTAGATGCTGTGTTACTTGATAAATGGTTGTATGAATTCTTGATATCATCCACGTATCTAGTATAGTGTTTTTCCCATCATCATGCCTTTGGGGATCGAAGCCATCTAATTCTGCATATAACGTATAAAAGCTGTGGATATTTACAAACGTGTCGATTACTTTTGATTTTGCTTCCATCACAGCACGTTCAGAAAATCGTTTTGGATTCCATGGTGCACTGTCAGCAATTAATGCCCATCTTAAGGCATCTGCACCAAAATTTTCGATTAAATCCATGGGATCTAAGGCGTTTCCTTTGCTTTTGGACATTTTCTGTCCTTGTTCATCCAGAACATGGCCCAAACTTAATACTCGTTTGTACGGCGCTTTTCCTGTATAGAGTGTGGATACGGCAAGCAAACTGTAAAACCAGCCCCGTGTTTGATCAATTCCTTCAATAACAACATCTGCAGGGAACTGACTTTGAAATAATTTTTTATTTTCAAATGGCTGATGATATTGGGCAAAAGGCATCGAACCGCTATCAAACCAAACATCAATTACTTCAGGTGTTCGTTTCATATCTCCCCCGCATTTGGAGCATAAAAGGACAATATCATCCACAAATGGCTTATGCAGTTCTACATCCTCTTTAAGAGAAGAAACCGCTTTTTCTTGCAGCTCTTTTATGCTTTTAGGCGCTGTCTCGTGATTGCATGAACTGCATTGCCAAACATTAAGAGGTGTGCCCCAATAGCGTTTTCGGCTAATATTCCAATCCACCATTTGTTCTAAAAAGTGGCCAAACCTTCCATGTTTAATATGATCAGGATGCCAGGTTACTTCTTCATTATTTTTTAAAAATTGTTCTTTTAATGCAGTGGTTTCAATAAACCAGCTTTCATTTGCATAATACAAAAGTGGAGAATCGCATCTCCAGCAATGTGGGTAGCTATGTTCATGTCTGCTTTTATCAAACAGCAGTCCTTTCTCTGTTAGAAAGCGAATGATATCGACATCACAGTCTTTCACAAAGCGTCCTTGGAAAAGAGAAACTTCTTCTGTATATACGCCTTTTTCATCGACAACATTAACAAAGGAAAACTCATTTTGGCGGACTACTTGGTAATCATCTTCTCCGTATGCTGGTGCAATATGGACAATTCCTGTACCGCTCTCTGCTGTCACATAATCAGCGCCAACGACTTTGTGGCCTTTTTCTACGTTTACAAAATCAAAAGGCGCCGTATAGTCTAAACCGATTAAATTCTCTCCTTTTAGCACAGATAAGATTTTATGTTCTGTTTGAAATAATCTTTCAACAAGGGATTCTGCGACAATAAAGACATCCTCGCCTTTTTTGACTCGCGCATAAGATAAATTGGGATGGACAGCTAAACAAACATTGGCAGGAAGTGTCCAAGGTGTTGTCGTCCAGGCAAGAAAATATTCATTTTTTCGAGTTTTGATTGGGAATTTTACTGTAACCGTCAAGTCTTTGACCGTTTTGTAACCTTGTGCTACTTCATGGGAACTAAGGGATGTTTGGCAGCTAGGGCAATAAGGGGAAACTCGATGGCCTTTATACAGCAAATTTTTCTCATGGATGGTGCCGAGAATATGCCAAACACTTTCGATATAGTCATTTGTTAAGGTAATATAAGGATCATCCATATCTACCCAATAACCAAGCTGTTCCGTAAATTCTCGCCACTGTTTTTCATAGGTAAAAACACTTTCTTTGCATTTATCAATAAATTTTTTTACCCCATACTCTTCGATAGCTTTTTTCCCTGAGATGCCCAATTGCTTTTCTACCCCTAGTTCAACAGGCAATCCATGTGTATCCCAGCCTGCTTTTCGAATAACTTGATAGCCTGCCATTGTTTTATAGCGCGCAACCACATCTTTAATGGTGCGGCCTAGAGCGTGACCAACATGTGGCAACCCATTTGCTGTAGGAGGACCTTCATAAAAGACAAAAGATGATTCATTTTGTCTTTTAGAGATAGAATGTTGAAATGTTTTCTGTTGTTGCCATTGCTTTCGGATTTTTTGTTCCCGCTGTTGAGCTGTTTCTTTTTTCATGGTTATCGCCTCACTAAATAGTTTTTAAAGCGCACAAAAAACCCGTCCCTAAAGAAAGGGACGGGTTTAACCGCGATACCACCCTAATTCTATTGAAAAAAGTCGGTTCTCAATAGCACTTAAGCCACGTACCATCATACGCGTTCCTTTTAACGGTAGACACCCGTTCAAGCTTACTTGTGATTTCAGCTTGACTTCTCAGAGAGGATTTTCATCTATAAACAAAACACCGGCTTTCAGCAATCACCAGGCTCTCTTTGGAGTTGTTTTACAGAATACTTTTTCTCGTCAATGAATTTGTGCGCTTTAATTGCTATTTATCATACCTTATTGCCTTTTCTTTTGTCAATAGACAAACGCCCTTTAGAAGTAAGCTTTTTTGCTTATTAAACACTTCCTTTAAGCTTTTTCAGCCATCACATCTTTTTGCCCTTTTACATAACGTGAAGAAAGAAACTGCAGAAAAGGTGTGAAGAAATGGAGGGGAAAAACATATGCTACGGGCCATCATTTCTTGTTTTCTTGTGATTATCGGCGTTAGTTTTTTTTGCAGTCAAACGTAGCCCTTGCAGATGAACAAGCCAAAAACAAACAATCTGCAAGCTCTTCCTCTTCTATCGCAAATGATTAATCCACTACCAACAGCAATTTGTCTATTTCCAATTCTATTGAAAATAATATTAGTGGCGAATCAAAGGAAAAAATCAATAACTTCATTAAAACAGAAATGAATAATCTGGACGTCCATTTAACCAATAATGTGCAAAATAAACTAAATGACGATGCAAAAGCGACGGTCAACAATACAATCGAAAATTTATGAAAAAGGAAATTAACGGGTACATTAAATAATCAGATTGATAATCAAATCAATGGAAATAACATAATCGATATAAAAAATAAACTGATCAATAATGTCGAAGTCAATGTGAATGTGAATATTATCCATAATGTAACCGCTTCTAATCAACAGAAAGAAGAAGATAAAACAAACAATCCAAACCAGACTGAAGAGAAGCAGGAAGAAAATAAAGATAGTGGAAATAAACAGCAAGATAAAAAAACAAAACGAGTCTCCTGAATATGTGTGGGGCATTGACTCTGCCAGCGAAACAACGGAAACATTTTATCAATGCTTCAATGAAAACTTTGGGAACCCTGAAGTAGTGGCACGCTATTTAGGGAATAATGAAGATGTTTCGGAAAAGAACAAGTCGACCTGATTCATTCAAAAGACGATAAAATACTGTTGATTTATAATGCTTCCCAAGATGCAACAGTCTATGAGAATGGCAAATCGGAAGCACAAAAGGCAATTGATTTAGCTAAAGAGTTACATGTGCCAGATGGTGTAGCCATTTTTGCTGATATTGAACCAACCTACCCTGTTACTTCTGCTTTTATTGAAGGCCAGTATGAAAAAATGTCCTCTTCTGACTATAAACCGGGGATTTATGGAATTTTTGATGGCGGTCAATCATTAACGGAGGTATTTAATGCAGCAGCTGACAACCAAAATGATATAAAAGACACTACGTATTTATGGAGCGCATCACCGAATATCGGCATTACTACACAAAAAAATGCACCTGACTCTAATGTAGATGCACCAAAAGACTCTCTAGCATGAGGATGACAATATAGAATTGATGCCGAAACCTGCAATATTGACACAAATTTGTTTAATAGTAGACTAGTCAATCATTTATGGAGTAAATAGCAAGATAAAACATGAAGAAAAAACAAAAAACAGGTGAAGAAAAATTTATTACTTTTCTTCACCTGTTTGTATTTTTTAAAGGTGTTAGACAATCTCGTTTTTTCCTTACACTTCTTTTGGCGATGTTTTAACAACTAGCGCGGGTCTCGGGAACAAGCTGCCCATTGTTGTGCCTGAAATCGTTACATAGGCAACCGTTAATACTCCTGAAAAAATTCCAGCGAATGCCCCTTGTTTTGTGACAAAATTATTTTTCAGTAAACTGAATAACAAGGTTGGAAAAAGCTGTGTTACAAGGCTGTATCCCATCAATAATAAGGCAACCAATGTGCCGCCGCCTTTAAATATAACAATGAAAGCAATAATTGCTACAACTGGAACAAAATTACGAGCCATATTCGATACTTGTTTATCTGTAGCACTTGGCTTTAATACTTTATCTAAATCTAATGTAGATGTTAGCACTTGAGCAGCATGAATTAAGCTAATGAGTTGTTTTTCTATATTCAATGTAGATCCTCCACTGATTGTTGTTATTGCTATTGCTTCTTTTAATTGTAAAAGATATTTTTATGAAGACAAGTTAATGATGTATTGCTAATTAGAGGGATAGTCTACCATTTATTCTAAAAAATAGAATCTTTATTTTCCTTTTTGCAAAAGAACTTTTCGCTGAAATTAGTAGCTGCAGATTCGTTTATAAAAAAAGTGACAATTGTTGTTATCTCTCTAATGGAATAATAATTAGTATAGATGGGAAATTTAAACCTATTCCAACAGAAAGGAAGGATATACAATGAAAATCACAAAAGGTTTATTTGTCTTGTTTGGTGCTTTAACTATTTTGACTGGCTGTAATGCCAATAATGATAAAGAAAACGCGATGAATGAAAATGTTAATAATCGCAATAATGATGTCAACGTACAAAATGTTGGCTATCGAACAAATAACAACAATAATAATGCAACAACTGGGGATCTTGATTTAGCAGATAAAATTGCCGATAAAGTCTCAGACATTAAAGGTATAAAAAGAGCAGTTGTTCTTAAAACAGATCACAACGCTTTTGTAGCAGTTGAATTAACCGGAAATAAGAGTGGAGAAGTAACAAAAAAAATGGAAGATAAAATTGCAAACAAAGTGAGAAAAACAGATGGAGATATTGAAAATGTATATGTTTCATCCAACCCAGATTTTTACAATCGTATGACCAATTATGGACGAGATATTGAAAATGGCAAACCAATAAGCGGTCTTTTTAATGAGTTTAGCCAAATGGTCAGAAGAGTATTCCCTAACTATCGATAAATCACAAATGACTATTTGAAATCGTATTTATGTACAGGGGGGGCTGTCCAACAAGTCGATTTGACTATTGGATGTCCCCTTTCCATTCAAGAATGTTAATCTATCAGCATTCTTGATTTTTCGACTTTGCGGATTTTTCCTTTTCAGAAAGTTCCTTTTACTTGCTATCTTCTAGGACGTATAGAAAATCTGGTACGCATTTTCATAAAGTTTGCGATGAGTCGAGCAGTCTTTCCTTCCTGTGTAGACTGTTTGGTTTTTGCTTTTACACATTGAATTAATGCCTGATCACATCTTGTACAAACTCCAAACTTTGCGACACAATCATCATGCCTTTTGCAGCAAGCGTCTACATAATTAATTGGAGATCCTGGTCGACTGCATCCTGGTCCGCAATAACGATATCCCCCTGGCAGGCAAAAGCCTTTTTTGCGATTCGTAAGAGAATATTGATTTCTCAAAATGAACACACCTTCTTTTTTCAATCTATAGTAGTTTATGTCATAAAAAAAGCCTTGCTTGTGTGTTATTAATACATCCTCCTATTTCCCCCTAAAAAATAACAAAAAAAAGGATACCCACATGGATATCCTTTTTTGTTATTATTTTTTAAAGATAGTGCTAATAATTTTATCTGTGGACATCGTACTGTCAATTTCATAGCTTCCTGGTTTAAGGTATTTTTCAACCCCTTTATTTTCCACTTTTTTAGAAAATTGAAAACCAGTTTCTTTAATTATTTTGGCGCTTTTTAATGTATTGCCGACATCAATACTTGTCATGCCATTTGAGACATAAATCGTTGTGCGATAGACAACTTTCCCTGAATCGCTAGAAGATGCCTGTTTTTTAGCTTCTTCTACTTTTTGGCTCCATTCCGTTTCTTTTGCTTTTGCTTCTTCCTCTGATTGAACGACATATCCAGAAGAGGAAAGCAACTCTTTCATTTCATCCACGGTTGGTGTTTTAGCGACTTTTGTTACTTCTTCTTTTGTCTTTTCCTCTGCTGTAGTGCTTTTTGCTTGTACGTCATCTTTTGTCACAAAATAGGCGCCGCCAGTAATGGCTGTTGCAAGAAGCAAACCAGCTGAAAAACTAGTTAATACATTATACTTCATTTGCTACTTTTCTCCTTTCTTCTTTAGAAGTTACATAAGGAGACAGCAGATTCTCTAGTTCTGCTACAGATAGTTTTTTTTGTCCTGCGATACTTTCAATAGAGTAATTACGTTTATATAAATCTAAAATTTCGCGCATCATTACTCGGTCTTTAGAAGATAACTGAATGCCAGCATTTTTTTCAATTATTTCTAAATCAAGCTCAAGATTTCTTATTTGTTTTTGCAGCTGCTCCACTTCATCCATAACAGTTAAGTGAATCATATCTATTTCTCGTTGTTCTGCCTTTGCTGCTTGTCTGCCTTTAGCAAATGACATCATAAGCAAAATAACGGCTGCAACTAACAAAATGGCTAATATCCATTCCATCTTTTAAGATCCTCCCTCTTTTTAGAATCTAGCATTCTAAGTTTCTATTATACATTCTTTTTTTTGGTTTTTCGATTTTTTTCTACAAAATCCTTCGTTAGTCAGAAATTTGTTTTAGTTTTTCGAAATGATTAAAAACGATAATAGCTCTTTTTGCCTAATGTTCATTATACTATCAAGAATAAAAATTATTCTAGAAACATAGTTTAATCCATTGCATATCGATATGTCTATTTTTACGCTATTTTCTGGTGAAAATGGTTTCTTCCATAAACATATAAAGAAGCTTTCCTCTGAAAGTAACTGCTTTAATGGTGCGAAGGCTATTTTAAACCCCTCTTTTATTTCCCCATACATAAGCATGAAGCTGGGGAAGTACTCTTACATTCGTCCATTCATTGGATTCCATTACTTGATCGATTAGCCATTCATATTTTGTAAGCAACTTTGTTACTAATTCGTCATTATTTCCGTTTGTGGTATCATCATTGCCCACTTGTAGAAAAAATGGAGCATTCGAATAGCGTGCATATACTTTTTGGGCATATTCCAAATCTTTGTCATCAAATACGACTACTTTTAAGCTGAAATTAGTATGATTTGCTTGTAATTTAGCAACGATTTCATCTAATATGCTAAAATTTGTTTCCATACGGGAACTTGGCGGTTTAGGTGAAATGGTTAAATCATCTATTTCATCAAACCAGTCCTGCCACTTGCTTCCTTGTGTTTCTAATGCAACTTGGATGTTTTTTTCTTTGCATAATGAGATAAAACTTGCTAAAGAAGCAAGGAGAGCTGGATTGCCTCCTGAAATGGTCACATGGTCAAACCGGTCAGAACCGAGGGCATATAATTGCTCCCAAATGTCCTCTGCTGTCATCTGTTTTATTTCATGTTTGGCCGATCCATCCCATGTAAAGGCAGAATCGCACCAAGCACATTTATAATCACAGCCTGCCGTTCGGACAAACATTGTTTTTCTGCCAATGACCATGCCTTCCCCTTGAATCGTTGGTCCAAATATCTCGAGTACAGGAATTTTATTCAACTTCCATCCACTCCCTTTTTGCTTCTGCATAGCTTGTAGGTGTTTCAAATAGACGAACAAATTCCATTCTTGTTCCTTCTTTAATAGAATGTTTCGTTAAAGCCAGCTGCATTTTTTCATAGATCCATACCACCATATTTTCTGCAGTCGTATTCATATTAGGCAGCGTTTCATTTAAATAGCGATGATCTAAGTAAATTTCGATTTCTTCTTTCCAAATCTTTTTTATATCCCCAAAATCAATAACAAGCCCAATTTCATCGGTAAAGCCGCTAATGCCAAACACCACTTTGTATGTATGGCCATGAAGATTTTTGCATTTTCCCTCATATGCATGCAAATGATGGGAGGCGTCAAAAGTAAATTCTTTGCTGACAAGCACCCTTTTTTTATGATAATTCAATTCATTTTTTTTAATGTCAACATCTAGTTTTTGCAGGCCTTCTACAATGCGAAAGCCAAATAAATCTTTTTGCATGTTTTATTCCGCCTTTTGTTTTGAAGTTAAATATTGATCTAAGCCTGCTTTTCTTAATTTGCAGGCAGGACATTCGCCGCAGCCATTGCCGATAATACCTTCATAGCATGTTAATGTTTGCGTTCTAATATAGTCTAACTGCTGAAGATCATCAGCAAGTTTCCAAGTGTCTGCTTTATCCAGCCACATTAAAGGGGTATGAATAACAAATTGACTGTCCATTGCTAAGTTAATGGAGACATTTAGCGATTTGACAAAGGAGTCTCGGCAATCTGGATAGCCACTGAAATCCGTTTCACAAACCCCTGTAATAATATGTTTGGCGCCAACTTGACTGGCAAGAACTGCTGCAAAAGAAAGAAATAATAAATTGCGCCCAGGTACAAAAGTGGATGGCAATTCGCCATTTTCTCCTTCTTTCACCTCTATATCATTTCTTGTTAATGCATTTGGTGCAAGCTGATTTAATAACGCCATATCTAAAATATGATGGTTTACTTTGAAATCTTTTGCAATTTTTTTGGCACATTCGATTTCTTCTTTGTGGCGCTGATTATAATTAAACGTAACAGCTTCCACTTCCTTAAAAGTGTTTAATGCCCAAAAAAGGCAGGTAGTGCTGTCTTGGCCTCCACTAAATACTACTACTGCTTTTTCATCTTTTAACATCTTACTTAACTCCTTTCATTCCCTAAAAGTTTTGGTTCAAATCATCACTTCTTTTGCACCCATTTTTCTTTTTGTTTTTGATAAAGTTACCTGATTATTTAGCCGCACAAAAAGAAGCAGTACTCCAAGATAGAAGTACTGCTTCTTCTTAGTTTTTTTAAAGAGGGGTGCTAGAACCTCTGCTTATTATGACTAAATAGTATCATATTTTTGCTAGAAAAACCACCTTGCTTTTTTACGGAAAAGCAAAACAAAACGCAAACTTAGGTCATATCTCCTATTTGATAGTCATTTTTTCCCTGTTTTTTAATTTCATACATATATTTATCGGCATTTGTTATGAGGGCATCTACAGTATATCCATGAGTAGGATAGATGCTGATGCCAATGCTTGCTGTAACAATAAAGTTTTCCGATTGAATAGAAAATGGTTCTTGAAAAGCAGATATAATGCGATCAGCAAGTTGCTTGATTTGTGTCAATTCTACAATATTCCGCAAAAGAATAATAAATTCATCTCCCCCATATCGGCACACAAAATCTTCTTTGCGAACGCTGGTAGAAAGTCTTTTGGAAATAGCTGATAAAGCGAGATCGCCATTATGATGACCATACGTATCATTAATTATTTTGAAATTATCGATATCAACAAAAAGCAATGCGAACTTTTTCTTTCCATTGATATATTTAGTCAATTCACCGTGTAAAAAACGACGATTAGGCAGATTGGTCAATTCATCTAAATAAGCTTTTTTCTTTATAAGTTTTTCTAATTGAACCCTTTCTGTAATATCCCTTCCAATAGTGGAAAAATATTCTACATCTCCTTGAGGTGTTTTATGGGCAATGATAATTTGCGAAATGGGTATCTCCCTTCCACCCTTTGTGACAATGGCGGTTTCCCCTTTCCATACCCCTTCTTTTATAGAGATTGGCATCGCTTTTTGTTTCAATAAATCACTTGCCCATTTAGGATGAATGGCTTCTATTGGAAATTCGGAAGTTTCCTTGATGCCTAATATTGTTTTGGCTGTTGTATTAAGAAAGGTAATATTGCCTGATGGATCCATTGTTCCAATAAAATCAGGTGATTCTTTAATTATATCCAATAACTGTTGCTGTTTTCTTTCAGCCGCTTTTTTAGACGTAATATCCCGGTCCATGCCGCGATAACCAACGCAATTCCCCTTTGAATCAATGACAGGAGAACCGCTTGTTTCTAGCACCACCTCATATCCATCTCGATGGATATTGATATTTTCTAAATTTTCAATTGGTAGTTTTTTCGAAAGAAATTCTTCAAAAATGGGGGCAATTCTTTTTGCTTCCCATTCTGGCATTAAATCAAAAGGGGTTTTTCCAATCACTTCTTCTGGTTCATATCCTAACATATCTTTCACTCGTGGACTGGCATATGTATATATTCCGGTATGATCTACTTCCCATATCCAATCATTTACTTGTTCAACTAATGCTCGAAAGCGATCCATTTCCTCATGTTTTTGATTTGATAGATTTTTTTTAATCATATAGATATTCTCCTATGCTTTGCTGGTTAACTATCATGATGATTCATGGGATGGAAATGTAAAAAATTTATATATATTTACATAATACTACCATTTATTTTAATGTGAAACAATTCCAGGAACTTTTTAATTGATAATAGAAAGCGAACAAATAACTGAACAGGAGAAAAACAGCAATTATGCTTGTTTTTCTCCTAAATTCCCCCACGCTTCCTCTAGCTCTGTAACGGATAATTCAAACAAATGAAACGTTCCCTTTTTATAGATGCCATTGTTAAGCAATAAATCAATAAGCTGCTCTTTATACCGTTCTTTATCTGCTATATTCAAAAGTTGTTGATTCAAGTAGTTTTCCTCCTGTATTACGGATTATTCCAAGGTGTTTTATGCGTTTACTTGGTATTAAAGAGAGAGTGCTGCTGATCACTCTGAATTTTTTCCTAAGAAGCAGCTAATCTCTAGCTTATAATCTTTATCCAGGAGGAATTTTTTTAAACCTGTCTAAAAAAAAGAATCCACTTTTAGACAGAAGGGATTCCTTAATTATCTCTTCTTATCTGTCAGACAAATGTCTGCTGGAATTGGCACAGTATTCAAAAGAATCCGCTGCCGAGGTATCATAGGGCCACATCCCTCCACCTCTCTGGATAAGATTATATGAAGTTAAAGTAAATTTATTATTGCATATATGGCGAAGGATATCAATGTGTTCTAAGCATACTTGTTAATTTTTCTTGCTGTAGGGGAGTCGGTAAAGGTTTAGAAAAGAAATAGCCTTGGAATAAATCATAGCCCATTTTTTTTAAAAAGACGTAATCTTCTTCCTTTTCTACCCCTTCTGCAAGTGCTTTTGCTCCAATTTGGCGGCAACTTTTCAAAACCAATTTGGCCATTTTTTGTTTTTCTACATTGCTTGACACCCCATTTGTATACTCTATTGCAAGTTTTACAATATCAGGTTTTAATGCCATTAATTTATCAATATCATTGTATCCCGATCCAACATCGTCTAAAGCGTATAAAAAACCATGGCTGCGGTAATAGTCCAGTATTCTTTTTAACTGGTGAATATCTTTTACTTCATCCGTTTCTACTACTTCAAACACTATTTGATGTGGTTGGATTTCTAATTCATTGATTAATTGAAATGTACTTGCTAAACAATGTTCAGGCACATATATGGCGGTAGGAATAAAATTGATGAACACTAAAACATCATCAACAGAAGCAGCCTGTCTGACCGCTTGCATGCGACATGCTCTATCCAATGAAAATAAACGATTATGTATTCTTGCTGCTTCGAATAGTTTATACGGGGGAATAATTTCTCCTGATTTCTCCATGCCTCTTGACAGTAATTCATGTCCGATAATAACTGGTTCATTATTATGTACGCCAATAATAGGCTGAAAGTAGGTTATTAGCCTATTTTCTTCTATTACATCATCAATCCAGCTAGATTTTCTGCTTTCATTAAAAAAGGTGAGAGGCTGTTTTTCTTCTATCTTTTCGAATGGGTTTAAAGGGTCAGATTCAACGGCATATACTTGTTCTATTTTTAGGTGTTTACAAACATAATCCATCAAGGAGAAAAAATGTGGTTCTATAAGCCAAATAGTAGAGGTGTTGATCATCTTATATTCTGTTTCAGCAAATTTAATAAAATAATATTGAATTTTTTCCATATCTTCCACATTAGAAAAAATGACGGTATAGCCCTTTTGTTTTGGTTGACAACTATCACATTTCATTACATTTCTCCCATCCAAAGCTTTATCTATTTATTTTTTGCAGTTGAACACTTAAACATAGTCCTTTTTTACTATATTAGCTTGTTTTTTTATTTGCTACAAGTAATTAATCTATTTGGGGATTAGTATAGATATTTCTAGCTTCCTTTAAATAAGTGTCGTACAAACCAGCCATCTTGAATACGTTTTATATAGACATGTTTATAGGAGGACATAGCAGATGGGAAGCATTTTGTATTATGTGTTACTTGGACTTTCTCTTGCAGCACCGATGGGACCAATTAATGCAGCAGTCATTAATAGGGGCCTAAGAGATGGATTTTCCTATGCTTGGATATTGGCAATAGGAGCTATGCTTGCAGATATTGTATATATATTATTTGTTTATTTTGGACTAGTTAAGTTTATTAACACTCCAATTATTCAAACCTTTTTATGGTTATTTGGAGGTTTTGTGCTCTTATACTCTGGTGTGGAAGGATTTGTAAAAACTTCTACTGTTTTAACACGAAGCAAAAAAGAACAAAAATCGATTTTCTGGTCCTTTTTATCAGGATTTATGATGAGTTTTATGAATCCGTTAGCGATTGTATTTTGGTTAGGGATATATGGCTCTGTACTTGTTTCTACTGTCACAAAATATGGTACAAGCAAGCTTATTTTTTTTACAGGATGCATCCTTTTTGGCGTTGCAGTCTGGGATTTTTCCGTTGCCTTATTATCCAGTTTTTCTCGCAATTTTATATCAGAGCATATTATTCAGCTGATTTCCAAAATTTCTGCAGTTGGTTTAATTCTTTTCGGGCTATATTTTGGCTATCATGGCATCCAGTTTTTTTTCTAGCAGTTATTTTTGTTCCGATAGTTTCTCCTCTATCCTTTGTAGGAAATGCATAAGATGTTTGTTTTAATTTTCCTTTTTTAGGAAACTATAAAATAAAACAGTATATTTTAGAGGAGAGTTTAATGTGACGAAGGAACATACATCCTATTGGAAGCAAACAAGTAATCTGCCAACTTTTCCAAAACTAACAGAAAATATTGAAACAGATGTTTGCATTATTGGCGGTGGAATCACTGGGATTACGACTGCTTATCTCTTAAGCAAAGAAGGGTTAAAGGTCACCGTACTAGAGGCCGATAAAGTTTTACAAGGCACAACAGGTAATACGACTGCAAAAATCACCCTGCAACATGGCCTTATTTACGATGAGTTGATTGGCAATATTGGAGAAGAACAAGCAAAACTCTACTATGAAGCAAACAAAAAAGGCCAGCAGTTTATGAAAGACATAGCAGAAAAACTGTCAATCGATTGTTCCTTTACAAAGGAAAACAGCTATCTCTATGCAACTAGTGAAAAGTATGCCGAAAAAGTAGAAAAAGAATATGAAGCATACCAAAAATTAGGAATAGAAAGTCAGTTAATAGATAGTATTCCCTTTCCTATTGATACAAAAGCTGTTTTAAATATGACCGATCAATATCAATTTCATCCATTAATCTATTTACATGCTATCCTTTTAGAAATGAAGAAAAACAATGTCACCATTTTTGAACAAACTCCAGCACAAGATATAGAAGAAAAGGACACACCAACGGTTTTAACAGGAAATAATTATCGTGTTTCCTGTAAATATGTGGTCATTGCTTCTCACTTTCCATTTTATGATAAAAAAGGGTTCTATTTTGCAAGGATGTATGCAGAAAGGTCCTATTGTATCGCCTTGAAAGCAAGCAGTCCTTATCCTTTCGGCATGTATTATAATGGGGAAAAACCAGTTCGAAGCATGCGCTCCATTAAAAATAACGGACAAGAATGGGTAATAATAAGCGGCGAAAACCATAAAACAGGTCAAGATGAAGATACAGCCGTTCATTATGATGCCTTAAAAACATTCAGTAAAGAAATTCTGAAGACAGATAAAATAGAATATAGTTGGTCTGCCCAAGATTTAACCACATTGGATAAAATACCATATGTTGGTGAATTAACAAAAAATACACCTTCTATTTTGGTTGCAACTGGCTTTAGAAAATGGGGGATGACAAATGGAACAGCCGCCTCTCTTCTATTGCGGGATATCATTATGGAAAAAGACAATCCGTACCGCTCTTTATTTAGCCCATCTCGATTTCATCCAGATCCTGCAATAAAAACATTTATCACCACTAATTTGGATGTGGCAAAACATTTTGTCTCTGGGAAATTGGATATTGGAGAACAAGAAAGAGCCTTATTGCCAAATGAAGGGGCTATCTTACATATGGATGGAAAAAAAGTAGGATGCTACAAAGATAGCAGCGGAACTATTCATAAAGTTGATACTACCTGCACCCATCTTGGTTGTGAAGTAGCCTGGAATTCAAGTGAGAAAACATGGGATTGCCCATGCCATGGATCAAGATTTGCTTATACAGGAGAAGTGATAGAAGGACCTGCTTTAAATCCTCTGCCGAAACTGTAGATCGATCGTCTTCAACATGATTCGCCTTTTAGTAAAGCAGCTTATTTCCAAACAGAAATTTAGGCTTCTTAAAAAACTGTTTTCAAAATACAATATTTAGCTTTTGGTACAGCCATAACCTATAGTCCTATTACAATAGTATTAGGACTATTTATTTTCACCCATACAAGCGTAAAATAATGATGATAAGGATATTTCTTCTTCATTCCGAAAACGTTTTCCACGTTGGTGTATATCATTTCTTCCCTTCCTTGTTAATTTATATCACAATTTCGCTATTGTAATGATCGAAAAATCTGAATATAATAAAAGAATATTTCAGTTTATAGTTCTATTGTCATAATTAAAGGTCTTTACTTTTCTTTTTTATTTTATAAGACTGCTAATAATAACTGCTAGTGAGAAGGATCATTTCTTCCCCTTAAAGAAGCCTTGTAGCCATTATTTAAGAAAATATAGACTGATAGTCTCACTGCAAACAGAAGAAGGAAAATTTACAGGATGTATGGATGGTGGTAAATATGGGTTATTTTGGTTGGTTAGATTTTCGGGAAGGATTTCCTCTTTGGTGGTCCTTTCGGCTAAATAAGAATCGGACGAAAACGATAGAAGAAACGTTTGAAGGGATTGCAAAAACAAGGTTGGATGTCCTAACAGGATGGGCAAACGGACAATGGGATTTTCTTGAAAAAACTGCGTTGGAATTGGAACATATGCTATCTGATAATTTTAAACAAATTTTGGAGAATAAACTACAAAAAAGCAGAGATTTTACAGAATTATTTTTGCTAGATAAAGAGAAGATTGTTTTGGCCTCCACCTATTCCTCTCATATCGGAGCATCCTATGCCAATGCAAAAGATTCAGCTGGCAGTTATCAAAAAGCTATAGAGTATGTTCTCAAACATAATAAGCCTTTTCTTTATGGACCTTTTCAAGACACTTTTACATTAGAAATTGGGGCAAGAAGTTCTCGTTTCCATGATGAAGTAACACTGCTTTTTTTGCAGCCAGTTATGCAAAGAGGTCAATTGAAATATATTCTTTCCGGGAGAATTCCTAATGATGTAGTTGGAGATTTAATACAGCGTGAAGCTGGCCATGTGTTTCAAGATTCAGGAGATAATTATCTATTTATGGCGAAATCTACGTTCAATCCTGCCATTTCTCAAGGAATAGCCTTGTCTCGAAGTCGTTTTGAAGATCATACCTTTACTTTTGGAGAAAACCTTAAAGACGGCATCCACACCAAATCTTGGGGTACTGTTCAAATAAAAAAGCATACCGAGTTTGAAATTCGTTTTACAGATCCTGCAACAAATGAACTGCATCCAGGTGTTTCTAATACCATTCAAAATGGGGAAAATTTATTTATAGAATTTCCGGGATATTCGGATTATCGCCATATCCCTGTCATCGGAAAGGGAGTAACCTTTCAAATGCCTGGGTCTATTGATACATGGGGAATGATGTGTGAAGCAGATTTAGAAGAGGTGTACCGAAACCGCTCTTTAAATTGGCAGTTTGGTAAAGAAGTTACGTTTATGTTAATTACTGCCCTTATATTAAATATTATGTTTACGATGATATTTGCTATTCCTCCTATCCTGCTTGCATTCATACAGACGGTTTATCTTTCTTTTGCCGGCTTTTTCTTTTATAAAAAAATATTAAATCCAGTTGTATCAAGACTGCGGCAAATGAACGATATTGTACGTAAAATTGCAGAAGGCGGCGGAGATTTAACAATAAGGTTAGATAAAAAGTTGCTTTTGAATGATGAATCAGGTACGCTTGGTCGCTGGGTAAATAATATGATTGATAGCCAAGATGAGCTGATGACAAAAGTTAAATTAGCAACTTTAGATGTGGAACAAGCAAATGAATCTCTGCAAAATAAAACGATGCTTGTAGAAGAAAATTCTTATTCTGTTATTAGACAAATGGGGGAAATGCTTCTCGGCATGAATCATCAGTATCAAGATATTCAAGAAGCGATGAAGCAAGTAGATCAAATTAGCGATAAGATGAAAGAAATGGAATATCTTTCTCAGCAGCAATTAAATGGAGCCTTAGCACAAGTAGAGGGCATCACTACCAAAATGAATCAAATTGTAGAAAAGGTAGGACATGCTTTACAATCCACAGAAGATTTTATGAAACTGTCTCAAAATATTGGCCGAGTGGTCGATTCTATTGATTCTATTGCCCAGCAAACAAATCTTCTCGCATTAAATGCTACCATAGAGGCGGCAAGAGCTGGCGAATATGGTAAAGGGTTTACTGTTGTCGCAACAGAAATACGGAAATTAGCGGATCAAACAACAAATGCGACAAAAGAGATTGGTCAAACTCTGGAGAAAATCGAAGAAAGTTCCGTCCATGTTCAAAAAGCGATTCAAGAAAGCAGCAAAGAAGTAGAAACAGGCTCTGAATTTGTTCATAGTGTTCATGAGGTATTAAACAATATTGCTCAAGCATCTGCTACAGGACCAAATGTAACGGATGAGATGACAGAAATCATTTCTAATATTGCAACAATCAATGAAAAAAATACACATACCGTACAAAATATTGATACAGCTGCTGCAAAAATGGTCAATCTTATACAAGATTCCCGGTTTGATTCGGAACAAAGCTCCTTGGTTGTTTCCCGTTTAAATCGTCTTATTTCGAAATTCAAACTAACGTCATAAAACAGACCTTTCCTTTCTTTTTAAGTAAAGAAAGAAAAACAGACGATGCCAAATTCAGCGGTCATCGTCTGTTTTTTGATCAACTAAATGTAAAAAAAACGGAAAACTAGTGCAGAACATGTACAGCTGCCGTTCCAATAAGAGCCTAAAAAAGACCGCCTCCTATGGAATTAGTTTCCTACAGAAAGCGGTCTTTTTATTTATAGAAACCGTTCGATTATACCATTACTTTGCAGATATTATTGGTAAATTCAACTGGATCGTTAATTGGCAGTCCTTCAATTAATAAAGCTTGGTTATACAATAAATTTGTAAAAAGGGCTAATTTTTCTTTATCACTTGCAAAAGCATTTGTAAGCGATTGGAATACTGCATGATCTTTATTGATTTCCAATACTTTATTGGCTTTTACATGTTGATTATCTGGCATAGCATTTAAGATTTTTTCCATTTCAATCGTTACTTCTCCTTCTGTTGATAAACAAACAGGATGAGATTTTAAACGGGAAGAAATCTTCACCTTGCTAACTTGCCCATTTAAGATATTTTTCATTTCTTCTAATAAATCTTTATTTTCTTCTTCCAGCTTTGGATCGACTTTGCTTTCTTCTTCATTTAACTCTAAGTCGCTTGCAGATACAGATTTAAATTCTTTTTCCTTATAATTCATCAGCATTTTAATGGCAAATTCATCAATATCTTCTGTAAAGTAAAGAATTTCGTAGCCTTTATCTGCCACAAGTTCTGTTTGCGGTAATCTTTCAATTCTTTTAATGGATTCTCCTGCTGCATAATAGATATACTTTTGGTCTTCTTTCATACGTGTAACATATTCATCAAGGGAAACAAGCTTTTTCTCTTTGGATGAATAAAACAGAAGCAAATCTTGAAGCATGTCTTTGTTTGCACCAAAATCGCTGTATACACCAAATTTTAGCTGTCTGCCAAATGATTCATAAAATGTTTCGTATTTTTCTCGTTCATTTTTAAGCATCGTTTGCAGCTGGCTTTTAATTTTTTTTGTCAGATTTTTTTCAATTCGTTTTAACTGACGATCTTGCTGCAGAATTTCTCGTGAAATATTAAGCGAAAGATCACTTGAATCTACCATGCCTTTTACAAAGCTAAAGTAATCAGGAAGAAGATCACCGCATTTTTCCATGATTAGTACACCATTTGCGTATAGTTCCAATCCTTTTTCATATTCTTTCGAATAATAATTAAAAGGTGTTTTTTCTGGAATATAAAGAATGGCCTGATAGGAGATGGATCCATCAACGCTAATATGAATATGCTTTAATGGCTGATCAAATCCAAAACGTTTTTCTGTATAGAAATTTTGGTAGTCTTCTTCTGTTAGTTCATTTTTATTTTTGCGCCAAATGGGCACCATGCTGTTGATGGTTTGTTCTTCTGTCACATCTTCCAGTTCATTTTCTGTGCCTTCTTTTGGTTTTGTTGCCGTGATATCCATTTTGATTGGATAACGAATAAAATCAGAGTATTTTTTAATAATTGCTTTTAAACGATATTCTTCTAAAAATTCTTCATAAGAGTCTTCTTCTGTATTTTCTTTAATTTTCAAGATAATATCTGTTCCGACTGTCTCTTTTTCTCCTGTTTCAATGGTATAACCATTTGCCCCGTGGGATTCCCATTTATAAGCAATATCGCTGTCTAACGCCTTCGTGATAACTGTTACAACATCTGCGACCATAAATGCAGCATAAAAGCCCACACCAAACTGCCCAATAATATCATGGCCATCTTTTAATTCATTTTCTGATTTAAATGCTAAAGAGCCGCTTTTTGCAATTGTTCCAAGATTTGTTTCCAGCTCTTCTTTTGTCATACCGATTCCTGTATCTGAGATTGTTAAGGTACGATTCTCTTTATCTGCTGTTAATTTAATATAATAATTGTTTTTTTCAAAACTTAACGTCTCATCTGTTAACGCTTTATAGTAGATTTTATCAATGGCATCACTCGCATTGGAAATCAGCTCCCGCAAAAATACCTCTTTTTGCGAATAAATCGAGTTAATCATCATTTCTAATAATCGTCTTGATTCGGCTTTAAATTCTTTTGTTTCTACCATTTTCATAAATCCCCTTTCCGCTTTCTTTTATGTACTCTATTGTAAAATAAATTGCTAGCACTTGGCAATGGCGAGTGCTAAACAATATTTTAATATCATACATTCCAATGATTGTCAATTAATTCCCTTTTTCAAAAGAGAAAAGTGCTGGACAGTGTTCAGCACTTTTAAATAGTTGTGTTATTAATATGGGTCTGATGGATGTGCCGCATCTTCTGCAAAAACGACCGCCTCATCCATTTCCTCTTTTTTGTTTTCTTTGTTTTGTTTAATCGCTTCTGCAATTCGTTTCCCGTAATCTTCATCGCATTTTGTGCACATCTTAATCATAATCTGTTGAATTTCTTCTCGGCATGCGCTTAATGCATCAGATAAATTACGGATTAGTTCATCTCGTTCAAAATCTGTAAAACGGCGATATGTTTCCCCGGCTTGACCAAAATTATTTTCTCGATCGATCGTTTCTCTTGTCACATTGCCTTCTACATAGGGGGTATGTTCTTTTCCAGGATTCCCCGCTTCTTTTAAGCCGCCAATAACAGATGGTTCATAGTTTACATGCGGATTTTTGTGTTGATCGAAGTTTGTGCGATAATCCATCTGTCCCCCTTCTTGATTGGTAGCTACATGTTTTTTGGGGCGATTAATAGGCAGTTGGAGATAGTTCGAGCCAACTCGATACCTTTGTGTATCAGAATAGGAGAACGTTCTTCCTTGCAGCAATTTATCATCAGAAAAATCAAGGCCATCGACAAGAACACCTGTACCAAAGGCCACTTGTTCCACTTCTGTGAAATAGTTTTCAGGATTTTTATTTAATACCATTTTTCCGACAGGCAGCCATGGGTAATCTTCTTTATACCACAGTTTAGTTGGATCTAATGGATCAAAATCTAGTTCAGGATGCTCTCCATCTTCCATAATCTGCACATAAAGCTCCCATTCTGGATACTCGCCTTTTTCAATCGCTTCATATAAATCTTGCGTAGCATGATTTGTATTCATCCCTTGAATTTTATCTGCCTCTTGTTGCGTTAAATTTTTAATCCCTTGTTTCGGCTCCCAATGGTATTTCACAAGAACTCCTTTGCCTTCTTCATTCACCCATTTATAGGCATGCACTCCTGATCCTTGCATTTGCCGGTAATTCGCAGGAATTCCCCAAGGAGAGAATAAAAAAGTAATCATCTGCATCGATTCAGGTGTTTGGGACAAAAAGTCAAACATTCTTTCTGGGTCAGATAAATTGGTAACAGGATCTGGCCTAAAAGAATGAACCATATCTGGGAACTTTAATGGATCACGGATAAAAAAAATCTTCAGGTTATTTCCTACTAAATCCCAGTTTCCGTCTTCTGTATAAAATTTAATCGCAAATCCACGTGGATCACGGAATGTTTCAGGTGAATGTCCACCATGAACAACAGTCGAAAAGCGCACAAACAGCGGCGTGCGTTTGCCTTTTTCTTGGAATAGCTTTGCTCGTGTATACTTGCTAATCGGTTCATCGCCAACTGTCCCGTAGCTTTCAAAATAGCCGTGGGCGCCAGCACCTCTTGCATGCACGACTCTTTCAGGAATGCGCTCTCGGTCGAAGTGGCTGATTTTTTCTAAAAAATCATAGTTTTCCAATGTAGTCGGTCCTCTATTTCCGACCGTTCGGACATTTTGGTTATTTGTCACAGGATGACCTTGTTGATTAGTTAATAAATCATCCTGTTCATTATGTTTTTTTTCTTCCATTCTCCTACCTCCTTGAATATGTACATTTTATACTTGCCATTTTAAGGATTTATATGCATTAAAAGGATGATGGAAATAAAGAAAAAAACGCAAAAAAACTCATGAAATAGTCTATTCATGAGTTTTTTAAATAAGGATGGACATACCTGGAGCATCTGCTTCTCTTTCTTGAAATCCTAATTTTTGATAAAATTGTTTTTTTCCTTTTGCAGAAAAAAGCTGAATTGATTGAATGCCTGTTTCTTGGCATTTTTGCAGCAAACCTTCAATAATCCCTTTTCCTAACCCTTTTCCTTGATAGCTTGGATCCACCATTACATCACAGATCAGCGCTTGATATACGCCATCTGAAATCATTCTGCCAAATGCAATTAGCTGCTCCCCATCATATATAGAATAGCAGTACCAACTGTTTTGTGCTGCTGTATATAATTGTTCTCTTGTATAGTTGCCTTTTTTATTTTTTATTAAACCGCTCGCTTCATGTAGTGCTGCAAATAAATCAAAGCTCGGCAATTCCTCTTTTATGATGTAGTCCATTGCTCATTTCTCCTCGTACGTTATCTGTTAATTATATTTATACATTATTATTAATAAATATTCAACTATTATTATAAAAATTTTGAAAATTAAATGAGTTCTATAAAGTGAAACTTCAATCAGTGGGGGTTTTCTTCCTCCCCCACTGATTGTTGAACCAATCGGGCCTTTACGGGCAGTGATCCCCCACCTAGATTTCTCGTTTCCTCTTATCATCTTGAGGTGGGGGTCTTACTGCCCGTTACTGCCGGATAAATAAAAAAGAAACATCCAATTAATAGATGTTTCTTCCTTCTACTTATGCAGATTTTTTGTTCGCCGATACAGCTTTTGGCTGTTTGTTTAATTGATTATAAAAAATAATACCACTTGCAATTAGGATTACGCCGAATGTAAATGTTTTAATGTCCGCCGTTCCAGCAATAATGACCCAAATGGAGTAGATGGTTGCAAGACCGCCAATAATGCCATCTATTATTCTTTCTTTTTTCGTTTTATATGTTTCCCCAGTAATTGTTAGCTTCAGCTGGAAAAAAGAGGAGATCAAATAAGGAATTAAATAAGACAATGTTGCAATATAGATAACAAAATCAAAAGCTTGAGAAATGCTGTTAGAAATCGTTGAGAAAATAAATAATTGACCAAGAATATTTGTAACAATTAAAGAAAAAATCGGAATGCCTTTTTCATTTTCTTTTAAGAATGCTGGGATAAATATTCCTTGTTTTGCCGCTTGATAAGGAACCTCTGAACTTAGCATCACCCAGCCAATAGTCGAACCAAATAAACTGATCAATCCAACAGCCGCAAGAATTTTTCCGCCGACCGGTCCTAAAATGTTTTCCATTGCATCAATTAATGGCTTTTGGGAAGAAATTAATGCATCTTGGCTTAAAATCCCCATTACTAATGTACTGATTCCAATGTAAATGGCTAGTGCAATCAATAATCCAAAAATCGTAGCTGTTTTAATATAAGATTGTTTTTTCGCTCGTGAGGAAAAGACAACAGCTGATTCTACCCCAATAAATGCCCATAATGTCGTAATGGCTGCACTGTTAATTTGTCCAAATAAACTAACGGAATTTCCTGCTTCGTCATATCTTGGTGCCGTAAACGGCAAGATATTGCTTTTTTGAAAGGCGAATAGTGCCACGACAATAAATAATAAAAATCCAGCAACTTTTGCTGCAGTTGCAATAAAGTTAAGTTTTCCAGCACTTTCGATCCCTCTAAGGATGATAAAATTGGTTCCCCATAAAAGAATCGTGCAAACCGCAAATGTTAAAGCATTTCCTACTTTTAAATCAAATGTTCCGACTGTAAATAGAACGGATTGACTTGTTAAGATCGGGAAAAAAGTAGATAGATAACCCGCAAATGTAGTAATAATCGCAATATTGCCGGCTAAATTTCCAATCCAGTAGCCCCATGTAGACATAAAACCAGATAGCAATGATTTTTTTGATCCTGGTTTAAACAGCTCTTTTGCATAGATTTGTGGCCCACCACTAAGCTCTGGTTTCCTTTTGGCTAGATTGCCAAATACAAGTGCCGTAACTAGTACACCTAAGCCTGTTAGTAACCAAGCCGCAATAACGCCGGCAGGACTTGCTACTTCTGAAAGGGAACGTGGAAGCATAAAAATCCCAGAACCGACCATATTTCCAACAACGAGGGAGATTAATATGCCTAGTCCAAGTTTTCCTGTAGTATTCATGTTGTTGTCTCCTTTGATTGTCCTTGTGCTCAAAGATTGGAGAATTTACTGTAAGAATATATTCTGTATAGATTACGAATATCATGTGCATCATTCGCAAAGGGAAGAAAGTGAATACACTTATTCACTATTATTTAAATCTGGGATGTGTATTTGGCTTTTTTAAGGTAATTTAGACAATAGCCAAATAATGGGGCATAAAAAAACACACCTCTAGTCATGGTGTGCGTATACAAAACACCATCAGATAAAAAAGATAGTTCATCATAGTAATTCCTATGACAGTCCTGTACCTATTCGAATACAGTCCCAGCTACTATTATTAGAGAATAATAACGCTTCGGCGATTGTTCCTTTCTAAAGATATCAACAAGCTCTCTAACTTTCCATCTTTATACTGATAAAAATCGCGACCTCTACCTCATCTTGAGCTGATAAGGATTTTTTATTATTCATTTATACAAATAACAATACGCAATATTCACTAGACTGTCAACCTTTTAAATTATAATAAAAAAGTATTTTAATTTTCAAAATATAATTAATCGATAGATTTATAGTTGATTTTTCGCTTTCTAAATAAAAAACTATTCTAATTCATATAAAATAAAAGATTTTTCACAATACTAATAAGAAAGCTATCAAAAAGGAAAGTTTTATGCTTTCCTTTTTGATAGCTTATAATGGGATTATAGAGTAGTGATAATTGGTTTATCTTTTGTAATAATTACAGTATGCTCATATTGGGCAACAAAACTTTTCTCTTTTGTTGAAAAAGTCCATCCATCCTCTTTTTCATATACTTCTTCTGCTTTTGTTGAAATAAATGGTTCAAATGCGATAACCATGCCTTCACGCAATAATTCATTATCCCATGCATCAAAATAGTTTAAAATATGGTCTGGCTTTTCATGCAAAGAGGTTCCAATACCATGTCCCGTTAAATTTTTAATAACGGTAAATCCATTTTTCTTTGCGGTATTAAACACAAATTTGCCGATGCGGTTCTTTTTTCCTCCCGGTTTTAAACATTTTAATCCTTCTTCAAATGCTTCTTTGGCGACTTCACAAAGCTTTACTAAATTAGGGTCTCCATTTCCGACAACAAAAGATTTACCCGTATCCGCAAAATAGCCATCTTTGCTTGCAGACACATCAATATTTACCAAATCTCCTTCTTGAATAACTCTTTCTCCTGGAATGCCGTGTGCCACTTCATCATTTACCGAAATACAAGTATATCCAGGGAAATCATACATAGCTTTTGGTGCAGATACTGCCCCATGCTCTTCAAATAACTTTCCAGCTAAATTATCTAATTCTTTTGTCGTTACACCAGGAACTGTTTTTTTATAAAGTTCTTCGCGAATAATGCTGACGATTTTTCCAATTTCTTTTAGGCCATTAATATCTTGTTCATTTTTTACTATCATCTTTGTCTCTCCGATCATTTTGTTCCAATTTAGTACAGATTATATAAGTACTTTATCTCGTTCTTTATTATATGCTAACAGAACGTTTGAAGCAAAGAGATTATCTGTTTGAAAAACGCTATCGTTTTTCAGCGAACAGCAATAATAGAGTCACAGCCGGTCCAAGAAATAGTGATAACAAAAACCAGTTTAGCCCTGTTCTTTCTTTTCCTTGCGCAAGCGCTGCATTAATTAATGAAAGAGTGTCCCATCCAACAAAATATTGATCCGCTTTTTCTCTTTTCTAAAAAAAGATGTGAGTATATCAATATACTCACATCCCAGGCTGTTTTATTCTTTATATTCTCCATTGTTTTTTGCTGCTTTTTCTTTTTTAGCTTTATCTTTATGAATTTTATTTGTTGCCGCACTTCCAAATTCATGGGCAAATTCTTCATTTAATACCGCAGAATCAAAGCCTTTTTTATTTTTCTGTGCTGCATCATTTTTTTTGTTCTTTTTTGCCATGTGAACTCCTCCTTTTTGGTACAAAATTAGTATAAGTGCAAGAGATATTTTTTATGCAAAAAGGAGAATGGCAAAGGTCTAACTTATTTTGGCGGGTATAATTCCTGCAAAAAAGCAATGGAATGCTCAATGAGTTCTTTTAATACAGTTGTATCTATATCGGCAAGCTTATTAATATAAACACAAGCTTTTCCTGTTGTATGTTTTCCTAGCCTGCTTAACAGTTCTTCTTTTTTCGGATCATTTTCCGCAAAATATAAACTTATTTTTGATTTCCTTGGCGAAAACCCTACTAAAAAGGCATCTCCTTCGTGTCCTGTTTTATATGTATAATGATAAGATCCAAAGCCAATCATGCTTGGTCCCCACATTTTCCCTTGATATCCTGTTGTATCAGTAAATAAATTAAGCAATTGATAGGCATCCGCTCTTTTTTTTTGATTTTCTACACTTTCAATAAATTCAATTACACTATTTTCTGTTTCTTTTGTCTTTAATTCGTACATACGTTTCTTCCTTTCTTTTCTTTTTTAGTATATTCGCTCCTTTCTAGTTAATCTCCTTTCCTTTTATTTCAAAAAAATAGGATAAATCACCTTTTTGATGATTTATCCTAAATTGCGATTAGTCTGCTAACCCCCAAACGGAGACGCTCTTTCCATCCACTGGGAAATCGGCAAAACCATCTTCCGCTATTTCCACTTTATCCTTTCTTGTATTGGTGAAATCTATCCATTTCTCTCCACCACGATTCTCGCCAACAAACATTCTTTTGACGCCTTCCTCATGGTTGGATATAACAACTGCACAGCCAGATTTTTTTATAGACTCCTCTCCATGGCGAACCCAGCCAATAATATGCTGATCATCGAAGTAATCATCTTGTTTGCCATATGCTTTTTGTTTTCGTGCATATAATAATGGATCAATCGCCATTTTTTTGCCGTCAATAGGCTCATCGCCGCCGATTCCAAAATAATCTCCGTAGAAGACTGCTGGATAGCCATCTTTGCGAAGCAGGATAAGACTATAGGCAATCTGCTTAAACCAATCTCCTACCCACGATTCAAGGGATTCATTTGGCTGTGTATCATGATTGTCTACAAATGTTACACTATTTTGTGGATTTGTTTGCACTAAGGTATCTTCAAAGATAGTAGACATATCAAAATCACTGCCTTCTAGTGATGCGGTATGTAATTTATAATGCAAGGGTACATCAAATAAGTCGATTTTATGGTCCATTTCTTCTAAAAACGCTTGGCATTCTTCTAAATCCGTTTTCCAAAACTCCCCAACAAAATAAAAATCATCGCCGTTATTATCTTTCATATTTTCCACAAATCGCTTAATAAATTTATGGTTGATATGTTTGATGGCATCTAAACGGAAACCATTGCATTGAAGAGCTTCGCTTATCCACTTTCCCCAAGAAATCATTTCATCTTGGACTTCCATATTATTGTAATCAATATTGGCGAACATTAAAAAATCATAGTTGCCAAACTCATTATCCACATGGGTATTCCAGTCCTTATTTTTCCCAAGAATGCGATATACTCCTTCTTTTTCCTCTTTTGCGTCGTAATCGGTTCCGTTAAAATGTTCAAAGTTCCATTCAAAATCAGAATACTCCCCTTTTCTTCCTGGAAACGTAAATTTTGTCCATCCTTTAATGTCAAAAGGTTCTGAAATATCTTCTTCTCGGTTTTCCGGATTTACTTCAACCACTTTAAAGGTTTCTGTTTCATCCGCTGCTGCTTTATGATTCATAACAATATCTACATATACAGCTAAACCAACATTGTGGCAAGCTTTAATGGCTTCTATCAACTCTTGTTTTGTTCCATACTTTGTTCGCACGCCGCCTTTTTGGTCGAACTCTCCTAAATCATACAGATCGTATACTCCATACCCATTATCATTAATGGATTCGCCCTTTGTAACGGGTGGAATCCAAATCGAATCAATGCCAGCTTCCTTTAAAGTTCCTGCCTGCTCTTTTAATCTTTTCCAATGTTTCCCGTCTGCCTCTACATGCCATTCAAAAAATTGCATCATTGTTTGATTCATTTATTCTTCTCCTCTTTCTATTTGTTTAGTTGTGTATGAATAATTTGTACCCCCATTTTTTGATTTTGAAGCATTTTTTTTAAAATAATAAAGAGATTCACCACACACAGCATTATTTTTTCTAAATAAGCCTATTAAATCGATGATTCTATTTTGTTTATCAACTGGATTGTTGGCCGCTTTTCATAAAAAAAGACACACAA